>DATAPC010000001.1:0-13408 GCA_036265415.1 Gaiella sp.
TACTTCGGTTCCACCTCCCACCCTTAGAGCGGGGGTCTCCCCCCGGCTTAGGCGACCACGGGGCGACCACCGGGCCAGGTTTGTCTTCTTATGGACGACGAAAGCCCCGCTTTAGCAGGGCTTTCCGTAGTCGGGGCGCCGAGATTCGAACTCGGGACCTCTAGTCCCCCAGACTAGCGCGCTAACCAGGCTGCGCCACGCCCCGCGACCGGCTCATCGTAGCTTCCATGCTGAAACGGCGGCGGTGCGGAGGCCGCGCGGCTCGCACGCACGCCTCGCCGGCCGTCCCCGCGGCCGTGCTGGAAGCGAAGGGCGACGCGCTCGGCGCGAAGCTCGCACGAGCCGGATTCGGAGCGTGAGTCTGACTAGACGGAGTTGACGGTGCTCGTCGAGCAGTTCAACGAACCTGGCCGACGCACCTCGCCGCTATTCATGGGCGACGCTGAACGCCCACGTCGCGTCGATCGTTCCCTGCAGCAGTCGGAATCGGTAGCGGATGGTGTGACGTCCCGGTGTTGGCCGGACGAGAATCACGCTCCACTCGCGCAGGGTGACGTCCGTTCCGCCAGCGGGCCGATAGTGGTAGAGCGAAGGCACCTGCGGGTAGCCGTGCGCTCGCGGACGTCGAGCCCGGGCAGATACCACCCGGGCTCGATCGTCGGCGGGACGTCAGGATGTGGTCGATGCGGGGCGCGTCCCGAGGGTGACGGTCAGCGTGACGGTCGAGCCGCCGCGCTGCACCTTGAGGGTCGCCTTGTCTCCCGGCCGGAGCGCCGCGATCGCCGCCGTCAGCTCGTTGGCGGCCGTGACCTGCTTGCCGTTGACGGATACGACGACGTCGCCGGACTTCACGCCCGCGTCCGCGGCCGGACTGCCCGCGCGGACGGTGCCGACCACTGCACCGGTGCCGTTCGTGTTCGTACCGATCGAGACGCCGAGATACGCGTGCGGCACCGAGCGGCCGGCGATCAGGGCGTCGGCCACGCTCTTCACGGTGTTCGACGGGACGGCGAAGCCGACGCCGGCGTTCTGACTGCTCCCACCGGAGTCGTCTGCGGCGATCTGCACGTTGACGCCGATCACCTTGCCGCTCGCGTCGATGAGCGGACCACCGGAGTTGCCGTGGTTGATCGGCGCGTCCGTCTGGATGGTGTTCGGGATCGAGTAGCCGTTGGGCGCCTGGATCGTGCGGTCGACCGCGCTCACGATGCCCGCGGTGATGCTCTCCTCGTAGCCGAAGGGGCTCCCGATCGCGACCGCGCCCTGCCCGGCCTGCACGTCGCTGCTGTCCGCCAGCGCGAGCGGCTTGAGCCTCGACGAGGCCACGTCCACCTTGATCACCGCGGTATCGCTCGACGGATCGGTTCCGACCAGGCTCGCCTTCGCGACGGAGCCGTCCTTGAAGCGCACCTGGATGGCGGTGGCGCCGTCGACGACGTGGCTGGCCGTCACGATGTGCCCGGACATGTCGTAGACGAATCCCGTCCCCTCGGCGCGCGAGCTGCCTCCGCTCGGCCCGAACGGCGACACGTCGCCCTGCTGCCCTCCCTGCGTCGTGACGCTGATGTCGACGACGCCGGGGCTGTCGAGCCGGTAGATCTGCTCCGCCGACAGCGTCGTGTTCAGCGCGATGCCGGTTCCCGGGGATGCCGTCGCCACCGCGTCGGCACGGTTCGGGCCGCCGTCATGTGCGACGAGCGCGACGCCGCCGATCACCGTCGCCCCGGCCATCGCTCCTACCGCGAACGGGACGGCGAACCGCGAGCGACGCGACCGTTCGTCGGCGGTGCTTCCGGGGCCGTCCTCTGTGCTCTGGGGGATCTCGTGCATCTGTGCTCCTTTGCGAGAGTCGTCAACTCTCAGGGAAGCAGTCGGATCGAAGAAAGGCATGAGCGCCCGCGAACGGGCGATGAAGCAGACGTTGTCGTCGCGTAAAGCCGCCCGCGCGACACCGTGGTCGAGTCACCGAGCGAGGGATGCGGTTCGTCCTGAGGGATGCCGATGAGTCGGGACCGTCCATCTGCGGAACGGGCAACTCGTCATGCGGCACCGAAGGAGGAACGACTCCATGCCCGGAAGGACCACCCTCGTCGCGCTCGCTGCCTGCGCGGCGGCGCTCATGTCGACCGGAACCGCGCTCGCGCTCGACATCGCGGACGCCTCACCGCCATCGGGCGTCGTTGGCGTGCCGTACAGCTATACGTTCAGTCTCTCACCGGGCAGCGGCAGCCCGGGAGCCTCCTGGAGCGTGTCGTCGGGCGTCCTTCCGCCCGGGCTGCGGCTTTCTTCGAACGACCGGACCGCCACTGTCTACGGGACGCCGACGCAAGCCGGTGCCTTCAGGTTCTACCTCCAGGTGCACGACGCGCCCGGGCCATGGGTGTGCTGCACAGAAGAGGAGTTCGTGATCGCCATCGATCCGGGACTCGACATCGCTACCGGCGCCGACCTGCCGTCTGGAAACGTTGGTGCGGCATACGGCTACCAGCTCGCGACGGCCGGCGGAACCGCGTCGAGCTGGACGATCACGTCGGGCAGCCTGCCACCCGGAATGGCATTCGGCAGCGGCGGCGCGATCACGGGAACTCCGACGCAGGCGGCCCTTTCGAAGATCACGGTTCGCGCGGTGGACGGCACCCGGAGCGCCTCGAAGCAGCTGACGCTCCGTGTCATCGAACCTGTCGTGATCACGGCCCCGGCCGGCGGCGCTGTGAAGCTCGGCAAGCAGTTCCTCGTCGCGTTCGCCGCGAAGGGCGGGCTGCCGCCGTACACCTGGACGGGTGTCGGGCTCCCCGAGGGCGTCGGTGTCAACGCGACTACGGGCCAAGTGGGGGGTCGACCGAAGGCGGCCGGAGCGCTTTACGTCACGGTGCAGGCCACGGACGCCCTCGGAACGGTGAGTACCGGTCACGCAACGGTGAATGTGGCGACGAAGCTCGCGATCGTGAGCGGGCATCTCCAGGCCGCGCATGTGGGCAAGCGTTTCGCAGTGAGGCTGAAGACCTCGGGCGGCGCGAGCCCGTTCGGGCTGCGCCTCGCGGGAACGCCGCCGGCGTGGCTCTCGTTCGACGCCGCAAAGGGACTCCTGACGGGCGTTCCGAGGCTAACGCAGCGCAAGCCCCTCGTCGTACGGATTCACACGAAGCACGGCGTTCGCACGATCGTGAAGCGCCGCCCCGCCACGCCCGTCAGTTACATGCTCTACCTCACTGCTTTCGATGCGCTCGGTCAGCGAGCGACACAGAAGCTGCAGCTCACAGTCCGGCCCTGAGCGCTGCGGGTTACGGGGCGCCGCACGAGCCGGCCCCGCGACCTCGCGCTCGAGCAACGCAGATGCTTCACGCGCCCTCGCAACTCGACCTTCGTCTGGGCGTTCCCTCCCCAACGACCCGGTTCGACGGCAAGGCCACTAACGGCATCTTCGAGCGCGCCGATAGTGATCAGGAAGGCCGCCACGGAGGAGGAATGTCCGGAGACGATCACGACAAGCGACCGGCGTTGCTGACGGCGAGAGACATCGCGGCGTTGAACAAGGCGCGCGTTGTGCTGAAGCGCCTCGAGGACACGGCGTGGCGACGGTCGCTCGAGCACTACGACCCGTTCGCCGACGTCACTGCCTGGGATCTCGGCCGCCTCTCGGGGGCGGCTTCCGCCGGCGAGGACGCGCTCTTCCACGTGCTCTCGACGGCACGCGCGAACTGCCGCGTCAGAATGACGGACGACCAGCTTCGGGGCACCGAGCGGGCGCACGAGCCGCCTTCGGAGGAAGGAGAGGCGCCCGTCGGAGACGCACGCGGGCCGAACGGCGTCCCCCGGGCTGCAGCCGTCCCCCGCAGACGGTAGGCGGGCTCAGCCGAGCCGCTTGTAGAGGCGGTCGACGAGCGCGGGTGTCGCCTCGAGCTTCTCGATGATGATTCGCACACGGACCTCGCGGAAGTAGTCCGGCTTCACGCCTAGCGCCTTCCCGATCCGCGTGATGACGTCGGTCGAGGGCACCCGGCGGTTTCCGTGGACGATGTGGTTGAGATAGCCGGCGGAGAGACCCGTCTTCTCCGCCAGGGCACGGTAGGTGATCCCCGTCTCGGTCATCAGCCGCTCGATCGCGGCTCCGAGGGGCTCGTTCGCATACGTGCGCTTCTTCGCCGCCATCACTCCTGCCCCGCCCAGTCAATCACAGACGCGCGGGCAACGCGCGTGTCCGCGCCTTCCGTCCGGCGCCGGACATCGACGGAACCGTCGGTCAGTGACTTCTTCCCAACCGTGACCCGGAGGGGTGCGCCGAGCAGGTCGGCGTCGGCGAATTTCTCCCCCGGCCGCTCGTCGCGATCGTCGAGCAGCACGTCGTGACCCGCGGCCGAGAGCTCGTCCGCGACAGCCGCGGCGATCGCCCCCACTTCTTCCGAACCACCTGCAAGCGAGAGCACATGGACGTCGTAGGGCGCGATCGAGTGCGGCCACTCGATCCCCCGCTCGTCGTGCCGTTGCTCGACGATCGCCGCGAGGACGCGACCCGGTCCGATGCCGTAGCAGCCCATCTGCATCGGATGCTCGACCGATTGCTCGTCGAGGTATGTCGCGCCGAACGGGACCGAGTAGAACGTTCCGAGCTTGAAGATGTGCCCGACCTCGATTGCGGTACGGAACGTGAGCGCCCCACCGCACTTCGGGCACCGGTCGCCCTCGCGCGCCACACGGATGTCTGCCGCTCGGCCGTCGAAGTCGCGGCCCTGCTGGACGCCGCGCAGGTGGTAGCCGGTCCGGTTCGCGCCGGCGACGAACTGCCCCTCGCGCAGCGTCTCGTCGACGACGACCTCGCCGGCGAAGCCGACCGGACCGAGCGAGCCGGGCTCGGCACCGAACGCCGCACGGATCTCGTCGGGCTGCGCCGGCCGGACGGGGCCTCCGAGAACGGCCGCGAGCTTGGCCTCGTCGAGGCGGTCGTCGCCTCGGACGAGGGCGAGCACGACTGTGCCATCAGCGACGACGGGCATCGCCTTTGACGTCGCGGCGAGGTCGATGCCGAGAAAGCCGGCCAGGCTCTCGCACGTCTCGATCCCGGGCGTCTCCACCTCGGCGGGCGACGCGAGCGCCACGGGGAAGTCCGGCGCCGCCGGCACACCGCGTGCGATCTCGAGGTCGGCCGCATAGTCCCCGCGCTCGCAGGTGACGAGTGTGTTCTCGCCCGAGCCGGAGGGAGCCAGGAAATCGACGGACTCGCTGCCGCCCATCATCCCCGACTCGGCCTCGACGGCGACGGTCTCGAGCCCGCAGCGCTCGAAGATCCGTTCGTAGGCGCCCCTGTGCGCGAGGAACGAGCGCTCGAGCCCCTCCTCGTCGCGGTCGAAGGAGTACGCATCCTTCATCACGAATTCGCGCACGCGGATGAGACCGCCGCGGGGTCTGGTCTCCTCCCGCTCCTTCGTCTGGACGTGGTAGAGGATCTTCGGCAGGTCGCGGTAGGACCGAAGCTCGCGTGCGTGGAGCGTGACGGTCTCCTCGTTCGTCGGGGAGAGCACGAAGTCGCGTCCCGACGCGTCGCGGATCTTCATCAGCGAGTCGAACCTGTCGTAGCGGCCGCTCAGCTGCCAGAGCTCGGCCGGCGTCAGGACGGGCATCGACATCTCCTGGCCACCGATCGCGTTCATCTCCTCGCGGACGATCTGCACGACGTTCTCGTGCACGCGCCAGCCCGCGGGCAGGTAGGTCCAGAGGCCGGCTCCGACCTGGCGAATGAAACCGCCGCGCAGGAGCAGCTTGTGCGAGACGGCCTCGGCGTCGGCGGGATCCTCGCGGAGGGTCGGCAGGAAGAGTGTCGACTGGCGGTGCAACATCCGCCGAACCCTAGACGGACGGCCGACGGCGTCGCTCAGTCGTTCAGACGGAGGAAACCCTGGAGCTGCGTGACGTCGCCGTCCCCGGTGCCCTCGAGGACGAACGAGTCGAGCGACGAGAGCGCGTCGTCCACGCCTCCCGGCACGCTCGCCCCGCCGGAGGCGGCGCGGACGAGCGGGACGATCCCGTCGACGTCGACGTACACGAAGCCGCGGGTCGGCTCGACGGGATCCATGTCGACGGCCTCGGCGGCCCGCTCGAACGCCTCGCTGTCGACGAGCTTCGGCCCGTCGGACGCAAACGTCCGAATCGCCCCCGTGCCCGTCGTCACGATCAGCGTCTTCTCGTCGAGGCGGGCGAACGAGACGGTGACGTCGCCGAGCGCGACGCGCCGGACTTCCCGTCCGTCCTCGGTGCGGACGGTCAGCGTCGCCTTCGCCTGCTCGGCGAGGCTTCGCGCGAGCTCGTCGAGCGTCCCCCACGTCTTGTCCGGATCCGGCGGCGCGAGGACGAGCGTGATCTCGGGCAGCTTCGCACCCTTGCGGACGTAGAGCGCCCCCTCGCCGCGCAGCGAGTCGACGAGCCGCTCGAGCGGCACGCCTGTGAAACGTTGGATCTGCTTCGAGACCTCGTCGACCGGCAGGCTCCCCTGGACCCGGTCGAGCAGTCCCTGCGTGCCGCCGAACGACAGCGCTGCCACGGCATCGGCCGGGACGCGCGAGAACAGCTCCGGGTCGTAGCGCGTGTCCCCCCCACCCGGCGTGCGCATCGCGAGGGTGACAAGCATTCCGTCGTCGCGCGCCGAGAGCGCCGCCGCCAGCCAGTCGAGGCCGAGGTCGGCCTGCGCCGACGCCTGGCCGACGGCCCGTCCGAGGTCCTTCGAGAGCCCTCCGGTGTCGATCCAGGCGCGCGCGACGGAGTCGGCCGGGAGCGCGTCGAACCCGTCGGTGAACCGCTCGACGCCGTCGAGCGTGCCCGAAGCGAGTGCCGTGCGGTAGCCATCGAGCTCCTTCTGGCTCTGCGCGACCACTTGCCAGTCGTCGACCGCGCCACGGACGTATGTCGTGTCGCTCTTGTCGAGCAGAGCCTCGAGCTTCGACTCGTCGTCCGGCTGGACGAGGACGATCGGTTGCTCGTCGGCCGTGGCGACCACCACGAGCTCCGGCCCGAGGGCCGGCCGCACGTCCGCGTTCCAGTCGATTCCCCGATCGTTCAGTCCCGACGCCACCGAGCCGGTCAGCCCGTCGCGGAGTCCGGGGATCCGCTCGAGCAGGCTCGTGGCCTTCTGCCACTGCTCGGAGCTCTGGTCCGTGGTCAGCGTCGCGTACGCGAGCGCGTCCGCCGGCGCGAGCGAGGCGGACTCGGGGATCTGGCCCGTCTCCACAGACCTCGCGCCTGCGCACCCGCTGAGCAGCACGCCCGTGGTCACGAGCAGCGAGAGGAGAAGGAGGGGTCGACGAGCCATTCCGAGACCGTATCGGCGCCGCGAGC
This sequence comes from Gaiella sp., assembly GCA_036265415.1. Classification (GTDB taxonomy): domain Bacteria; phylum Actinomycetota; class Thermoleophilia; order Gaiellales; family Gaiellaceae; genus Gaiella. The sequence goes on from DATAPC010000001.1 coordinate 7,324, forward strand.
GACGAACTGAACGGCCCGCCGTCAGGAGGGGTCACTCCGAGGCGGACCCCAGCGGGATGAGGCTTGCCTCCGCCATCGCGAGCGCGGCCGGCTTCGCCAGCTTGAGCCGCTTCGGCCGCGGCATGCCAGCGTCGATCCACCGGTCGATCTCGTGGAACAGCTCGTCGATCAGGACGGCGGCCTCGACCTTCTTCAGGACGCGCCCGTGCGCGTAGACGAAGCCGACGTCGCGTCCGCCCGCGATCCCGAAGTCGGCGTCTCCGGCCTCGCCCGGCCCGTTCACGGCGCAACCCATCACGGCGACCTCGAAGGCCTGCGGGTAGTCCCGGAGGCGCTCCTCGACGACGACCGCCAGGCTCTCGACGCCGACGTTGTCGCGGCCGCACGACGGGCAGGCGATCATCACCGGGCCGCGCTCGCGGAGGCCGAGGGCCTTGAGGATCTCCCACGCGACCTCGACCTCCTTCACGGGGTCGGCGGTGAGCGAGACGCGCAGCGTGTCGCCGATCCCGTCCATCAGCAGCGACCCCATGCCGACGGCGCTCTTGATCGAGCCTGCGAACGGCGTCCCGGCCTCCGTCACGCCGAGGTGGAGCGGATAGGGCACCCGGTCGGCGAGCATCCGGTAGGCGCGGATCATCGTCGGCACGTGCGATGCCTTGACCGAGATCTTGAAGTCGCGGAAGTCCAGCCGCTCGAGGATCTCCACCTGCTCGAGCGCCTCGACGACCAGCGCCTCTGCCGTGTCCGCCTGCGCCAGCTCCTCGAGATGCTTCGGCAGCGAGCCGGCGTTCGCGCCGATCCGCATCGGGATCCCCGCGCGCTTTGCGGCCCTCACCACCTGCTCCGTCTTGTCCCGGCCGCCGATGTTGCCGGGATTGATCCGGACGGCCTGCACGCCGGCGTCGATCGCATCGAGCGCGAGCGACGCATTGAAGTGGATGTCGGCGATGACGGGGATCGGCGAGAGTCGCACGATGAGCGGCAGCGCCTTCGCGTCCTCGCGCTTGGGCACGGCGACGCGGACGATCTCGCAGCCGGCCGACGCCAGCGCCGCGATCTGTGCGGTGGTCGCCTCGACGTCGTGCGTCTTCGTGAGCGTCATCGACTGCACGACGACGGGGGCACCACCCCCGATCGGGACGCCGCCGACCTCGATCCGGTGAGCGCTCGCCATCGCCGGTCAGGGTAGCGGCGCCCTTGTCGGGTCGCGGAGCGCACGGCACGGCACGATGCGCGGCGTGGTGCCGCTCGAGCCTCCTCCGACGCCGTGGCGGCTCGAGCCGCCGCCGGACGACGCTCCCGGCGACCTGTGGGCGGTCGGAGCCGACCTCGCGCCCGGAACGCTCCTGGCGGCGTACCGGCTCGGTCTCTTCCCCATGCCGCTGCGCGACGGGCTCGGCTGGTTCTCGCCCGCACGCAGGGCGGTCGTCCCGCTCGCCGATTTCCGGCCGTCGCGGTCGCTGGAGCGTGCGGCGAGGCGCTTCGCGATCCGCGTGGACACGTCGTTCACGGAAGTCGTCGGAGGCTGTGCGCGGCCGGGCGAGCCGACGAGCTGGATCGATCGGGAGGTCACGAGCGCGTACGCGTGCCTCCACGAGCTCGGCTGGGCACACTCGATCGAGGCGTGGGACGACGAGGGGCTTGCGGGCGGGTTGTACGGCGTCGGGATCGGCGGGCTGTTCGCAGCCGAGTCGATGTATCACGCGCGCACCGACGCCTCGAAGGCAGCGTTTCTCGCTCTCGTCGAGGCCCTCCGCGCGGCGGGCGACGCCGACCGCAGGCTGCTCGACGCGCAGTGGCAGACACCGCATCTGGAGCGGCTCGGGGCCGTCGAGATCTCCCGGGCCGAATACCGCTCTCGCCTGGCCGCCGCGCTGCCCTTGCCTCCGGCTTGGCGATGACGGCTAGGAAAGGCGACCGATGTCGTTCGAGAGGCCGATGACGAACAGGAGGAGCACCAGGCCGATCCCGACGACCGAGACGCGCTCGTAGACCTCGCGCCTCACTGCCCGACCGCGGATTCCCTCAGCGATCGCGAAGACGATGTGGCCGCCGTCGAGCGGCAGCAGGGGCAACAGGTTGAGCAGCGCGATCGAGAGCGAGATCAACCCGAGGACGAAGAGGAAATTCTCCGTACCCTGCTTCGCCGCGTCCGAGGATCCCTGGACGATGCCGACGGGGCTCGAGATCTGGTCGCGGCCGTCCCCCGTGACGAGGCGGCCAAGGGACGCGCCGATGTCGCGCGTCACCCGCCAGCTCAGGCCGAGCGACTCCCCCAGCGCCTGGTTCGCAGGCAGGCCCTGGCCGGACAGGATGAACCCGAGCCGGTACGTCCCGTCGATCTGGCGTGCCGACGTCGGCGGCAGGCTCACACGCTGGCCGTCCCGCACGACGACCACGGTCAGCATGTGCCCGTCGGAGCCCGAGATGAGGCGGGAGATGTCGCCTGGCTCGACCGGCGAGCCGTCGATCGACACGATCCTGTCGCCCGCCTGCAGACCGGCGGCGGCGGCCGGCGTTCCGGAAGACACGGCCTCGACCCGTGTCGTCGCCTTTCCCGCGGACGTCATGAACAGGCCGGTGAAGAGGAGCAGCGCGAGGACGACGTTGGCGGCGGGGCCGGCTGCGATCGCCGCAACCCGCTTCCACGTCGCGGCGCGCCAGTAGGCGTTCGGCCCGAGCGCGTCGTCCAGGTCGTCGAGCCCCTTGCCGACCCTCGCCGCGGTGTGCGGCGGGAGGTCACGCTCCTCGATCAGCTCCCGCAGGACGCGCAGCGAGTCGCGCGCCGCGTCGTGGTCCCCCGCGGCGAGGGCGCCGCGCAGGCGCCCCGCGGCGCCCTGGAGCGAAGGTGCGTCGCCGAGCGCACGGCCGAGCCCCATGTCGACGTCGGCCGCCGAGGGCCGGTGCATCCCGGGGATTTTCACGAAGCCCCCGAGCGGAATCGCACCCACGCCGTACTCGATCCCGTTCTTCGTCGTCTTCCAGATGGCGGGCGGAAACCCGATGTAGAACCGACGCGGGCGCATCCCGAGGACGAGCGACACTGTGAAGTGTCCGAGCTCGTGCACGAGGATCAGGACGCCGAGCCCCACGATGGCGACGAAGATGGTCATGCCGGTTGCAGCCCCTTCGCCGCCAGGCGGCGTGCTTCCTCGTCGGCGGCGACGAGGTCGTCGAGATCGCGGGCGGGCGCCGCGTCGACCCGCGCGAGCGTCTCCTCAACCACGTCGGCGATGTCGAGGAACGCGATCCGACCCTCGAGGAACGCCTGCACGGCGACCTCGTTCGCCGCGTTGTACGCGCACGGCGCCGTGCCGCCGCGCTCGCCGGCGCGACGGGCGAGCTCGAGCAGCGGGAACGCCTCCGAGTCCACGGCCTCGAAGTCGAGCGACAGGCCGACGAGATCGAGCGGCTCGACGGTCGTCGCGGCCCGCTCGGGGTAGGTCAGCGCGTAGGAGATGGGCACGCGCATGTCCGGCAGCCCGAGGTGCGCGAGCAGGGATCCGTCGCGGAACCGCACGAGGGAGTGCACGACCGACGTCGGGTGTACGACGACGTCGATGGCGTCATACGGGACGTCGAAGAGCCAGTGCGCCTCGATGAGCTCCAGGCCCTTGTTCGCGAGCGTCGCCGAGTCGACGGTGATCTTCGGCCCCATGCTCCAGGTCGGGTGCGCGAGTGCTTCGGCCGCCGTGACGGAGGTGAGCTGCGAGCGGTCGCGGCCGCGGAACGGTCCGCCCGACGCGGTCAGGACCAGCCCCGACGCTGTCGCCGGGTCCCGCCCCGCGAGGCACTGGTGCAGCGCGGAATGCTCGCTGTCGACCGGAAGCAGCAGCCCGGCTCCACGCGACTGGGCGTCGAGCGCCAGTTCCCCGGCGGCGACGAGGCTCTCCTTGTTCGCAAGCGCCAGCGTGACGCCGCGCTCCAGCGCCCACAGGGTCGCGCCGACACCGGCGAACCCGACGACGGCGTTGAGGACGACGTCGGGCTCGCTCCGTTCGAGCAGCTCGACGGGGTCGCCCCCGACCTGCAGGTGATCCACGCCATGCTCGGCCGCCAGCTCGTCGAGCGGCGTCGTGCGGGACTGGAGGGCGCACAGCTGGAGCTCGGGGTGCGCGGCGACGATCTCGACGGCCTGCCGGCCGATCGAGCCCGTGGCGCCGAGCAGCGCGACGCGTCTCACGCCGACAAGGATGCCGGACCGCGCATGAAGCAGCGGTTCAGGTGAGCGCGAGCAGCGTGATGTATGCCGCAGGGCCGGCCCAGAGCAGCGAATCGACCCGGTCGAGCACGCCGCCGTGCCCCGCGAGCAGCCGGCCGGAGTCCTTGACTCCCAGATCGCGCTTCACGGCCGACTCGAACAGGTCGCCCAGCGTCGAAGCCAAGGCGATCGCGAGGCCGAGCGCGAGTGATTCCCCGGTCGTGACGACGTCCTGCTCGTAGAGGGCGAAGAACGCCACGAGGACACCGGCGACCGTGCCCCCGACGAACCCCTCCCAGGACTTTCCGGGCGAGATCGCGGGCGCGAGACGGTGGCGACCGATCGCTCGCCCGACGATGAACGCCGCCGTGTCGTCGGCGAAGACGGCGAGCAGCGTCGTGAAGATCAAGAGGCGACCGTTCTCGGGCTCGTCTCGGAGGAGCACGAGCAGCGCCAGCCCACCCCCGATCCAGACGACGCCGAGCAGCGTCATCGCGAAGCCGGCGACGGCATGCTGACGCGCGCTCGAGACGAAGAAGACGAGGAGCGCCGCGGGAAGCGTCGCAAGGATTCCCGCGAGGAGCCACGTGGGGCCGCCGAGCTGCGCACCGACCAGCGTCAGCACGAGGCCGACGTACCCTGCGAGGACGATCGGCCGGAGCGCGCGCGCGATTCCGTACAGCTCGTGCAGCGCGAGGAGCCCTCCGACTGCCGCGAGCGCGAAGAGCCACCAGCCGCCCAGCCACACGAGGCCGAGCACGAGCGGCAGCAGCGCCGCCGCCACGACGATCCGCGAGAGGAACGGGCTCACGGAAGAGCGCGTGTCCCGAAGCGGCGCTGCCGGGCCGCGTAGGCGTCGACGGCACGCCCGAGCTCGACCGCATCGAAGTCCGGCCACAGCGTGTCGCTGAAGAGAAGCTCGGCGTACGCCGTCCCCCAGAGCAGGAAGTTCGAGATCCGCAACTCGCCGGACGACCGGATGAGGAGATCGATCTCCGCGAGCTCGGGCGCGTAGAGGCGGGCGGCGAACGCAGCCTCGTCGACGCCCGAGGCGGGCACGCCGTCCTCGATCAGCCGGCGGGCCGCCTCGACGAGCTCCGCCCGGCCGCCGTAGTCGAAGGCAATCCACAGGTGGAGGGTCTCGAGGTGCGCCGTGCGCTCCTCGAGCACGCGCATCTTCTCCTCGAGCCACGGCTCGATCCGGTCGCGACGGCCGAGGAAGCGCGTGCGGACGCCCTGCTTGGCGAGGTCCGGCAGCTCCTCGTCGATCGTCTCCGAGAGCAACACCATGAGGTCGGCGACCTCGTCCGTCGGTCTCGTCCAGTTCTCGGTCGAGAACGCGTACACGGCGAGCGTCTCGATGCCGAGGTCGATCGAGGCCTCGACCACCCGCCGGAGCGCCCGGGCGCCCGCACGGTGGCCCTCGGCGACGGTGACGCCGTGCGCGTCTGCCCAGCGGCCGTTGCCGTCCATGATGATCGCGACGGCCCTCGGAACCACGTCCCGAGGACTTCGAGAGGCGGAGATCGGTGGTTCCTTCACTCTCAGGGGGTCCGATCGCGCAGCGATCAGACCTCCATGATCTCCGCTTCCTTGTGCTTCAGGAGCTCGTCGACACGCTTCACGTGGTCGTCGGTGAGCTTCTGCACCTGCGCCTCGGCGCGGCGCTCCTCGTCGTCGCCGACGTCGCCGTTCCGGACGAGCTCCTCGAGGTGGCGCATCACGTCGCGGCGCACGTTACGGATCGCGACCTTGCCCTCCTCCGCGGAGCGGCGGACGACCTTCACGAGCTCCTTGCGCCGTTCCTCCGTCAGCGCGGGGATGGGCAGGCGGATGAGCTTCCCGTCGTTCGAGGGCGTCAGACCGAGATCGGACTCCATG
>DATAPC010000002.1:0-2294 GCA_036265415.1 Gaiella sp.
GGCCTCGAGCGCGGCGCGCGGGACGATCGAGTCCCGGCGTCCCGCCTGGACGAGGATCGCGCCCTTGGCGTCGTCGACGTGCGTGAGCGGGTCGATCGGCTCGAGCGCCTCGCGCACGACGTCCTGCAGATCGGCCGGCGCCCCCTGCACGTAGGCCTCGACCGGCGCGGCGCCGACGGACATGAGCACGGTCGCGCGAACGCGGTCGTCGACGCCCGCCACGATCGAGGCGAGCCTGCCGCCCATGCTCCAGCCGACGAGCCCGAGCCGGTCGTCGTCGACGCGGTCGTCGTCGGCGAGGACGTCGAACGCCCGTCTCGCCGCGACGACGTCTGCCGCGATCGCTCCTCCCTGCCAGCGGACGAGCTCCTCGCCGGTCGCACCGGGAGGAGCGGTCTTGCCCCGGGACGGCGCCGTGATCGTCATGGCGACCGCACCCCGCTTCGCGAGGGCGACCGCGGTGTCGAGCTGCTCGTTGCGGTCGTCGCCCGAACCGTGGAGGAACACGACCCCCGGCAGCTTCTCGTCGCGCCCGGGCGGTGCGACGAGGTAACCCTCGACGCGGTCGTCGCGGCTCGCGTACGAGATCTCCTGCACGCGGACGCCGTCGCGCTCCGTCTGCGCGCCGCGCTGGAGAGCGAGCGGCGCGCTGTGGTCGTCCGCGAGCGGGTCGTCGGCTCCCGGGCCGCCGCAGCCGGCGAGCAGGACGACGGCGGCCAAGACGAGGAGAACGGCGCGGTCCACGGGTCGAGGATACGCTCGGCCCGATGGCCTTCGACCGTGACGAGCTGCTGCAGCGAGCGACGTCGTTCGGCGGCGTCGCCGGCGCGTACGAGCGTGCCCGGCCCGGCTACCCGGACGACGCCGTCCGGTGGCTCGCCGGGGAGGAGCCCGCCGAGGTCGTCGACCTCGGGGCCGGCACCGGGAAGCTGACGCGCTCGCTCGTCGCCCTCGGTCACCACGTGACGGCGATCGAGCCCCTCCCCGAGATGCTCGCCGAGCTGCAGGTGGCGGTGCCCGGCGCCGTGGCCCTCGCAGGGAACGCCGAGTCGATTCCCCTGCCCGACGGCTCGGCGGACGTCGTCACCTGCGCGCAGGCGTTCCACTGGTTCGACCACGGCCCTGCTCTCGCCGAGATCGCGCGCGTCCTCCGTCCCGGTGGACGTCTGGGGCTGGTCTGGAACACCCGGGACGAGCGCGTGGGGTGGGTCAGCGAGCTGAGCGAGCTCATGGTGGGTCGCAGCAAGATGGGTCGCCGGTATCCCGACGTGATCGACCGAAGCGGCCTCTACCACCCCGTCGAGCACGAGGATTTCGACCACTCCCAGGAGCTCGGCCGCGATGCGTTGCGGGAGCTCGTGCTCTCGCGGAGCGACTGCGCAATCCTGCCGCCCGACGAGCGAGAGCCGATTCTCGACCGCGTCGACGACATGTTCGATCGGCACGCGAGGGACGGGGTCGTGCGCCTCCCGTACGTCACGGTCTGCTTCCGCGCTGCCAGGCACTGAGACCCCGAGGCGCTCGTACGTACGTCTCCTACCGGCTCTTGACATGCGAACACGTGTTCGGTAGAACATCTGTTCCCCATGATCGCATGCCTCCTCATCCCGGGATTCAAGCTCCGTGCGGCGCTCCGGTCACGGCCGAGGCTCACGGTCGTTCCTGCGGCGCTCGCGCCGGAGCCGGGGCACGAGCAGCTCGTCGGGCCGGTGACCGCGGCCGCCGAGGCGGCCGGCGTCACGGCGGGGATGCGCCTGGGGGAGGCGCTCGCGACGTGCCCGCAGCTCGTCCTCGTCGACCCGGACCCTGCGGGCGCGGAGCGGGAGTGGGAAGGGGTGCTGCGGCGCCTCGAGGACGCGGGGTTCGGCGTCGAGCCGGTGGAGCCGGGCGTGGTCGTGTTCGAGACCCGTGGGGTGGAACGGCTCTACGGAGGGGTGGAGGCGGCGCTCACGAAAGCGATCGCCTCCGTCGGGCCTGCCTGGGATCCGCGCGCAGGCGCGGGACAGCGGCGCTTCGTCGCCCTCGCGGCGGCGAGCGTGGCGCGCCCGGGTCAGGCGGTGATCGTCGAGGGGGAGGCGGAGCGGTCGTTCCTCGAGCCGCTCCCGCTCTCGCTCCTGCCGCTCGACGAGGGGAGGTATGCCGAGCTCGAAGGGCTCGGCGTCCGCACCCTCGGCTCGCTCGCCGCCCTGCCTGGGGGCGCCGTGGCCGAGCGGCTGGGTCAGGAGGGGAAGCGGGCGTGGAGCCTCGCGCGCGGCGGGGAGCGCCGCCGCGTGCGCGGGCGATCGCCCGCGGCA
>DATAPC010000003.1:0-8310 GCA_036265415.1 Gaiella sp.
CGCGTTGAACCCCGTGATCGACGAGCCGTCGAAGCCCATCCCGTCGTCGAGCGCGCCCTGCATCTCGGCCGGGGTCACCGCGAACGACTTGAGATGTCCCTCGAGGTCGGTGAACCAGAAGAGAACGTGCTCGATCTCCTCCTCGCGCAGCCGCTTGAGCACGGCGCGCCGCGCGGCGACGCTCGACGTCGCGCGATCCTTCGACTTCACCATCGTGGCGCGGCTCGCGCCCGCCGTCGACCTTGGTCTCGCCATCAGGGTTCTCCTCCTTGAAAACGACAAGAGCCCCGGACGCGGCCCAACCGCGCCCGAGGCCCCGTTGCCTCGAAAAGCATGCGGGAGACTACCACTCCGGTCCCCCCGACGGCGCCGGGCGGACCGTTGACTCCCGTTCACCGCCCGCACGGCCGAAACGAGTGGTAGGGTCTTGACCTTCCGTTACCCGGCTTCGCGCCGACGCCAAGCATGCCCCCCCATGCAAAGCGACCGAATCCCCACACGGAACCGCCGCCCCGCGCGTGAGTTCGCCGCTGCGGTCCCCGCCCCCGAAGCAGGAGGCGCTGCTTTCGCATGACCGAACAGAAGCTCGTCGAGCAAGCACTCCACCTGCCCCGACGCGAAGCCCGGCGCTGGCGTCACACCCCTCTCGAACAGGAAGAGCTCGTTGCGGACGGCAACCTCGCGCTCGCCAAGGCGGCGCGGCGTTATGACCCGTCCTACGGCGTCCCCTTCGCCGCCTTTGCGACACCGTACGTGCGCGGCGCGATCACCGACACCGTGCGGACGCGCGCCCGCCGCGCGACACTCGGCGACGGCCACTACGCCGACGTCGTCGGCTTCCCCGACCTCACGGCACACCCGAGCGAGAACCAGCGGGCGTACGAGCCGGCCGACCCCGGCCCGACGCCCCACGAGACCGTCGAGAGCCTCGACCGGTTGCGTGTGATCGGCACGCTGCCCGAGCGCGAGCGCGTCGCGCTGATCCGGACGATCGTCGACGGCGACGCCGCGGCAGACGTGGCGAAGGATCTGGGCGTGAGCCCCGACCGCGTGTACACGCTCGTGCACAACGGATCCACCCGCGTCCGAAGGAGGGCCGCGTGACGAGCCTGCTCGCCGAGATCCTCGAGGGGGAACCGCTCACGGATCGCGAGACGGAGATCCTGGCCGCCGCCGCCGAGGGCGAGACGGCGGCGGAGACCGGCCGCCGTCTGTTCCTCTCGTCGGAGACGGTGAAGGGCTACCGGAAGCGGATCATCGCGAAGCTCGGCGCGCGGAACGGCACGCATGCGGTCGTGCTCGCCATCCGCCGCGGCCTCCTGCCGATGACGCCGCAACCCATGCGGACGCCGGCACCGGTGCGCGTCCGCGCGGGCGGGCCCGCGCCCCGTCGCTGACGCCCGAGGGTCGCCCCGCGTCTACGTCCGCTCGCGCGCCAGTGCCGCCTCGACGTCGGCGAGCGCGCCCTCCACGCGAATCCACGCGGGCCGCGGCTCGTAGCCGAGCTTGTCGTTGACGGCGCGCATCGGCGCGTTGTCGGCCTGGGTCGACGTCATCAGCTCCCGGTAGCCCAACCGCGAGGCCCAGGCGATCTGCGCCTGCTTGAGCGCCGTCGCGATGCCGCGGTTGCGATGGCTCGCGGCGACGGAGGTCAGACCGTGCTCGGCGAGGTGCGGATCCGCGGCGCGGCGCACGAGCCCGGAGAAGCCGACGACGCGTCCGGCGTCCAGGGCGACGAACGTTCCGCCGCGCAGGACATCCGGCCCCGTCGCCTCCTCCTCGACCCACCGCTCGTACGTCGGCATCTGGAGGGGCGCGTGGAGCGGCATCTCGGGCAGCGTCTCGCACGCGAGCCGGTAGACAGCCGGCAGCAGGTCGAGGCGCGTCGAGAGCTCCGCCAGCTCGATCCCTTCGGGTGGCTCGGGCTCCGCCTCGTCCGGCCGTAGCGCCCGCGAGATCTCGAGCTCGCGCAGCACCTCGCGGAGCCCGTACCGCTCCGCGAACGACTCTCCGGCGATGTCGCCCTCCTCGACGCCCGCCGCGAGCACGTCGCTTCCGTGCGCCCGCGCGGCGGCGACGCACCGCGCGAGGAAGGCGCGACCGAGCCCCCGCCGGCGATGCTCGGGCAGCACGACGTTGCCCATGTACGTCCGGCCGGGCAGGTCCGAGCGGATGGCGGCGGCGCAGCCCGCGACCGCCCAGTCGATCCGCCCCACGAGGCGCAGGTCGTCCGGCCGACGGGCCCGGTTGCGCTCCAGCTCGTCGGCCGTGATCGGGTAGCGCGGAACCACGGCGTTCCAGAGCGCGACATATGCGTCGTGGCCGACCCGGTCGCCCGCAGCGAGCTCGGTGACCTCGATCTCGACGTCGACGTCCATCGCTACCCCGATCGTTTCAGCTTCCCCCGCCGCTTGGCGTATACCTCGCCCCGGTTGAACGTCCAGAGGCCGAGCGGGATCGAGACAACGCCGATGATCAGGAGCGGCCAGATGTCGTGCCACAGCGACCCGAGCGAGGCGCCGTCGAGGATCGCAGCGCGGATTCCCTCGAGCGCGTACGTCGCGGGCGAGATCGTCGACAGCCACTGCATCCAGCCCGGGAGCACGTCGACCGGGTAGTAGACGCCGGAGACGACGAGCAGCATGCCCTGCGCGACGAACCCGAGCTGTGCGCCCTTCTCCGGCGAGATCAGCGGCAGGACGGCGGTCATCATCCCGATCCCGAAGAACGACACCGAGGCGACCACGAGGATCACGAGCGCCGCGACGAAGTTCGCGTCGTCGAACGCGAGCCCGAAGAAGGCCGCGACGACGACGAACAGCAGGATCGCCCGCACGAGCCCGTAGAGGACCGCGAAGACACCAGAGCCGCCGAGGTGCATCGCGCGCGAGAGCGGCGCCATGAAGGTGTACTCGATCGTCCCCTCCCAGCGCTCCCAGGCGACCGTCTCCGTGAGGAACTCGAAGATGATCCCGAGGTAGGCCCAGACGACGGCGCCGATCAGCAGCGTCGTCGTGGCGCGCTCCACGTCGATCGACCCGCCGCTCGCCTCGATCCCCTCGGCGATGAACACGATCGTCAGCGTGTTCGCGACGGTCCAGACGAAGAACGCGAGATCCCAGTAGATGTAGCGCCGGGTGAGGTAGACGTTCCGCTCGACGACGCCGGCGAGCCCGATCAGCTCGTGCTTCAGCTCGAGGGCAACGGCTCTCATGCCAGCACCTTCCTCTCCTCGGCGTCCAGCTCGTCCTCCTCGTCCTCGAACCCGCGCCCGGTCGCCGCGAAGAACGCCTCCTCGAGCGTCTCCGCACCGAAGCGCGCCTGCAGCTCCTGCGCCGTCTCGAGCGCGAGGAGCCGCCCGCGGTCGAGGATGCCGACCCGCTCCGCAAGGGACTCGGCCTCTCCGAGGTCGTGGGTGCAGAGAAGGATCGTCGAGTCGTGCACGGCGCGCATCTCCCGGATGAAGTCCTGCACCTCGAGCTTCGACCGCGGATCCAGACCGGTCGTCGGCTCGTCCAGCAGGAGCAGGACGGGCGACGTCAGGAGGGCCCGTGCCAGCGCCACCTTCTGCTGCATCCCGCGCGAGAGGTTCTCCATCGGCTCGGTGCGGCGGTCCGAGGGGAAGCCGACCCGCTCGAGGATCTCCGGGATCCGCCGGGACGTCTCCGACGGCGTCATCCCGTAGAACCGGGCCGCGTAGTGCAGGTTCTCGGAGGGCGACATCTTCTTGAAGAAGCTCGCCTCGACGGAGACGCGGTTCACGAGCCTCCGCACGGCCTTGTCCTCGCGGACGACGTCGTACCCGAAGACGTGCGCCGAGCCTCCGTCGGGCAGCAGCAGCGTCGAGAGCAGGCGAACCAGCGTGGACTTCCCGGAACCGTTCTGGCCGAGGATGGCGACGCACTCACCGCGCTCGAGCGCGAGCGTGACGTCCTCGAGGGCCGCGACGCGGCGCTTGCCGCGGCGCCGGTCCTTGCGGACGAAGTCCTTGCGCAGGTCGTTCGTCTCGACGGCGAGCGCGTCGGGCGGAACGGGTGACAACTCCTTCACGATGGTGCTCTCCCTTCAAACGGCAGTACCAGGACGTGCGAAAAAGGGCTCCGCGCCAGGCGGGCCACGGCAACGGGTGTCCTAGATACCGAGCAGCATCGCGGCGAGCCTACCACCGTCCCTGCGCGGGCCGCCAGTACGGAAAACCGCACCATCGGTTCGGCGGCGCCGCAGCCGACTTGCGCGTCCGCCGGGCGATTCTCTATGGTGGGCGCAGGCGGGGACGACGACGATCCCGCCGACGGCAATGGCGCCTCATCTCTCGCGCGGCGAGAGGTGGGGCTTTTTTGTGGACCGGAGGAGGTGAGCGGAGGTGATGAAGGTCGAGGCGGTCGTCGTCCGCGACCGCGTGGAGACGGTGATGGAGGCCGTCGAGGAGCACACGGGCCACGTGGGCGTGACCGTGATCGAGGCGGTCGGACACGGGCGCGAGAAGGGCATCACGCACGAGTACCGGGGACGCGTCTTCGAGTCGCGGTTCCTGCCGAAGGCCCATCTGACGTTCGTCGTGCGGGACGAGATCGCGGAGGAGGTCATCGCCGCAATCGTCGACGCCGCGCGCACGGGCCACGTCAACGGCGACGGCATCTGCTGGATGTCACCGGTGCACGCCGTCACACACAACCGCACGGGTCAGCGGCTCGAGGAGGTGGAGCGCGTATGAGCACCAAGGAGCTCGCGTTCGCGGCGAGCACGATCTGGGTCGTTCTCGCTGCAATTCTCGTCCTGTTCATGCAGGCGGGGTTCGCCTTCCTCGAGGCCGGCCTCACGCGCATGAAGAACGTCGGTCACATCGCGGCCAAGAACGTGCTCATTCTCGGCGTCGTGTCGATCGTCTACTACCTCGTCGGATTCGGGATCGCCTTCGGCGACGGTGGGAACGGCCTCTTCGGCGGATCGGGCTTCGTGCCGTCGGTCGACGAGCTGCTTGCGATCGGCAGCGAGCCGTTCTCGTGGTTCTCGTCGATCCCCGGCGCCGCGGGCTACCTCTTCGAGGTGGCGTTCGCCGCCGTGTCACTCGCGATCGTGTGGGGCGCGATGGCCGAGCGGACGCGGCTCTGGGTGTACGTCGCGTTCGGGATCGTCTTCACGCTGATCTACTCGTTCGTCTCCCACTGGGTCTGGAGCCCCGACGGGTGGTTGTTCTCGAAGGGGATGCAGGACTTCGCCGGCTCGACCGTCGTGCACTACCAGGGGGCGCTCGCTGGCCTCGCCGGAGCGCTGCTGCTCGGGCCGCGGATCGGGAAGTTCGTCGACGGCAAGCCCCAGCCGATCCCCGGGCACAACATGGCCTACACCACGCTCGGGGTGATCATCCTCTGGTTCGGCTGGTTCGGGTTCAACCCCGGCTCGACGCTCAGCGTCGACTTCGGCGGCGTCGGCTTCTTCGCCTACGTCGCGATGAACACGAACCTCGCAGCCGCTGCGGGGGTCCTCGGCGCCGTGACCACGTCGTGGATCGTGATCAAGAAGCCCGACCTCTCGATGATGCTCAACGGCGCGATCGCCGCGCTCGTCGCGATCACCGCGGCCTGCGCCTTCGTGGCGCCGTGGGCCGCGATCGTGATCGGCTTCGTCGCAGGCGTGATCGTCGTCGCCGGATCGCTCCTCGTCGAGCGGGTCGGCATCGACGACCCCGTCGGCGCGCTCGCAGCGCACGGCATGGCCGGTGTCTGGGGGACCATCTCGCTCGGCTTCCTGACCGTTCCCGAGCTGGCCGAGAACCTCGCGACGGGGAAGGGAGGGCTTCTCTACGGCGGAGGACTCCACCAGCTCGGCGTGCAGCTGCTCGGCCTGGCAGCGGTCGGCGCCTTCACGTTCAGCGCCTCGTTCCTCGTGCTCGGCCTGATGAAGGTCACCGTCGGGATCCGCGCCGAGCCCCACGTGGAGAACATGGGCCTCGACGTGTCCGAGCACGGCATGTGGGGCTACCCGGAGTTCTACATCCCGGTCCCGGGCGGGTACGGGACGGAACACCACGGCTCCCACGTGGTGACACCGCCGCGCCCGGCGGCCGTCGAGCCGGCGCCCGCGGGCGCCGGCTGATCGACCGAGCGAGGGGCCCGCGGACGCGGGCCCCTCGCTCACTGCAGCGCGTAGGTGACGCTGACCGACGCCTCGGTCTCCTGGGGACCCGAGACGACCGGCGTCGAGTCCTGCGCCGCGGACGCCTTCGCCGCGAAGGGAACCGGGCCGGAGCCCGACTCGACGATCGCCGTGACGCCGCCGAGCGAGCGACCGGCGGCCTTCGCGAGCACGGCTGCCCGCGCCTTCGCGTCGTCGACGGCCTTCGCGAGCGCCTGCCGGTAGAGCTCGTCGGCATCGGAGCGGGAGAGCGAGGGGCCGTAGACGGTGTTCGCCCCTGCGGCGACGGCGGCGTCGATCAGCGCACCGGCACCCTCCAGCGACGTCTCCGCGGAGGCGACGTTCGAGGCGACGAACCCGTTCGGCTGGCCGTTCCGGTCGAAGGCCGTCGAGAGGGACACCGTCTGCGTCGTGACGTCCTTGCCACCGTTCGCGCGGAGCGCGGCGATCACCTTCTGCATGGCGGCGCCGTTCGCGGCGAGCGCGGCCTTCGCGCCCGGTGCGCGGCTCTCGACGCCGGCGGAGATCTCAGCACGATCGGGGACGGCGGAGACGGAGCCGCTCCCGGTGACGGTGACGATGTCGGGCGTCGCGGCGGGATCGGCGGCACCTGCGCCGTCGGGGCGCAGGACGCCGGCGAGCGCAGCGGCGGCGAGCAGGAATCCCGCAACGAGTGCGATGCGTTTCATGTGGTGAGCCCTCCGGAGGTCGGTTGCCGCCTTCCATACGTCGCCGGCGCTCGCCGGCGTCACAGGGCGCGGCTAGCGACTCTGGCCGAAGCGGGCGCGAGCGGCGGCGATCGCGTCACGCACGCTGCCCGGGCCCGGCGCGGGCCGTGCCGCGACGCTGTCCGCCGGTGTGGT
Organism: Gaiella sp.; assembly: GCA_036265415.1. Lineage (GTDB taxonomy): Bacteria > Actinomycetota > Thermoleophilia > Gaiellales > Gaiellaceae > Gaiella. The sequence continues at coordinate 6,999 of DATAPC010000003.1, forward strand.
GCCGGGCTCGAACGACCCCTCTTTCACCGACGCAGCGACCTGCTCGTGCGCATCCCTGAACGCGACTCCTCCGCGGACGAGGTCTTCTGCCACGTCCGTGGCGAGGAGGAGCGGGTCGGCGACCGCCTCCTCCAGCCGGGCGCGATCGGCGACGAGCCCGCTCACGAGCACGGTCATGCCGCGGGCCGCGAGACGCACGTCGGACCGCGCAGCGAAGACGGGCGCCTTGTCCTCCTGCAGGTCGCGGTCGTAGGCGAGCGGGAGTCCCTTGACGGTTGCGAGCAGCCCGGTGAGGCGGCCGATCGCCGTTCCGGCCTTCCCCCGCACGAGCTCGGCCACGTCGGGATTGAGCTTCTGCGGCATCATCGACGAGCCCGTCGAGGCCTCCTCGGGAAGCCGCACGAACCCGAACTCCGACGTCGCCCACAGGACGATCTCCTCGCCGATCCGCGAGAGATGCACGAAGAGCGCGGCGGCGGCGTAGAGGTAGTCGAGCGCGAAATCGCGGTCGGCGACGGCGTCGATCGAGTTCCGCAGCTGTCCTTCCGGCGGGTCGATGCCGAGCGTCGAGCCCGCGAGGGCCCCCGCGCCGAGCGGGCTCGGCCCCGCAGCCTCGGCAGCGGCCGAGAACCGCGTCCGGTCGCGCTCGAACATCTCGACCCAGGCGAGCAGGTGGTGTCCGAGCGTCACGGGCTGACCGCGCTGGAGATGCGTGTAGCCCGGCATCAGCGTGTCGGCCTCGGCCTCGGCGAACGAGAGCGTCACGAGCGCGAGCGCGTCGATCTCCTCGCGCGCCTCGACACATGCGTCGGCGACGTACAGGCGGAGCGCGGCGGCGACCTGGTCGTTGCGGGAGCGGCCCGCGTGGATCTTCCGTCCGACCGGTCCGAGCGCGCGCTCGATCGCGGAGTGCACGTCCTCGTCCGTGACGAGGACCGTCTCGGGGTCGTGGGCGATCGCCGCGAGCCGCTCCTCGACCTCGTTCAGCTCGTCGGCGCTCAAGAGCCCCGCGCCGTGGAGACGCGCGGCGTGCTCTGCGCTCGCCTGGCAGTCGTAGGGAAGGAGCTCGGCGTCGTTCGCCCGGAGGAGCTCCCACGCGGCGGGATCGAGTGCTGCGCCGACGCGCCCTGACCAGAGGGTCATGCACGCGATTCTGTCGAATCCTCACGGTCGAGCGCGAGGGCCGACTCGCGTCGGCCCTCGCGGGCAGTTCGTGAACCGTCGTTCGGCGGGCGAAGCCGGGCGGTTGCCCGGCGGTGCCCCACCCCACTCGTCCACCCGCGGCGGGAAGGAGGGGGCTCGTGGGGGAACC
>DATAPC010000004.1:0-2519 GCA_036265415.1 Gaiella sp.
CGTGCTCGACTGGAGCTCCGCCTCGTAGTGGCCCGGGTCGGTGGTGTACGTGCGCGCCAGCCGGCCGACCTCGCCGTGCAGCGTCGCCGAGAAGAAGAGCGTCTGACGGGACTTCGGCAGCCGGCGCACGATCCGGTCGACTTGGGGCTGGAACCCCATGTCGAGCATCCGGTCGGCTTCGTCGAGGACGAGGATGCGCACCTCGCCGACGTCGATCATCCGGCGCTCGATCAGATCCCAGAGCCGGCCGGGCGTCGCGACGAGGATCGCCGCCTCCTGGGCCCGCTTGGCCTGCGGGCGAAGCGGCGCCCCGCCGTAGACGGCGCAGACCGCGAGACCGCGCGCCTTTGCGGGCGCCTCCAGCTCCTCGGCCACCTGCACGGCCAGCTCACGCGTCGGGACGAGCACGAGAGCGGCGGGCAGGCGGTCGGACGGGTCGATCCGCTCGACGAGCGGCACGCCGAACGCGAGCGTCTTGCCCGAGCCCGTCGGCGACTGGGCGAGCACGTCGCGACCGCTGAGACCGTCGGGGATGACCCGAGCCTGAATCGCGAACGGCTCGGTGATGCCGCGCTTCTCGAGCGCGTCGGCCACAGGGCGCGACACGCCCAGGCCGGTAAAGGTTGCTTCGTCCATCGTCGTCCTCCATGTGGAGCGGCGTTCCGCGCCGCCGGATCGGTCGAGACCTCGAACCCTCGACGAACCGCGCACATGGGACGAAGAAGTCAGATCTCACGAGACGGCGAACTGCTCGCCACCTCTTGCAGCGAAGTGTAGCCGTTGCCCTCCCAGACGACCTCAGCGACCTCCACGGCGACCTCGAATCCGCCCCCTCCGGGCTGCTCCCGCACCTCGCCGCCGAGCGCGCAGACCGCCGTGTTGAGCCAGGCGTAGCGCGGGTCATCGGTCACGTGCATCACGGCCCCGACGAGCTCGCGGGCGCCTCCGCTCCCCTCCCGGGCGTAGCCCTGCCACGAGTACAGGATCACGGCGCCGTCGTCGGTCTCGAGCGCTCCGCGGAAGTCGGGCAGGAGCGTCCCGTCGGTGCGGCGGCGCGGGTAATTCGCGGCCCGAAGCCTCGCCGAGAGGCGCCCCTCAGAGCGCCCCTCGGCGATGAGAAAGAGCTGGCCCTCGACCCCGTCTGGACCCTCGAGCTCGACGCTCCAGCTCTCGGGGGTCGTGAAGGTCGCGCGATAGAGGGGGTCGAGGCGCATCGTCAGACCGCCGCCAGGCCGGCAACCGTGGCCGGGAGGCCGTCCCAGGAGCCGATCTGCTCGAGCGTCCCGCCGTCGCCCACGGACCAGCCGAACACGCGCCGCGAGTCGGCGTCGACGGCGTACAGGAAGCGCCCGTCGGCCGAGATGCCCTCGTCCCGAAGACCGGTCTGCCCGTCCATCGCGAGGCCCGCCGTGGCGTCCTCCAGCGTGAGCGACCCGTCCCCGTTCACTGCGTAGCGCGAAACGGCGCCGTCGGCGAAGTTGGTGGTGAAGACGTACCGGTCGTCCTTGCTGACGACCGCCCAGCAGATCTCGCTGCGGCCGTTCCCGACGGAGCGCGACACGGGCGCCGGGGCGCCGTCCGCGAAGGTGTACGACGACGCGGCGGCCTTGCCCTTGGCGGCGCCGAAGGCCTCGGTGACCACCAGCGTGCCGGCGGCGGTGAACGCGAACCCGTACGGGGTCGGGCCCGACGACGCGACCTCGCGCGCATCTCCGAGCGTCCCGTCCGTGCCGACCGGATGAACGGCGATCGAGTCGGTGCCGCGCTGCGTCACCACCAGGGCCGAGCCGTCGGGCGTGAAGCCGATCTGGGCGGGATCGGCCGCCGGGAGACGGCGGCGCGACCCCGGGATCGGCTCGAGACGGCCGCCGCCGAGCCAGAACCCGACCAGCGACGGGTCGCCGGTGTTCAGGACGTAGACGAGGCCGTCGTGCTCGGCGATGCTCTTGGGGGCAGAGCCGGTGGCGACTGTCTGGAGGAGCCTGGCGCCCGCGCCGCTCACGGCGAACAGGCTCACGTCCCCGCTCCCCGCGTTCGTCACGAGCAGGTGGCCGCCGTCGCCGGCCACGACCACAGAACCCTGTGAGGTCAGGTGGGCGACGCCGTCGCCTGCGCCGCCGGTCGGGAAGGACGCGCCGGCCGAGAGCACGCCGTCCGCCCCGCGGGCGAACGCCACCAGGTGGTTGCCGCTCTCGTCGTTCGTCTGGACGTACACGCCTCGCGATGAGCTCTCGGTGTGGGACATCGGTTCCTCCGGACTCGGGTGACTTGACCGTGCATCTGTCTCGCGCGCACCCAACGCGTTACGCGCCGTCCGTTATCGTGCGGACGTGGGCATGCACATCGACAACGAAGCCCTGACGCGGTTGCTGGACGAACGCTTCGCCGCAACGCTCCCGAGCTCGTGGCCGACCAAGGGCTGGGCCTGGGACGTGCGCTCGCCGAGCGTCGGGCATCACTGGCCGGTCGGAGTCCACTTCCTCGACGAGCTGCCGCTCGAGCAGGCGATCGAGGCGCTC
>DATAPC010000005.1:0-26980 GCA_036265415.1 Gaiella sp.
CCCCGCGCCGACGCCGTCGAGCACGGCGCCGACGAGCTCGTCCTCGATCGTCACCGTCTCGCCCTCGAGCTCGCTCCAGCGCTCGAGCGGCCTCACGATCGCCGCGCGGCCGGCCGTACGATCGAGCCGGTCGAGCCGCAGGACATTGCCGAACAGGTTCGGGATCGCGCCCTTCAGCCGGTCGAGCCGCGCGAGCGTGTCCTCACGGAGCGAGAGCAGCACGTTGACCCGAAGCGGGCCGTCGACGAGCGCGGCGAGTGCCTCGTCGAAGCCGTCGTCCGTGTCGTGGTACGTGAAGTACTCCTCGGCCTGGTCGAGCACGAGATAGACATCGCGCTCGGCCTGCGCACGCGTAGCGACGTCGACGAGCGAGCCGGGCTCGATGCCCGCCGCCTCCGCGATCGCTCTTGCCAGCGCCGACTCGGGCGGCTCGCTCCAGCTCGAGAAGACGAGGACGAGCGGCTGCTCGGGAAGCCGCCGCAAGGCCCGCGCGACGCTGGCGAGGAGCAGCGACGACTTCCCCACGCCGCTCGGTCCGTAGAGCACCGTCAGCCGCGACGCGATCAGGTTGGCGACGACGATCTCGGAGTCGCGTTCCCGGCCGAAGAAGTAGAGCGCGTCGAGGTCCGAGTCGGCGAACGCCGCGAGCCCCCGGTACGGCGACTTCAGGTTCACGGGACGCCCTCGAGACGCCGCTCGAGCAGACCCACGTACTCATCGGGGTCCACGTCGAGGACGTCGACGTCGAACCGGCGCCAGAACGCCTGCTCGAGCGCGCTGGGCTCCGGGTCGAGCGCCCACGACCGGTACGCGAGCGGGCGGTCGCCCCACACGCGGTGCATCACGAGGCGCAGGTTCCAGTCGACCATCTCGTATCCGATGAAGAGGAAGTGGCTGCGGCGCAGGTGGGCGGCCAGTGCGACGGGTACGGCGGAGACGAGGTCCGAACGCCCGAGGTAGTCGATGTAGTCGTCCTCGGTGATGACGAAGCTCTCCCACTCGCGGTCCGGGAAGGGATCGACCGCGCCGTGCAGCTTGAGCAGCACGGTTCGCCGGTCGAGCGACAGCTCGGTCGCGTAGGTGTTGGGCACGTCGATCGGCCGCGGCTCCTCCCCGGGCGGCCGGTGCCAGAACTTCCCGCGGTACGGGCCGGAGGCGACGTAGGTGACGACGTCGAGCTCCTCCCCGGCCGCCTCGAACGCCCGCTCGAGCGCGAGGTCGTACCGCGTGGAGATGACGAGCTGGTGTGGCGCGCCCCGTGACCGCAGCACCTCCGGCAGAGACGCGAGGAACCGGTGCACCGCCTGCGGCTCGGTGGCCTCCTCGAAGCGCTTGTGGAGCTCGTCGTACAGAGGCCCCGAGCCGTTCATCGTCGCCACGTACTGCGACACGCGCGCCAGGTCCGGCGGACGGTCTTCCGGATAGCCGAACGCGCGGGCGAGCTGGGCCGCAAGGTCGTCGCCGCCGTCCAGCCCGAGCACCGGGACGACGCGCCCGGCGAGCAGCGCCTTGACGACCTCCGCGTCGGCGTCGCGGTCGCCGTGGCCGTTCGCTCCGCGCGACCCGCGCGCCTCGCCGCGCAGGATCTCGCCCTGGAACCGCCGGAGGTCCTCTCCGGGCTCGATCCCGAGCTCGTCGAGGGCGGCGCGCGCGTCCGTGTAGGCGTGCAGCGCCTCGGCGGAGCGGCCCGCCCGGTGGCAGGCGAGCATCAGCAGGTACCAGAGCCGCTCGCGGAGCGGATGCTCGGTGACGAGCGCCTCGAGCTCGGGCACGACATCCGAGGGGTGGCCGAGCTCGATGTCGGCCGCGAGACGCTCCTCGAGCGCGACGAGGCGAAGCTCCTCGAGACGCCTGATCTCGGTCTGCGCCCAGTCCTCGAACGCGAACTCGGCCAGCGCCGGGCCGCGCCACAGCTCGAGCGCGCGCCCGAGCAGCTGCCGGCGCTCGACCGGAGAGGCCCTCCGCGCGTCGGCGAGCAGGCGCTCGAACCGGTGCGCGTCGACGTGCTCGCGGTCGATCCGGAGCACGTATCCGGGCTGACGCGTGACCAACACGTCGGGACCGAGTGCCTTGCGCAACCCGACGACGCAGTTGTGGAGCGACGCCGTCGCCGTCTTCGGCGGCTCGACGCCGTAGAGCTCGTCGACGAGCTGGTCGGTCGGGACGACCCGGCCCGCGCGGAGGAGTAGCGCGGCCAGGAGCGCGCGCTGGCGCGGACCGCCGAGGGCGATCGGCCCGTCCTCACCCGACGCCTCGAGCGGGCCGAGGATCCGAAATTCCTGCATTCACGCGGTTTGTACCACCGTCCGCCAACGGTCTCCTAATCAACGTCCGGCCCGGCTCGGGATCGTTATCTCGCCGTGAGGCGGCCGTTTTCGACCCGTTTCGGGCCGGATCGACCGTGGGGGCATGGCTACCACGCACCCACATCTCACAGCACGCGGCCCCTGGTCGTGGGCGCTCGCGGCGGTCGTCGCCGCACTTGCAACCCTTCTCTCGAGCGCTGTGTTCGTCCTCGACGCGACGGCCGCCGACTCGACCGTCACCGGTTACGGCTGGCCCGTCAAGCCCTTCCACCGCCAGCATCCCGTCCGGGGGTTCTTCGGCGACCCGCGCATCGGGATGACGCCGAAGGGCTGGGAGCAGAGCTTCCACTTCGGTATCGACGTCTCCTGCCCCAACGGCACGCCCGTCTACGCGACGCTCGACGGTGTCGTCCGCCTCGAGTCCTTCCGGCCGGAAACCGTCGCGGTCGTGGGGTACGACGGCCACACGGAGTTCCAGTACTGGCACATCGTCCCCTCCGTGCGGAACGGGCAGCGCGTCACCGCCTACCGCACCGTCGTCGGCCACGCGGCGCCGCCCTGGGAGCACGTCCATTTCGCCGAGAGCCGCAACGGCGCCTATCTGAACCCGCTGCGCGCCGGCGCGCTCGGGCCGTTCGCCGACACGACGCGGCCGTGGATCAAGCACCTGAGCGCCGACACCGAGAGCCGGCCGGTGCCGGTCCGGGCGACGCACGGCGTGGTCGACCTGGTCGTCGAGGCGTACGACACGACTCCGCTCCCGGTACCGGGCCGATGGGGCGGCAAGCCGGTGACGCCCGCGCTCGTGCGCTGGCGCCTCACGGGCGCAGGCGGCCGCGTCGTGCTCCCCTGGAGCTCGGCGATCGACCATCGCCTCCGGATCCCGTCGAACGACCGGTACCCGACGCAGTACGCCCGCTGGACGCGACAGAACAAGAAGAACCGGATCGGCCGCTATCGCTTCGTCCTCCGGGCCGGCTGGGACAGCCGCACGGTCGCGGACGGACGCTACGTCGTCGAGGTCGCCGCCTCCGACGTGTGCGGCAACACGACGGTCGCGCGGTTCCCGATCCGCATTTCGAACCACCCCGCCGTCTGAGCCTCCTTTCGCGCTGGTAGCCACCGGGAGCCCGGACGTCGTCCGGGCTCCGGCTCCATCGTCGTGGGTGTTAGCACGCCGTTTGACGCTCGTGACCGGGCCGTTTGGGCCCCGACCGACGCTCGCCTCCGACCACGAGAGGAGGTGAGCAGGAATGGAGGCAGCGTTCACGAAGTTCCACACGGTCTTCGCGGTCGTCGCGATGATCGTCGTGGCGGCGGCGATCTTTCAGACCGTCGCGCCGGCGTCCGGCGAGCCCGCCCGGATGCCGATTCCGCTGTGCCCGCCGACCTGCTAGGCGGGGCCTTAGAGAGGCGCGGGCCCGGCGGTGGTCGCGCCCGCGCCCTCTTCCTGCGCGAGAAGGACGGCGAACCGGGACCGGCCGTTCGCCGCAGGCAGTACCGCTCCCTTGCGGTCGAGAAGCTCGAGGCCCTCGCGAACGTATTCGACTGCTAGTTGGGTCCTCCGCGCCCGGAGCACGATCTCGGCGAGATCGAGCCGTGCGGCGCCTCGCATGAGCAGGTTGTCTGTCCGGTCGGCCATGGTGACAGACTCGGTGCCAAGGCGGATCGCCTTCCGAGGCTGGCCGTTCGCCGACAGCGCACGAGCGGCGACCCGTCGCCACCAGACCTCCGTCTCGACATCACCGGGAACGGCGATCGCCGCCGCCTTCTCCGCTAGGCCTGCAGCCATCCGAGTGTCGCCCATGCCGAGAGCCGCCTCTCCCAGGCGCGCGAGGAAGTACGCGTGCCACGCGCGTTGAGAAGGTCGCGCGCTCGCGTATGCGGCCCCGGCGCCGAAGCTCGCCCGGGCTTCCGCCCAGGCTCCCGCCAGCGCCGCGATCGACCCTCGGACGTGCGTTGCCACAATGCCCAGGCCGGCTTCCTCTCCCAGGCGTTCCAGCTCGAGCCGTGCCTCGGCCGCATCCTCGCGAGCGAGGACGAGATCGTTGGCGAGAGCGCGGAGGAGGGCGAGGTGGAGTCGCAGGTACGCCTGATGCCGAAGGCGATCGGGATGCCGATTCCGAGCCGTCTCGCACAGCCGAAGCGCGTCCCCGACCTTGGTGGTTCCGACGACAGCCAACGGCACCGCTGTCACGTCCATGTAGCCGACGATGCCAATGCGTCGGAATGCGTCATCCGCGCGCTGCACGTGGGACATCGCCTCTACGTTTCGCCACCGATCGCCCAGCACGAGCGCATATGCGAGCTCTGCCCGCCCGACACCGAGAGTGTCTCCCTCCTCGCTGAACGCCGTTACGGCCTGGTCGAGCACCGTGGTCGCGTCGTCGATCGTCAACACCCCTCGGAGCACAAGGGGATACACGAGCTCGACGCGGGCGCGCAATTCGAGGCGCCGGTCCCCGCTCACCTGCGCACGGTCTGCGACACGCTCGAGGAGAACGCCCGCAGCCTCGAAGTCACCCAACCCCTTGAGCGCCTGGCCGAGGGCGCACTCCAGTTCGAGACGCTCGGGATCGGCCGGGTCGAGCAGGGCCGTGGCGCGTTCCAACAAGCTCACCGCGGCGGCGTAGTCGTACATGAAGATTGCTCGGTTGCCCGCGCCGCCCAGCCTGGTCGACGCCTCACGCGCAAGAGCATCGCGGTCAGGGCCGTGACTCGCGTCGCGCGCTGCCCGCTCGAGGTGCGCGCCGACGAGCTCGTCGGCCTCGCCGCGCTCGTCGAGCCAGCGGGCGAACGCCTCGTGTATCACTGCCCGCTCGGGACGGCCGATCGTGTCGTAGACGGCGCCGCGGACGAGCGGGTGGACGAACTCGTGCTCGTCGCCGCGTGGACGGACGAGCCGGCGTCGCTCGAGGGAGGCGAGCCGGCCCGGAAGCTCGCGGGTCTCGGCGTCCGGCGTCAGCGCGCCGAGCGACTCCCGCGAGAACGCCCGCCCGATGACGGCCGCGCGCGAGAGGACGGCGCGCTCCCCGGGCTCGAGCCCGTCGATGCGGCTCGCAAGCAGCGCGTCGAGGGTCATCGGGACCCGATCCTCGGCGAGGCCCGCCTCTACCGCATGCGCCGCGAGCTGCTCGAGGAAGAGCGGCACGCCCTCGGCCGTCTCGAGGATCGCCGCCGCGAGCTTCTCGTCGAGCGCGTCGCGCTCGGGGAGTGCGTCGACGAGGAGCCGGGCGTCGTCTCCGGCGAGCGGCTCGAGCACCGTGGCGCCCTCGCCCCAGGCGGAACGCCGCTCGATGAGCTCCGGCCTGGTGACGGAGACGATGAGCAATGGGCCGTCCACGGCGCGGACGCTGTACTCGACGAGGTCGAGGAAGGTCGGGACGGCCCAGTGGAGATCGTCGAGCACCACGACGAGGGGGCCCGACGCGGTGAAGTGCTCGAACAGGGTGCGCGCCGCGGCGAGTGCCGCGTCCGCGCTCTCGACCTCGCGGAGCGTCGGTGCGTCCTCGTCGAGCAACGCCGCGCGCTCGGTCAGCTCGCTGAGCGGCTGGAACGTGATGCCCTCGCCGTACGGCGTGCAGGCGGCCTCGAGAACCACGGCCGAGACGTCCTCGACGAAGGCCGCGACGAAGCGCGTCTTGCCGATGCCCGGCTCCCCGACGACGACGGCGTGCACGGGCTTGCGTGTCTCGACGACCCGGTCGAACGCCGCGCGGAGGTCGGCGAGCTCCTCGGAGCGCCCGACGAGCGGAGCGAGCGCGACGCTCTGACGCGGCCGTCCCGGGCGTACGCCGAGGAGCCTCCCGTCGACGTCGAGCTCGAACGCGTCGCCGCCGAGGCGAGCCGCGACGGCAGTGAGCTGGATCTCGTTCGCGCCGACATCGCGGAGCGCACGCCGCGTGCGGCCGACGACCGGACCGACGAGGACGGGGCGTGAGCCCTCGACGAGCAGCCTGCCGGTTCCGACGGCCTGCCGCGCGTCGACGCCGCGGTCGCAGAGGATCGCGCGCAGCTCGACCGCAGCGCGGGCCGCGCGGACGACGTCGTCCTCGTGCGCGCCGTCGACCCCGAACGCGGCGACGAGCTCCACCCCGGACTCCGGCGACAGCGCGCCGCCGTGTCGTGCCGCGACGTCGGCGACCGCCCGCCGGACGCCCTCAAGCGCCGCTCCGGCCGCCTCGAGCTCGAGCTCGTCGTCGAGGAGCGGCTCGACGAGGAGCAGCGAGACGGGGCGGCGGGCGGAGCCGCCGACGACCGCGACGGGCCGCGCCGGGGCGATCGCCGGGTCCTGGGTGAGGATCATGTGGTGCAGGGCGCGTGTCTCCTGCGACGGCTCGAGCCCCCACAGATCGTCGAGCGCGCGGCGGGTCGACTCGTATGCATCGAGCGCCTGCTGGTCGCGGCCGGCACGGTGCAGCGCGAGCATGAGGAGGCGGCAGAGCCGCTCGCGGTGTGGGTGCTGTGAGGCGAGCGTCGCGGTGTCGGGGATCGCGTCGTCGTGGTGGCCGAGCTCGATCTCGGCCTCGATGCGGTCCTCGAGCGCCAGGACCCGGAGCTCGTCGAGTCGGGCGATCTCGGCCTGGAGGAACGACTCGAATGCCAGGTCGGCGAACGCTGGACCGCGCCACAGTGCGAGCGCGTCCGTCAGCGCCGCGGACCGCTCCGCCGGCGGGAGCGGCTTCGCGTCGTGCACGAGCCGCTCGAACCGGTGGGCGTCGATCGCGCCGGGGTCGACCCGCAGCACGTAGCCGGGTGCGCGCGTCTCGATCGTCTCCCTGCCGAGCGCCAGCCGGAGCCGGTGGACGCCGTTCTGCACCACGGCGTCGGCATTCGGCGGCGCGTCCGAGCCCCAGATGTCGTCGATCAGCGAGTCCATCGAGACGACCGAGCCGACGTGCAGCAAGAGGTCGGCGAGCACGGCGCGCTGCCTCGGGCCGCCCAGGGCGAGGCTGGCTCGCCCGGAGCGCGCCTCCATCGGGCCGAGCAGGAGAAACTCCACCGCACCGCCCCCTTGGTCGGTTGCGGCGCGAACGTACCATCGGCACCCGCCCGCGAACACCCCCCTCGGTTAGCGAATCGTTGGCGTGAGACGACAGGGTGGGCGTACCACGACGCGGGGGGCCCGCGATGACACGACTCGAAGCGCTGCAGAGCGGACGGCTCACCGATCCCGTGCCCATGACGAGCTTCCCCTTCGCCCACACGATCGACCTGTCGGACGTCGCGTCGGATCCGCGCGAGCCGTCGCCGTGCCTTCCCACCGCTCGATCGGTGTGGTTCGCGCTCCATCCACCGATGCCCGGGACGCTCCTCGTCGACCTCGCCGGCTCGACGCCGCTCGATCCACTCGTCCGCCTCTACCGGCAGGTCGGACGTGATCCCGCCGCGAGCATCTTCCTGGGCTGCGCGAGCCCGGTCTGGAACGCGCAGCTGTGGTTGGCGATACCCGTCGAGCTGGGCGACGTCGTGCTCGCCCAGGTCGGCACCTCGGAGTCGGTCGAGGGTCGCCTGGTCGTGCGCGCCGAACTGCCGGCTCGCCCGGCGCGGTTAGCGCGCGATTAGCGCCATCTCCCAGGCTCCCTCGAAGAGCGGGCGCGGCGCCCGTTCATGTGGACGAAAGGGGGGTGATCCTCTGTGAGGAAGCTCATGATCACCGGGTCCGCGGCGATCGCGGCCCTTGTAGTGGCGGCCTCCGCGGCCGTAGCGGCGCAGCCGCCGAACCCCGTCCCCGGACCGCCGTCGGCGTATGCATGCGAGGCCGACGGTGAGCTCGGGATCTGGGACGACCAGTACTTCCCGGACGATCTGCCGTTGTGCGACGTCGCCGACGAGAGCTTCACGCTCTGCCTGCAGGTCGGCGAGTTCGAGGTGCGCACGCCGAGCGTCGACGCTTTCGCCCAGACGATCGTCGAGGAGTACCTCGGCGCGGGTGCGAAGGCGAGCGTGGGCAAGTGCCTCAAGGTCGTGCCGAGGATGTTCTGGCTCTGCTACGGCACCGGAGCGAACAGTCTGGGCGTCTACGACACGACGAGTGCCGTGAAGGGCCTGGCGGAGGGCCTTCGTGTCCCGCACGCGTCGAAGACGATCCAGACCGGTGTGAAGGTTGGTGACCACTACCTGACGTGCAGCGACCAGGGCCAGAAGCCGACTGGACGTGTCGTCTCTACTGGCAACGGAGGCGAGATGGTCACGGGCCTGCCACAGGTGGGCGCCGGACTCCTTCTCACCAATCCGCTCGACTACACCGTCGAGGTCTCGTGATTCCGGTAACCCGAACGAAGCGCTGAAGGCGGCCACCGGTCGAGGGGCTGTGGGAAGCCCCTCGACCGGTCACGCCCGCAGCGATCGCTAGGTTTTCTCCCGTGCACCGCCGGCTGACACGGAGGCGTCTGCTCCGGGTGGCGGTGGGCATGGGCACGATCGCCGGTCTGTTTCCGCGCGTCGCGCTCGCCCGGGGCACGGCGCCGAGCGCCGCCGGCATCGCGGTCCGCGGCGCGGCGAAGCCGTTCGCGGGCGACCGGGCGATGTTCACGACGATCGCTCCCGGCGTCACAGGCCGAGACACCGCGTCGGTGCTGTTCCGGCTGGAGCGTCGTGCCCGCGTGCGGCTCGAGGCGGTGCGGACCGGGATCGGCACGAGCAGCGTCCGTTGGACGACCGAGGCGACGCTCGGCCCCGGTGCGCACGCGCTCGCCTGGCGACCGACGACGGACATGCCCGTCGGTTCCTATGTCATGCGGCTCACGGTCGAGGGAGACGGCAAGCGTCGGGTGTACGGCGGCCGCCGGCCGGTCAGCCCCGAGCGTGCGAACGCACCGGTCGTCCGCGTGCTCGGTGTCGAGGCCGCGTTCACGCGCCGTTCGTACCTGCCGAAGGAGCGCATGGCGCTTCGCGTGCTCGCAGACGCGCCGTCGCTCGGGCTGACGTTCCTGCGCATCGGGTACGGGCCCGATCCGAGTCCCCGTTCCGACGAGATGGTCGGCCTCGAGATGGGTGATCCGGTGAACCTCGACTGGACGGGGAAGCGCTCGGCGCCGCAGACGGTCGTCGTTCAGACGGGCGACTGGCCGAGCGGCCTCTACGCAGCGCGGCTCGAGACGCCCGACGGCCGGGTCGGGTTCGCCCCGTTCGTCCTCCGAGCGACGACGCCGGGCGCGACGCGGGCGGCTGTCGTCCTCCCGACGAACACGTGGCAGGCCTACAACCTCTACGACGCCGACGGCGACGGCTGGGGCGACACGTGGTACGCCGGAGGCAGGCCGCCCGTGGTCCTCGACCGGCCGTACCGCGACCGCGGCGTTCCGCCGAGGTTCTTCCGCTACGACTTCCCGTTCGTGCGCTGGCTCGAGAAGACGCGCCGCGAGCCGGACTTCCTCGCCGACGACGACCTCGACGCCGTCCCGAGCGGCGACGAGCTGCGGCGCCTCTACGACCTCGTCGTCTTTCCCGGCCACAGCGAGTACGAGACGTCGCATGCGTACGACGTCGTCGAGCGCTTTCGCGACCTCGGCGGCCGCCTGGTCTTCCTCTCCGCGAACAACTTTTTCTGGAAGGTCGAGCGCGACGGCAAAGCGATCCGGCGGATCGCCCAGTGGCGGAGCCTCGGGCGGCCCGAGGCGCGCGTCCTGGGCATCCAGTACCGCGCGAACGACGACGGGCAGCGCCAGGCGCCCTTCGTCGTCTCCGACCGCGATGCGACGCCGTGGCTGTTCGAGGGCACCGGCCTCGGGAACGGCGACCTGCTCGGCGAGGAGGTCGGCGGCTTCGGGATCGAGATCGACATGACGACGCCGCTGTCGCCGGCGGGCACCCGGGTTCCGGCGATGATCCCGAACCTTTTCGGCCTGGGCCTCCACGCCGAGATGGCGTACTACGAGACGCCGGCAGGAGCGCGGGTCTTCTCCGCGGGTGTCCTGGACTTCCCCGCCGTCCTCTACACGGCCCCCGGGATCGTCCTGCTCGACAACCTCTGGCGGCACATGCTCGCCGACCTCGAGCCGGCGCCCCTCACGCCCTAGGCCTCCGCGACCGGCGCGACGCGCTCACCGCCGAACGCGACGATCGCGAACGGGATCGTCGCGAGCAGCTGGCCCGTGGCGACGAGCAGGAACACGGGATGCGGGCCCCATGCCTCGAGCAACGGCCCTGCGATGACGAGCCCGAGCGGGCCCGCGAGCATCGCCATGGTGAGCACCGACGTCATGACCTTGGCCCGGAGCGCCTCCGGCGTGCGCATCGTGATCACGCCGATCAGCGGCGCGTTCACGAGCGGTCCGAAGAACGACGACATCGCGAGCGCGACCATCACCGCGGGAACGGGCAGGTCGAGCGACAGCGCGAACACCGGTAGCGTGAGCGCGACGAACGCCGTCGCGCCCAGCCGCAGCGGGTCGTGGCGGGCGACGATCTTGACGGCCACGACGCTGCCGAGCACCGCGCCGACGCCGAAGGCGGCGAAGAAGGCGCCCGCCACCTTCGAGCTCGAGAACTCGTCGTACGCGAGCACCGTCAGCCCCGCGGTCAGCATCTGACCGAGCCCGTTCGTGACGAGCGCGGAGAAGCCGAGCACGCGCAGCAGCCGGTCACGGAGCAGGAACCGGATTCCCGCGAGCACGCCCCTGCCGTCCTCGGATTGCGGCAGCGGCGGCCGGGCCGGCACGAAGAGCGAGAGCAGGGCGAAAGAGCAGAGGAATGTCGCGGCGTCGACGTAGAGCACCACGGGCGCGCCGAAGGCGGCGATCAGGAGCCCCGCAGTGGCCGGCCCGAGCAGCGCCGTGGTGCGATTTGCGCCCTCGACCACGGCGTTCGCCTGCGCGACGACGTGCTCGTCGTCGCCGACGAGCTGCGGCAGGATCAGTCGCTGCGACGCGAAGTACGGCGCGATGAAGACGCCGATCACCGCCACGAGCACGAGGAGCAGCGGGAACGTGAGCACGCCGAGCTCGTGCAGCAGCGGTATCGACGCGAGCAGCGGCACGCGCATCAGGTCGGACACGATCATCGTGCGGCGCGCACCGAAGCGGGCGATCACCGCGCCGGACGGGATCCCGAGGATCGCGATCGGCAGCAGCTCCGCGGCCAGGACGATGCCCATCCTCGTCGGCGACCCGGTGGTGGAGAGCACGAACCACGGCAGCGCGAGGAACGTCATCTGCGAGCCGAGCGACGAGACGACCTCCGCCGAGATCAGCGCGACGAGCGAGCGCTGCCGGAGCGGGCTCGTCGGCGGGGTCAGATCAGCCACGCCCCGTCCTGCTGCACGGCGGTGCCGTCGAGCTCGATGCGCGTCCCGGGCAGGCGGAGGTCCTTGACGATGTCCCAGTGGATCCGCGACTCGTTCGTCCCGCCGAGGTCGGGCAGCCCGTTTCCGAGCGCGAGGTGCACCGTGCCGTCGATCTTCTCGTCGAAGAGCGTGTTCTTCATGTAGCGCGTGATGCCGGGGTTGCACCCGATCCCGAGCTCACCGAGTCTTCGCGCCCCGTCGTCCCCGTCGAGCGTCTCGACGAGGAAGTCCTCGTTCGTCTCGGCACTCGCGTCGACGACGCGGCCTCCCTCGAAGCGCAGCCGGATGCCGTTCATCTCCCTCCCGGCGTAGACCGCGGGAAACTCCGTGAACGCGATCGTTCCCTCGGCCGAGTCCTCGAGCGGGCAGCAGAAGAACTCGCCCCCCGGGACGTTCGCGCCCGCCGCGTCGACCTTCATCGACCGGCCGGCGATCGACAGACGGATGTCCGTCTCGGCTCCGACGATACGCACCTCGTCGGCGGCGTCGAAGCGATCGGCGTAGCGCTGCATCCGCTCGCGCTCGGCCTCCCAGTCGAGGAGGCACGCGCCGTAGAGGAAGTCCGCGAACTCCGTCGTGCCCATGCCTGCCTCCTGCGCCAGTGCAGCCGTCGGATACTGGCAGCCGACCCACGCCACCTCGTGCCGGAAGATCCGCTCGAACGCTGGTCGGTACGCGCCCTGGACCGCCGCGGTGCGGTCGGTGGCCACGCTCGCGGCGTCGCGCGTGTTCTCGGGCGCGTCGATCACGATCAGGGCGTCGCAGGTCTCGAGCGCGTTCACCTCGATCGGAGCCGGCACGGCCAGGCGCTCGAGCGGCGCGCAGCGGAGCCACGTCCGCGGGGCGAGGTTCGCGTCGAACGTGACGCGCAGAAGCGCATAGGCATCGAGCTCGGCGACGCGACGCACGACCTCCTCGAGCAACGGCCGGCCGGACGGCGTGCCGACGACGAGCACCTGCCAGCCGGACTGGACGCCGACGCAGGTGTCGACGAGCAGCTCTGCGAGTTGACGGTCCCTGTGGTCTGCCATGGCGGAGAAATATAAGACGTACGTACTGTTTTGTAAAGTGGGTTGTGTGCCGAAGCTGAGCGCCGCCGACAAAGAGGCCCGCCGCGCCCGCGTCCTCGAGGGGGCGCGCCGCTGTTTCGCCCGGTACGGCTACGAGGGCGCGACCGTCGTCAGGCTCGAGCGGGAGATCGGCCTCTCGCGTGGCGCGATCTTCAACTGGTTCTCCTCGAAGCAGGAGCTCTTCCTCGCGCTCGCCGCCGAGGACAACAGCCGCCTCCTCGCGCTCTTCGCGGAAGACGGGTTCGACGCGCTGCTCGAGGCGGTGACCGAGCACGAGCCCGACTGGCTCGCCGTCTACCTGGAGTTCGGGCGGCGGCTGAAGGCCGACGCCGCCCTGCGCGAGCGATGGCTCGAGATCGCGCCGCCGGAGGCGCGCGACCGGAGTCGCGCGTGGATCGAGCGGGGACAGGCGTCGGGTGAGCTTCGCGGAGACGTGTCCTCCGACGAGATCGCGCAGTTCCTCGGCGTCGTCATCGACGGCATCGTCGCGCAGCGCGCCCTCGGCTTCGACCCGCCACCGAGCGCCGTGCTGCTCCGCTTCGTCCGCGACGCGACGACGGCGGCTCAGGCGCCGGAGAGCTCGTTGCCGTAGGCCTCGGCGTAGACCTGCTCGGCGTGGAGCACCTTCTTCACGTACGAGCGGGTCTCCGGGAACTGGATGCCGACGCCTCTGCGCCGCCACGCGTCGACGTTCCCCTGCCCCGCGTGATAGGCGGCGAGCGCGGTCGGGAGATCGTCGCCGTAGCGGTCGAGGAGGTTCCGGAGGTACCAGGAGCCGTAGCGGACGTTGAGCTCGGGGTCGAGCAGATCGCGCACGACGAACCGGTGGCCGCCCGTGCGCGTGGCGATCCCCTGCGCCGTCTCGGGCAGCAGCTGCATCAGCCCGACGGCGCCCGCATCCGAACGCGCGGAGGCGTCGAACTTGCTCTCCGTGTAGATCACGGCCGCAACGAGCGCGGGCGGCAGGTCGTAGTTCCGCGCGTGCGTCCGGACGATCGCCTCGTAGCGCAGCGGATAGCGGATTCGCTCGTACCACTCGGGCTGCTGGGTGACGACCCACGCCGCGACCCCCGCGGTCGCAGCCGCGGCGAGCAGGACGACAAGGACGAGGCGCTTCACGCCCGCGCGGACGTCTCGGCCTCGGCCTGGAGCTGCTGCATCACCTTGCCGACCCAGGCGCCGAGATCCTCGAACGAGCCGGTGTTGACGTAGTGGAAGTCCGCGCGCCGCACCTTCTCGCGGTCGGGCAAGAGGCGTTCGTCGCGGTCGTCGCGGGGGACGCGGCGTCGCTGCTCGCGCAGCGCGGCAGGCGCCGTGATCACGACGACCTTGTCGAACCGCTCGTCGGCGCCGACCTCGTAGAGCAGCGGCACCTCCGTGACGCAGACCCGCGGCGGGTCGTCGAGGCCGGCGAGCTGCTCGCGCCACTGCAGGTACTCGCGCGACACGAGCGGGTGAAGGAGACCCTCGAGCCACTCGAGCTGCTTGCGGTCGCCGAAGACGGCCTGCGCGATACCTGCGCGGTCGGGCCGCCCGTCCGGGCCGAGAATGACCGCGCCCAGCCGCTCGACGAGCGCGTCGCGGACACCGTCGTCGCTCGCGAGCAGGTGGTGGACGATCTCGTCGCTCGAGACGGTCGCGGCGCCGTGCGCGCGAAACGCGTCGAGTGCGGTCGACTTGCCGGCGCCGATCCCGCCCGTGATCGCGACCGCGACCGGGCGGCGCACTAGGCCGTTTCGTCGCCCGTGTCCGGAGCGGCGGCTTCTGCCTCGTCCGAGGCAGCGTCGGCGTCGTCGGGCTCCGGCTCGGCCGCGACCTCGGGCTCAGCCGGGGCCTGCAGCTCGTCCTCGCCCGCCGGCGCGACGTCGGCCTCGACGATCTCGTCCACGGCACCCGGCACGGCCTCGGCGTCCTCCAGCGCAGCTTCGTCGACCGCACCCTCATCGAGCGCGACCTCGTCGAGCGGAGCCTCGTCGACGGCGGCCGCGGAGCCGGTCGTCGGGAACGCCTCCTCGGAGAGCCTGAGATCGGGCATCGAATGCACCGATTCCGCGCCGTCGGCGCGAGGCACCGGGACGGCGTCCTCCTCGACGCGCTTGAGCGAGAGCGAAAGCCGTCGGCGGTCGCCGTCGATCTCGAGGATGAGGACGTTGACCGGGTCGCCCTGCGAGACGACCTCGCGCGGGTTCTCGACGTGGTGGTTCGCGAGCTCGGAGATGTGCACGAGCCCCTCGACGCCGGGGAGGATCTCGACGAACGCGCCGAACGTGACGACCTTCGTGACCCGGCCCTCGACGACGTCGCCCTCGCCGTAGCTGTCGAGCACCTGCTGCCACGGGTCGGACTGGGTCTGCTTGAGGCCGAGCGAGATCCGCTGGCGCTCGCGGTCGATGTCGAGCACCTTCACGCTCACGGTCTGTCCGATCTCGAGCACCTCGGACGGATGGTTCACGTGCGACCACGAGAGCTCCGAGATGTGGATCAGGCCGTCCATTCCGTCGAGGTCGACGAACGCGCCGAAGTCGACGATGTTCGAGATCGTGCCCTCGACCACGTCGCCCGGGTTGAGCCGGTCGAGGATCGCCTGGCGCATCTCCTTGCGCTCGTCCTCGAGGACGGCGCGGCGGGAGAGGACGACGTTGTTCCGCGAACGGTTGAGCTCGATCACCTTGCAGCGGAGCTCCTTGCCGAGGAACTCGTCGAGGTCCTGTACGCGGCGGATGTCGACGAGCGATGCCGGGAGGAAGCCGCGGACGCCGAGGTCGAGGATGAGGCCGCCCTTGACGACCTCGATCACACGGCCGTTGACCGGCTCGCCGCTCTCGGCCGCGGCCTCGATCGCCTTCCAGGCGAGCTCGAACCGCGCGCGCTTCTTCGAGAGGAGCAGGCGCCCCTCCGCGTCCTCCTTGGTCATCACGAGCGCGTCGATCTCGTCGCCCACGGAAACCTCGTCGGCCGGGTTCACGTTGCGGCGGATCGAGAGCTCGGCCACCGGGATGACGCCCTCGGACTTGTAGCCGATGTCGACCAGCACCTCGTCCTTGTCGACGCGCACGACCGTGCCGTGGACGACTTCTCCCTCGTTGATCGTCGGGAAGGTGCCCTCGTAGTCGGGGATGAGCTCCCCGTCGGGGCCGGTCGTCCAGACTCCTGCTTCGGGTTGAGTGGGTGTCTCGAGCGTCTCGTTGGCCATCGGAGCGGTGGAGTATAGCGAGGGATTCGCCGCACGAATCCCCCGTAAAATGCGGTATGCGGATCACGCTCGTGCGCAGTGCGACGATCCTGCTGGAGGTCGACGGACGGCGGATTCTCGTCGATCCGATGCTCGATCCCGCGGGAGCGAGGCCGCCGATCGCGGGCACCGCCAACCCGATCCAGAACCCCACGGTCGAGCTGCCGCTTCCCGCCGAGGAGCTCGTGCGAGGCCTCGATGCCGTGCTGGTGACACATCGTCACAAGGATCACCTCGACGAGACTGCCGAGCGGCTCCTTCCCCGCGACGTGCCGGTCTTCTGCCAGCCCGACGACGAGGCGGCGCTCCGCGAGCTCGGCCTCGACGCGCGGGCCGTGGAGACGACGCTCGAATGGGACGGGCTCGTGTGGCACCGCGTGCCGGCGCGGCACGGATCCGGCGCCGTCGCGGAGGCGCTCGCGCCGGTCAGCGGCTTCGTCCTCGGCGAGCTCTACCTCGCCGGCGACACCGTCTGGTACCAGGCGGTCGAGGAGACGATCGAACGCTTCTCACCGCGGGTCGCCGTCGTCAACGCCGGCGGCGCGTCGTTTCTCGAGGGCGGCTTGATCGTGATGGGGATCGACGACGTCCGAGAGGTCGCATCACGCGTCCCTGTCGTCGTCTGCGTGCACCTCGAGGCGCTCAACCACTGCTTCCTGACCCGCAGCGACCTCGCGGCCGCCATCCCGGGGATCGTGATCCCCCGGGACGGCGAGACCGTCGAGGTGTGAGCTAACCGACCTTCTCGATCCGGGTGAGCGCCGGCGGCGCGACCGGAGAGTGCTTTCCGAGATAGCGTGCGAACGCGTCGATGTCGACCTCGCCGCCGAGCGGCTGGGTGCACTGGTCGCGGAACACCGTGTACCCGTCGCCGCCGTCCGCCATGAAGTTGTTCATGACGACCCGATAGGTCCCGGCGAGGGAGATCGGCGTGCCGTTGAACGTGACCGAGCCGGGGACGATCCGCGGCGTGGTCGTCGCGTTCCACTGGTAGTGGACGTTCCCCGAGACGAGCATGATCCGGTTCTGCCCGGGCGCGGGGTTGTTGAACTGCTGCTCGAGCACGTTGTAGATCGCCTGGCCCGAGCAGGTCTTCACGACGAGTGTGTTCCCGAACGGCTGAACCGTGAACGCCTCGCCGTACGTGACCTCGCCCGGCTTCTCTCCGCCCGAGATCTGGTCGAAGAGCAGGCCGGCGCGGACGCCGCCCGAGTTCATGAACGCCGCCATCGCGCCGCCGAAGTCGGTCGGAGCGGTCGCCTCGAGCATCGCGTCGGCGATCACGTCGCCCATCGGCTGCTCGCCCGCCGCGTTCGTTCCCGACGGGTTGTCGCGCCCGGAGCGGATGTCCGCGGTGACTGAGCCCACCACGCGGTTGGCGAGCGGGGCCGAGAGCTTCGTGTACTTGTCCAGGATCGTCGTCTCGGCAGCATCCTTCGTGACGTCCTGCGTGACGATGTGGTTCTGGGCCTTCGCCTCGACGATCTGCTTCGACTCGTGGTCGATGCGCAGGTCGATCGACGTGATCACGCGGCCGAACGAGGATGCGCTCGTGACGAGCTTGCCCGACATGGTGCAGATGTAGGGCGCGTGCGTGTGCGCGCTGACGACGACCTCGACGCGCGGATCGAGGCCGGCGGCGATCGCCTGGATCTCGGCGCCGCCGAAGTTCACGCACTTGTTCACGTCGGTGTACGCGTCCGGCTGGTTCTCCGGCCCCGGGAACACGGGCGCCGGCGGGTTCTGGAAGCCGCCCTGGTGGAGGAGGACGACGAACGCCTTGACGCCCTGCTCATTGCGGAGCTTCTCGACGAGCGCGTTGACGGTCGCGACCTCCGGGCGGAACTCGAGGCCCGCGACGGCCGACGGCGTGACGATCGTCGGCGTGCCCTCGAGCGTCAGCCCGATGAAGGCGATCTTCGCGTTGTCGATCTTCTCGACCTCGTAGGCCGGGAAGATCGTCTGGTCGGTTCCCTTGTAGAACACGTTGGCGGCGAGGTACGTGAAGACCGCCCCGGCGAAGCCGTCGCCGTCCTGGCATCCGTCGACGGGATGGCAGCCGCCGAACTGCATGCGCAAGAGCTCGGGGACCCCCTCGTCGAACTCGTGGTTCCCGACGCCCGTCACGTCGAGCCCGAGGGCGTTCATCGCCTCGATCGCTGGCTCGTCGTGGAACAGCGCCGACACGAGCGGGCTCGCGCCGATCAGGTCACCCGCACCGACCTCGATCGTGTTGGAGTTCCGTTCGCGCAGCATCTTCATGTGCGTGGCGAGGTACTCGATCCCGCCGGCGGGCACGGTCTTCTGCGTCCAGCCGGTCTGGACGCCTGCGGAGTTCCTGACGGGGTTGCAGCACCCGACCTGGATCGAGCCGGGCGTGTTCGGCTGCAGATGTCCGTGGAAGTCGTTGATCGCGAGGAGCTGGACGTAGGTGTCGTTGTCCTGCGGCCCCTTGGCGGCGAGCGCCTGCGGCGCTCCGAGCACGAGCATGAGCCCGAGCGCCGCGAGCACGGCGATGGTTCGTCTCATGAACCTCTCCCCTTCCTTCGATTCACTGACGACTGCCTCTGCGTGACGCGGAGATCCTAGACCTGCGGCGGATGCTTCGTCACTCCTTCGCGTCCGCCCAGGTGTCGCCGACGCCGATCTCGACGGCCAGGGCCGGATCGAGCGGGTAGGCGTTGGTCATCTCCTCGCGGACGAGCTCGCGGACGGCGCTCCTCTCCACCTCCGGCACCTCGAGGAGGAGCTCGTCGTGCACCTGCAGCACGAGCCGCGCCGAGCGGCCCTCGTTCCGCAGCCGCTCGTGGATGCGGACCATCGCGACCTTGATCACGTCGGCCGCCGTTCCCTGCATGATCGTGTTGACCGCGAGTCGCTCGCCCAGCGAGCGCGTCTGCCGGTTCGACGTCCGGAGCTCGGGGATCGCCCGCCGGCGCCCCAGCAGCGTCGTGACGTAGCCCTCGTCCGTCGCCTGCGCGATCGTCCGGGCGATCAGCTCGCGGACGCGAGGCAGACGCGCGAGATAGGTGTCGATCAGCTCCTGCGCATCGTCGCGGTCGATGCCGAGGTTCTCCGAGAGGCCGAACGACGAGATCCCGTAGATGATCCCGAAGTTCACCATCTTCGCCGTATCGCGCTGACCCCGGGACAGCTCCGCCTGGGGGGTGCCGAAGACCTGCGACGCGGTGGCGGCGTGGATGTCCTCGTTTCGCGCGAACGCCTCCCGCAGGACCGGCTCGCCCGAGACGTGGGCGAGGATGCGCAGCTCGACCTGGCTGTAGTCCGCCGACAGGAGCCGTGAGCCCTCCTCGGCCGTGAACGCGGACCTGATGCGGCGTCCGAGCGGCGTGCGCACGGGGATGGACTGGAGGTTCGGACTCGTCGTCGAGAGGCGGCCGGTCGCCGCGACCGCCTGGTTGATCGTCGTGTGCAGGCGTCCGTCGCGCTCGTCGATCAGCTCGGGCAGTGGGAGGAGGTAGGTGTTGAGAAGCTTCGTCAGCTCGCGCCACTCCTCGACGACCGGCACGATCCCGTGGTCTTCGCGGATCGCACGCAGGACACGGCCGTCGGTCGAGTAGCCCGTCTTGCCCTTGCGCCCGGCCGTGAGGCCGAGCTTCTCGAAGAGGATGCGTGCGAGCTGCTGCGTCGAGCCGAGCTGGAACTCCTCCTCCGCGAGCTCGAACGCGCTCGCCTCGAGCTCCTCGACGCGCTCGGCGAGGCGCGCGGTGATCTCGCCCATGCGGTAGGCGTCGATCTTGATGCCTGCGTCCTCCATCGCCGCGAGGACAACGGTCAGAGGTAGCTCGACGTCGTCGTAGAGCCGCTCCATCCCCCACTCCCGCACCCGCACCCTCAGCTGCGGCGCAAGACGGCGCGCCGCCTCCGCGCGGCTGACGAGCGCCGACGTCTCCTCCTCGGCCGCGGGGTCGGGGACGAGCTCGAGCCCGTGCTCACGCGCCAGGTCGTCGATCTCGTAGCCGGCCCGGCCGGGGTCGACGAGGTACGCGGCGATCAGCGTGTCGTCGGCGGGCGCGCGGCCGAGGCGCAGGCGCTTGGCGTCGTGCGCCAGGATCTTCGCGTCGCCGAGCGCGACGCCGATCTCCCCGAGCGAGCCCTCGACCACGACGACCTCGTCGCCGGTGGCGATGCCGCCGCGGCCGTTCTCCCACGCGACACCGAGCGGCTCGCGGTGCTGGCCCAGCAGGAGCTCCTCCCTCGCCCCCTCGCGCCACGGGATGTCGAGCTTGTCCGTCGCGAGTGGCTCGGCGGCGGGCAACGCTGCGTCGAGCGTGTCGACGCGGCCGAGGAGCCCGCGGAACTCGAATCGGCGGAAGATCTCCTTCAGCAGCGAGCGGTCGGGCGGCGCGGACACGAGCTCGGCGGGGTCGACGTCGAGCGGCAGGTCGCGCCGCATCGTGGCGAGGAGCTTCGAGGCGGCAGCCTGGTCGGCGTGCTCGCGGACGGCCCTGCCGCGGGCCGGCGAGAGCTCGTCCGCGTGCCCGACGACCTCCTCCAGCGAGCCGTACTGCGCGACGAGCTGCCCCGCGGTCTTGTCGCCGATGCCGGGGATGCCCGGGATGTTGTCCGACGTGTCGCCCTTCAGGCCGATGAAGTCCGGCACCTGGTCGGGACGGATGCCGTACCGCAGCTCGACGCGGTCGGGCGTGTAGACGTTGACGTCCGCAACCCCGCGCGGCGTCATCATCAGGGAGACGTTCTCGCTGCAGAGCTGGAATGCATCGCGGTCGGTCGAGACGACGCACGTCTTGATCCCGGCCTCGTCCGCGCGCGTCGCGAGCGTCGCGATAACGTCGTCCGCCTCCCAGCCCTCGAACTCGAGGTTCCGGTAGCCGAACGCCTCGACGATCGGCCGGAAGTGCGGGAACTGCTCACGCAGCAGGTCGGGCATCGGCCGCCGCCCTTCCTTGTACGTGTCGGCGATCTCCGTGCGGTGCGTCGGCCGCGTGTCCCACGCGACCGCGACACCGCGCGGGGCGTAGTCGGAGAGCAGCTTGAAGAGCATGTTCGTGAACCCGAGCAGCGCGTTCGTCGGCTGGCCGTCCGTCGTCTGGAGCTCCTCGGGCAGGGCGAAGAAGGCGCGATACGCGAGGTTGTTGCCGTCGACGAGGAAGAGCTCGGACCCCTTCGCAGGCCCGTCGTCGAGCTGGAGCTCCTCGCCCGTCAGCGTCTTCGGGCTCACCGCGCGAGCGTATCCGACCGCGGGGGGAAACCATGTCTCCGTCCGCAAAACGCTCGACAACGTCGGGCAAGGGCGAAGGGGGCCGCGCGAGATGGGTCGTCACCGACCGGCTAACGCCGAACCTCCTTCCGCGCGCACCTGGCCGCGGCTCGGCTTCCCGCCGAGGTTCTCCCGGCTCTTCCGCGCAATCCCGTAGCGACCGCGATGCGCCGACCTACCATGCGCGCCTGTGGCTCGCGTTCCGCTCCACTCAGGCTCGCGCATCCCCGTCGTCACGCTGCCCGACGACGCGGTGCTGCTCGCGCCGCCGCCGCCGCTCGATCCGATCGCCGACGTGGCGGCCGCCGTCGTCGAGGCGCTCCGCTATCCGCTCGCCGGCAAGCCGCTCGCCGCTCTCGCTCCCCGGTCGGGACGGGTCACCGTCGTCGTG
This sequence comes from Gaiella sp., assembly GCA_036265415.1. Lineage (GTDB taxonomy): Bacteria > Actinomycetota > Thermoleophilia > Gaiellales > Gaiellaceae > Gaiella. Next base: position 21,528 of record DATAPC010000005.1, read on the forward strand.
CAGCCGCCCGAGCAGCCTCTTCCGACTGCACCAGACGACCCGCGGCGAGACGCCCTGGCAGCGGTGCTGGCGGAGCTCGCCCGGTCGGGCGTTCAGCGCGAACGCATCACCGTTCTCGTCGCCGGCGGGCTCGGTCGTCGCGCGGGCCGGACGGAGCTGGAGGCCCTGCTGCGACCGGAGCAAGCTCGCGCCTTCCGCGGCCGGATCGTCGTCCACGACTGCGAGGCGGAGGACCTTCCCCGACTCGAGCTCGACGGACGCATCGCCCGCGTTCACCCTGCACTCGTCGACACGGACCTCGTCGTGACCGTCGGCGCCGGCGAGACCGTCCTGCACGGGGGCGCGGGCGCGCTCGTCGATGCCTCGGGGCCGGGGACGATCCGCGACGCGCGCGCCACGTCGCTCCTCGAGATCACGGGTGCGGACGGGTGGCGGCTCGCGGGCGCCCTCGAGCGCGAGCTGGGCCGGAACGCACCACTCGTCGGGCTCTCGCTCGTTCTCGACCGACCGCGCACGAGCGGCCTCTATCGCGGCTACCCCTGGTCGGCGGCCTCGCGCGACGTCGTCCGGCGCTCCCCCTTCCGCCGTGTGCTCAACGCGGCGCCCGCAGCCATTCGTCGTCGACTGCTCGCCGGGGCGCCACGGGAGCTTGCCGCCGTCGCGGCGCTCGCCGGCCCGCCGTCCGTCGCGCACGCCGAGGCGCTGCTACGCGGCATCGCCGTTCGCAGCGTCGTCGTCGACCGCCGGTTCGACACGCTCGTCGTGCCGCTGCCCTGGGAAGGCCTGCACCTTCCGCGCGAGCCGCTCAACCCGATCACCGCGGCGGCGCTCGGGCTCGGGCACGTCCTCCGCCTCTGGCGGAACCGGCCGCCGCTCCTGGACGGCGGCACCGTCGTCCTCCTCCACCCCTTCTCCCGGGTCATGGGTCACGGCCCCCAGGCGCCGTACCGGACGCTGTTCGCGGCGCTGCGCGACGGCGTCGCGGCGGAGGGTCTCCGGAAGGCCGAGGCGCTCGCTGCGCGCGACCGCCGCGCAATCTCCGCCTACCGCAACGGGTCGGCGCCGCACCCGCGACTCCCGTTCGCGGACTGGGAGACGTGCGCCGCGACGCTCTCGCGCGCGGGCCGCGTCATCGTCGCCGGCTGCCGCGACGCCGGCGCGGCACGCGCGCTCGGTCTCGTCCCGTCCCACAACACCGCGACCGCCCTCGCCATGGCGGCGGGGCTCTCCGGCGACGACGCGCACATCGGGGTGCTGCTCGGCCCGCCCTACCCGGCGCTCGTCGTGGGCGGCAGCAACTGACGCGTCGTGGCACCGTGGTCGGGGGCCGGCGCGGGCGCGAACGCGGCCGCTACGGGACGAGCATCAGTCGACGCCGAGGTAGGCCTTCTGGACGGCCTGGTTCGTCTTCAGGTCGGCCGCCGGGCCTTCGAGCGTGATGCGCCCTGTCTCCATGACGTAGCCGCGATGGGCGCTCTCGAGCGCCATCAGCGCGTTCTGCTCGACGAGCAGCACCGGCGTCCCCTGCGCGTTGATCTCGAGCACGATCTCGAAGATCTTCTCCACGAAGATCGGCGCGAGCCCCATCGACGGCTCGTCGAGCAGCAGGAGCTTCGGCCGGGCCATCAGGGCCCGGCCGATCGCGCACATCTGCTGCTCGCCCCCTGACATCGTCCCGGCCTTCTGCGTCCGCCGCTCGTGCAGACGCGGGAAGAGTTCGAAGACGCGGTCCATGTCCGCCTGGAAGTTCTCCTTGTCGGTGCGCTGGAAGGCGCCCATCTCGAGGTTCTCCGTGACGGTCATGCGGGGGAACAGGCGGCGTCCCTCGGGGCTCTGCGCGATCCCGCCGGCGACGATGTCGTGCGGCGGGCTCGTCGTGATGTCGCGGCCCTCGAAGTGGATCGAGCCCTGTCGCGGCCGGTTGAGGCCGTTGATCGCGCGGAGCGTCGTCGACTTCCCCGCGCCGTTCGCCCCGATCAGCGTGACGATCTCGCCGGCGCCGACGCGGAGCGAGACGCCCTTGAGCGCATGGATCGCCCCGTAGTAGACGTGGACGTCCTCGATCCGGAGGACGTCGCCGTCGGTCGTCGTGCTCACGCGGCCGCGCCCTTGCCGAGGTACGCCTCGATCACGCGCTCGTCCGCCTGGATCTCGGCAGCGGTTCCCTCTGCGATCTTCGCGCCGTACTCGAGCACGGTGATCCGCTCCGAGACGCCCATCACGATCTTCATGTCGTGCTCGATCAGGAGAACCGTGAGGCCCTTGTCGTCGCGGACCCTTCGCACGAACGCCGTGAAGTCCGCCGTCTCCTGCGGGTTCATGCCCGCCGTCGGCTCGTCGAGCAGGAGCAGCTTCGGGTCGGTCCCGAGCGCGCGCGCCACCTCGAGCCGGCGCTGGTCGCCGTAGGGCAGGTTCCCCGCCCGCTCACCGTGGCGGCGGGGAAGGCCCGCGTACGTCAGCAGCTCCCGCGCGCGGTCGCGCGCCTCCTGCTCCTCGCGGCGCACCTTCCGCGTCTTCAGGATCGAGCCGACGATCCCGCTCGACAAGCGGCAGTGCATCCCGACGAGCACGTTCTCGAGCGCTGTCATCTGCGAGAAGAGGCGGATGTTCTGGAACGTGCGGCCGATACCGAGCGCCGTGATCGCGTGCGGCGGCAGGTCGCCCACCTCGGCGCCGTCGAACACGATCGAGCCCGAGGTCGGCTTGTAGACCCCTGTCAGCTGGTTGAAGAAGGTCGTCTTGCCGGCCCCGTTCGGGCCGATCAATGCGACGATCGAGCCCCGCGGGATGGTGAAGTCGACGTCGTCGGTGGCGACGAGCCCGCCGAACTCCTTGCGCAGCTTCGTGACCTCGACGAGGTTGTCGACCGCCATCAGTCGTTGCTCCGGTCGCGATCCGTGAGAGCGCCCTCCGTCTGGACGTCGTAGAACGGCGTGTCGTGCACGCCCTCCTCCAGCTCGATCTTGTGCCGCCGCTCCGGGATCAGGCCCGCGGGGCGGAACAGCATCATGAGGACGATGATGACGCCGTAGATCCCGAACTGGTACTTCGTCGGGTCGAAATCGACCCCGGCGTCCTGGATCTTCGAACCGATCGTCGACAGGCCGCTGAAGTTGAGGTACGCGAGGATCAGCCCGCCGATCGTCACGCCCCAGATGCTGCCCATCCCGCCCAGGATCACCATGCAGAGCAGGAACACGGAGATGTTGAAGTAGAAGTCCGCCGGGAACGCGCCGGACTTGAAGCTCGCGTAGTAGGCGCCCGCGACGCCCCCGAAGAAGGCACCGAGCGCGTACGCCCAGGTCTTCGTCCGCATCAGCGGCACGCCCATCGCAGCGGCGGCGGTCTCGTCCTCGCGAATCGCGATCCACGCGCGGCCGAGCCTGGAGTCGCGCAGCCGCACCGAGCAAAAGATCGTGAAGAGGAGCAGGAGGAACGCGATCAGGTAGTACCAGCGCGCGCCGTTCTCCTCCTGCTGGAAGTTCTCCGGCAGGCCGATCGCGCTCAGGATCGGGAAGCCAACCGGATCGATCGGCGCGATGCCGAACGTCCCGTTCGTCAGGTTGAAGCCGCCGAAGCTGTCGCCGTTGCGCACGACCTGCGGGATGATCTCGCCGAACCCGAGAGTGACGATCGCCAGGTAGTCGCCACGGAGTCGCAGTGTCGGGAGCCCGATGATGATCCCTGCGAGCATCGTCAGCAGCCCGGCGAGGATCAGGACGACCCACATCGAGAGGTGTATGCCGACCTGATCGTTGTTGACCGACGAGCCGAAATGGATCGTCACGCCTTCGAAATGCTGGGACGCGAACCAGCCCGCCGTGTACGCGCCGACCGCGTAGAAGGCCACGTAGCCCAGATCGAGGAGGCCGCAGTACCCGACGACGATGTTGAGGCCGACGGCCATCATCGTGAAGGCGATCATCACCACGACGGTGCGCGTCGTCGGCATGAAGTCGCCGATCAGCGGGAGATTGCCGAGCCCCTCCTCGATGAACGGATAGGCGATCCCGAGCACGATCCCGGCCGTCGCGAACCACGCGTTGCGATCGCTGCGGAAGCGGTTCGCGCGGTCGGCCAGCGCGCTCATGCGCCCTCGGGCGTCTGCTCGCCGAGCAGACCCTCCGGTCGAAACACCAGAACCGCGATCAGGATGCCGAAGACGATCGAACGGGTCCAGTCGCCACCCGGCGCGAACCAGGTGAGGCCCTCGTTGAACGACTGGACGAACCCGATCACGAGCGCGCCGAGGACGGCGCCGGCGAGGTTGCCGATGCCGCCGAGCACGGCCGCGGTGAACGCGATCAGGCCGAGCTCGAAGCCCGTGTCGTACCGGATGTTGTACTCGAGGAGGAAGACGAGGCCGGCGACGGCAGCGAGCGCACCCGCGATGAAGAACGTCACGGAGATCGTGCGATTGACGTTGATCCCCATCATCGCAGAGGCTTCGGTGTCCTGCGCGACGGCGCGCATCGCCTTCCCCTGCCTCGTGTAGCCGACGAACCAGCTCAGCGCGACGAGGGCGGGGATGATGATCGCAAGCGCGAAGACGAGCTTCCACGTGACGTTGATGTCACCGATCGTGAAGGCCGCGCCCTGGGGAATCAGCTCGGAGCCGCTCTCGAAGTCGACGCCATAGAGGGCGAGCGAGATGTTCGAGACGATGAACGACATGCCGACCGCGGTGATGAGCGGCGTCAGCCGCGGCGCGTGCCGGAGCGGCCGATAGGCGATCCGCTCGATCGTCGCGTTGACGACGGCGAACAGCGGGATCGTGATCGCGAGCGTGACGATGATCCCACCCACGACCACGAGGTTGCTCGAGTCGCCCGTCAGCCCGAGAACCGAGAGGAGGATCGTGCTCGCAACGAGGCCCGACAGCGAGAAGACGTCGCCGTGCGCGAAGTTGATGAGCTGGAGGATGCCGTAGACGAGCGTGTAGCCCAGGGCGACGACGCCGTAGATCGAGCCGCGGGTCAGGCCGTCGAGCGCGACGTTGACGAACTCCGCCGGCCCTTTCACGAAGTTCACGACGAGCCAGATCCCGACGAGCCCGACGAGGCCGAGCCCGATGCCGTTGACGAGCTTCGGGTTCCGAAGGAACCGCAGGACCCTCGTGCGCATGTCACTCATTGGACCGCGCGACTCTAAAGCGAACGGGGCGGGAGGGCAACAGCCCTCCCGCCCCGCGCGTCCGTTCCGCGAGCTCTAGCTCTGGCCGCCTGCCGCCGCCACCGTCTCCGGCTTCGGCGAGACGGTCGTCTCCGTCGTCAGCTCGTCGGTCGCCTTGTAGATCGTGAAGCCGACGACCGCCCCCGAGGCGTCCTCGGGGTCCCCGTTCTGGTCGATCTTGAACGAGCCGAGCAGCCCGTCCGTGACGTTCGTCGCGAACAGCTTCTTGATCACGTCGGCCCGGGAGCCGTCCGAGTCCTCGATCGCCTTGAGCAACACTT
>DATAPC010000006.1:0-28308 GCA_036265415.1 Gaiella sp.
GTCGTCCCGCCGAGCGGGAGGACGGATCCCGGCGGGCGGGACGCCTGCCGGGCGCCGATCCCGTGGGACGCGGCCGGGCCACACGGCTGGCCGGGCGGGACGTGGCTGCCGTTCGCGCCCGAGCCGGACACCCGCTCCGTCGAGGTCGAGCGCGCCGACGAGACGTCGGTGCTCCATCACTACCGCCGGCTGCTGCGCCTTCGCCGGGGCTCTCCGGCGCTGATGCGTGGGATGCTCGACCTCCTTCCCGCACCGCACAGGGTGCTGGCGTTCGAGCGCACGCACGGGGACGACAGCCGCGTCGTCGCGGTCAATTTCGAGGACGCCCCCGCATCGCTGGGGTACGAGGGGTGGAACGTGGATGCGGCGAGCGACGGGCAGCCGGCGCGCCGGTTCGGCGGCGTGTTGCGGCCGGACGCGGCCGTCGTGCTCTCCCCGCGGCGCGGGCGGCGGGCTCAGCCGTCCTCGAGCAGCAGCCGCAGCGTCGCCGCGTTCTCCGGCGCGAAGCCCTCCCAGTCGTTGTTGAAGTAGACGTAGGCCTCGCTGCGGCCGCGCAGCCGCTCGGCCCACCGCTCGAGCTCGGCGCCGGAGTAGTTGCCGCGGCGGCCGGCGCGCCCGTGGTGGAGGCGGACGTACCACCACCCTGCCGTGTCGACCCACGGCGCCTCCGGCAGCCCCTTGCGGTCGGCGACGACGAGCGCCGCGCCGTGCGCCCGGAGGAGGGCATAGACGTCCTCGTGGAACCAGCTGGCGTGGCGGAACTCGAACGCGTGCCGGCCTTCCGGGAGCCGCGCCAGCGCCGCTGCGAGCCGCTCGTCGTCACGGCGGAAGCTCGCCGGGAGCTGCCAGAGCACCGCACCGAGTTTCCCCGCGGCTGCGAGCGGCGCGAGCGGCTCCTCGAGACGTGCGAGCCCGAGCGGCAGGTCGCGCAGCCGCTTCACGTGCGTGAGGTAGCGGCTCGCCTTGACGGCGAAGAGGAACTCGTCGGGCGTGCGCGCCGTCCACCCCGCGACGGTGCGCTTCCGGGGCAGGCGGTAGAACGTCGCGTTCACCTCGACCGTGTCGAACACCTCCGCGTACAGCGCGAGCCAGCTCGACTCGGCCGCGCGTTCGGGGTAGAAGCGGCCCTTCCAGTGCTCGTAGCTCCATCCCGAGCAGCCGACGCGCACCATGCGACATCCTTCCGTTCCCGGCCGCGGGCGAAACGTCGGCCGGGCGCCGCCCCGTTTCGGTCCCGGTTCGAGCGGGAAGGGCCGTTGCGTACGAGCCTGTGGAAACCTGCGAGACGAGGAGGAGCCGTGGAGCTGGGATACGCCCTTTCGAGCGAGGAGCACCGCCCCCTCGACCTCGTGCGCAACGCCGTGCAGGCGGAGGAGGCGGGGTTCACGTTCGCGCTCGTCTCGGACCACTTCCACCCGTGGATCGACCGCCAGGGGCAGAGCCCGTTCGTCTGGAGCGTGCTCGGCGGGATCGGCCTGGCAACCGAGCGGCTCGTCGTCGGCACCGGTGTCACGTGCCCGACGATGCGGATCCACCCGGCGATCGTCGCGCAGGCGGCCGCGACGGCTGCGTCGATGCTGCCGGGACGCTTCTTCCTCGGCGTCGGCACCGGCGAGAACCTCAACGAGCACGTCCTCGGCCTCCGCTGGCCCGCGACCATGGTCCGCCGCCAGATGCTGGAGGAGGCGGTCGAGGTGATGCGCGACCTCTGGCGCGGCGAGCTGACGAGCCACCACGGGCGGCACTACACCGTCGAGAACGCACGGATCTACACGCTGCCGGAGGAGCCGATCGAGGTGATGGTCGCGGCCGGCGGGACGGCTGCGGCCGAGCTCGCGGGGCGGATCGGCGACGGCCTGATCGCCACCTCCCCGGACAAGGAGGCCGTCGACACGTTCGACGAGGCGGGCGGGGTCGGGAAGCCGAAGTACGCCCAGGTGACCGTGTGCTGGGCCGAACGGGAAGAGGACGCGCGACGCACCGCGCTCGAGTGGTGGCCGAACGCGGCACTCCAGGGGCCGCTCAACCAGGAGCTCGCCCTGCCCTCGTACTTCGAGGCCGTCTCGGCGATGGTCACCGAGGACGACATCGCGAAGGCGATCGTCTGCGGCCCGGACCCCGAGGCGCACGCAAAGCAGATCGACATGTACGTCGAGGCCGGGTTCACGCACGTGTACGTCCACCAGGTCGGCCCCGACCAGGAGGGGTTCCTCCGCTTCTACGCCTCGGAGCTCCTGCCGCGCTACGAGCGCGTGCACGCCGGCGCGCGCTGAGCCGATGACGCGTGTCCTGACGTGGCACGTCCACGGCAATTACCTCCTCTACCTCGCGCACGCGGACGTCGACCTGGTCGTCCCCGTCGTGCCGGGCCGGCGGCACCCGTACGGCGGGCGCGCAGGTGCGTTCCGCTGGCCGGACAACGTCGTGGAGGTGCCTCTCGACGACGTCCGGCACGAGCGGATAGACGTGGTGCTGCACCAGTCGCCCGGGACGTGGCGCGACGACCGGCACCTCGTGCTCTCCGCAGCGCAACGGCGGCTCCCGCAGGTCTACCTCGAGCACGACCCCCCGCGCGCGAGCCCGTTCGAGATGCGGCACCCGCTCGCGGAAGAGGACGTGCTCGTCGTCCACGTCACGCACTTCAACGCGCTGATGTGGGACACCGGCGGGACGCCGACCCGGGTGATCGAGCACGGTGTGGCCGTGCCACCCGACGTGCGGTACACCGGCGAACTCGAGCGCGGCCTCGTGATCGTCAACAACCTCGCCACACGCGGACGACGACTCGGTCTCGACGTCTTCGAGCGCGTCCGCGAGCTCGTGCCGCTCGACCTCGTCGGCATGGGCTCGGAGACGCTCGGCGGACTCGGAGAGGTGTCGCCGCCCGACCTGCCGGCCTTCGCGGCGCGCTACCGGTTCCTCTTCAACCCGATCCGCTGGACGAGCCTCGGGCTCGCGGTCTGCGAGGCGATGCACGTCGGCCTGCCGGTGATCGGCCTCGCGACGACGGAGATGCCGCGTGCGGTCGCCAACGGCGACTCCGGCTACGTCGACACCGACGTCGATGCGCTCGTCGGGCACATGCGCCGGCTGCTCGCGGAGCCCGAGGAGGCGCAGCGGCTGAGCCAGGGCGCACAGTCGCTCGCGCGCGAGCGGTACGGGATCGAGCGCTTCGCCCGCAGGTGGACGGAGCTCCTCGAGGAGCTGGCCGCTTACGGCGTCCGCTCGAGCACGGCTTCGAGGCGACGGAGCGACCAGCGCCGGGCGAGCGCCTCGAAGTCCGTGCGGTAGACGATCTCCACCATGATCCCGTAGAGTCGGCGCGCCGCCTCGACCTTGCGCCGCTTGACGCGGGTCAGCGGCCGGCGGGCGACCGTGCACTCGACGTAGAAGTCGAGATCGGGGAGATAGAAGTCGGGCGTGAACGCCTGCGTCACCTGTCCCCGGCCGTTGCGCCCGAGCACGAACGTGTGGGGCTCGTAGCGCCAGCGGATCCCGTGAGCGTCGAACACGCGCGCGAGCTCGCGTTCGACGGGGTGCGCGAAGAGCGGCTGCTCGGGAGCCGGGCCCGCGCTCACGTCGCCGCGGCCGCCGCCGTGGAGGGCGTACCGCCGCCGGCTCCCCGCCGCTCGACGAGCGAGACGACGTCCCCGAAGCGGTCGACGACGACGTCGTCAAGGATGGCGCCGTCGCGGGGAGTGCCGAGCACCTCCGCCAGCCGCACGCCGTTGTCCAGGTAGAAGGCGAGCTCGCTCGTCGAGAGCAGGGCGAAGACCGAGAGCGTCACGACGTGCCCGTTCTCCACCGTCCCGGCCACCCACGGGAGGAAGTGCCGGTGCGCCCCGCGGCCCTCGACCACGAAGCCGAGGACGTGTCCGAGACTCCGGTTGAGCAAGACCTCCGAGATGCGGCCGACGACGACGTCGCCGATCCGCACCCGCAACCCGACCAGGTCGCGGGTGGAGCGCGGCCACCCCCGCCGGTCGGAAGGTCCCACGAGCATGAGCCTGGGTCCCCCGTTCCTCCGGAGGGCAAACCGGCGAGAAGTGTTTATCGCCACCGGAGCCGTGGAACCGCTGCCCCGTGAAAGTGCTCGGGGTCAACGCGGTGTTCCACGATCCGGCCGCCGCGATCGTCGTCGACGGAGTCATCGTCGCGGCTGCCGAGGAGGAGCGGTTCTCGCGGCGCAAGCACGGCAAGCCGTGCGTCCCCTTCTCGACGTGGGAGCTCCCCGAGCTGTCCGCACGGTGGTGTCTCGAGCACGCCGGCGTCGCGGCGGCGGAGCTCGATGCCGTCGCCTACTCGTACGACCCGTCGCTCGCGTCGCCGGCGAACGGGGATGTGACCCACGAGGGTTGGGAGCCGCTCCGCACCCTGTACGCGGCGCGGGCACCCCAGTTCCTCTCGACGGCGCTCCCGGGCCTGCGGCCCGAGGTCGTCCGCTTCGTGCCGCACCACGTTGCGCACGCGGCGTCCGCGGCACACGCTGGTCCGTTCGATTCGTGCGCGGTGATGGTGCTCGACGGCAGGGGAGAGTACGCCTCGTACCTCGCGGCGCGCTTCGACGGGGAGCGGCTCGAGGTCGTCGACCTCCAGCCGCTCCCCCACTCGCTCGGCCTCTTCTACGAGGAGGCGACGGCGCACCTCGGCTTCCGTCGGTCCTCCGACGAGTACAAGGTCATGGCGCTCGCGGCGTACGGCTCGCCACGATTCCTGCCGGAACTCCGGCGGGCCGTGCGCCATGTCGGGCCGCATCGCTTCTCCTGCGGGCCGATCGACTGGTCGTCGCTCACGGAGCCCGCCCGGGGCGGGGCCCTCGGGAGCGAGCACGCCGATCTCGCCGCCAGCGTCCAGCAGCGGCTCCAGGAGGTGCTCCTCGAGCTGGCCGAGGATCTCTACGCCGAGACGGCCGAGGCGCAGCTCGCGTTCGCGGGCGGTGTCGCGCTCAACTGCGTCGCCAACACGTGGCTCCACGAGAACGGACCGTTCGACCGCATCTGGGTGCAGCCCGCCGCGGGCGATGCGGGGACGGCGCTGGGGGCTGCGCTCCATGTCGCCGCGGAGCTGGAGGGCCGACCCGAGAGGATGGAGACCGCCGCTCTGGGCCGCTCGTGGAGCGACGGGCAGATCCGCGACGTGCTCCGCACGGCGAACGTGCCCTTCGAGGACGTCGACGACCCGGCCGGGCCGGTTGCCGAAGCGCTCGCCCGGAACGAGGTCGTGGCGTGGTTCCACGGCCGGAGCGAGTTCGGCCCGCGCGCGCTGGGTCACCGGAGCCTGCTCGCCCATCCGGGACGGGAGGAGAACGTCGCGCGGCTCAACGACGTGAAGGGACGGGAGCAGTTCCGGCCGGTGGCGCCGGTCGTGCTCGACTCGCGGGCGGGCGAGATCTTCGAGGGCGGCCCGCTGCCGAGCCCGTTCATGCTCTTCACGCACACGGTCCGCGACGAGTGGCGAAGCCGCATCCCGGCCGTCGTCCACGTCGACGGCACCGCCCGGGCGCAGACCGTCGACCCGCGGTCGGAGCCGCTCCTCGCCCGGCTGCTCGAGCGCTTTGACGAGCTGACCGGTCTCCCGGTGCTCGTGAACACGAGCCTCAACACCGACGGTCGTCCGATGGTCGACGACCCGCGCGACGCGCTCGAGTGCTTCGGCTCGGCGCCGATCGACCTGCTCTCCATCGGCCGCTCGATCGTCCGGAGACACGCATGACCGTCGACATCGTGGTGCCCACGACGCGACGAGAGCGGCTCGCGTCCCTCCTCGCGACGCTCGACGCGCCCGGGCGGGTGATCGTCGTCGACGGGACCGGGCGCTCGCCCGCGGCCGCGCGCAACGAGGGCTGGCGGCGCTCTGCCGCCGAGTGGATCGCGTTCCTCGACGACGACGTGGAGCCGACCGCCGACTGGGCGGATGCGCTCGCGACCGACCTCGACGTCGCCGCCTCAGCCGGCGCGGTGGGGAGCCAGGGTCGCGTCACGGTTCCTCTCCCGCGCTGCCGCAGGCCGACCGACTGGGAGCGCTCGGTGCGTGCGCTCGAGACCGCGCGTTGGGCGACCGCCGACATGGCGTACCGGCGTGACGTGCTCGACGAGCTCGGCGGGTTCGACGAGGGCTTCCCCCGTCCCTATCGCGAGGACGCGGATTTCGCGCTGCGCGTCCTGCGCGCGGGCTACGACCTCCGGCGCGGCTCGCGGCGCGTCCTGCATCCCGTCTCCCGTGCTCCCGCCTGGATCAGCGTCGCGCGGCAGGCGGGAAACGCCGACGACGCGCGCATGCGCGCGAAGCACGGGCCGGGGTGGCGGCGGGCGATCGGCGCCCCGCGGGGCCGGCTCCCCTGCCACGTCGCGACGACGGCCTCGGGGCTGGCGGCGCTCGTCGCCGTGGCGGCGCGGCAGCGTCGCGCGGCCGCCGTCCTCGGTGGGGCATGGCTCGGGGGCACCCTCGAGCTAGCCGCGGCGCGCATCGTCCCGGGGCCGCGAACCGCTCGCGAGGTCGCGACGATGTCCCTGACGAGCGTCGTGCTGCCGCCTGCGGCAGCCGCGTGGCGGCTCGGCGGCTGGCTCTCGTCGGCGGGCGTCGCACGTCGCCGACGGCGACTGGAGGGTGTCCTCTTCGACCGGGACGGCACGCTCGTCGAGGACGTGCCCTACAACGGCGACCCGTCGCGCGTCCGCCCGCGGCCCGACGCACGTGCCGCGCTGCGGCGCTGCCGCGCCGCAGGTCTTCCCGTCGCCGTGGTGACGAACCAGAGCGGCGTCGGACGGGGCCTGCTGACTGTCGACGACGTGCACGCTGTCAACGCCGAGATCGAGCGGCGGCTCGGCCCGATCGACGCGTGGCTCGTGTGCCCACATGCCCCGGACGAGGCGTGCGGGTGTCGGAAGCCCGCTCCCGGGCTCGTTCGCGATGCCTGCCGGACGCTCGGCGTCGATCCGCGTCGCTGCGTCGTGATCGGCGACATCGGCTCGGACGTCGAGGCGGCGCGGCGTGCCGGCGCCCGCGCGGTGCTCGTGCCGACGCCACGGACCCGCCCGGAGGAGGTTGCCGCGGCGCCGCTCGTGGCAGGTGACCTTCGCTCGGCGGTCGCCCTCGCACTGGGGCCGGGGCGATGAAGCCGCACGTCCTCGTCATCCGGCTCGACAACGACGGCGACGTGCTCCTCACCGGTCCGGCGGTACGCGCGATCGCCGCCGGCGCGCGGTTCGTCAGCTTCCTCTGTGGGCCCCGGGGCCGCGGCGCGGCCGAGCTTCTTCCGTGCGTCGACGCGATCCTGGAGTACCGGGCGCCTTGGATCGATCCCGACCCGGAGCCGGTCGACACCGGCGCCGTCTCCAGGCTCGTCGACCAGCTCCGGCAATGCGCGATCGACGAGGCCGTGATCTTCACGTCGTTCCACCAGAGCCCCCTGCCGACGGCGCTCGTCCTCCGCCTGGCCGGTGTCGCGCGCATCGCCGCGATCAGCGACGACTACCCCGGTGCGCTGCTCGACGTCCGGCACCACGTGCTCCACGACGTGCACGAGGTCGAGCGCTCGCTCTCCCTCGCCGAAGCCGCCGGCTATCCGCTCCCGGAGGGCGACGACGCGACCCTCGCCGTCCGACCGCTGCCGCGCTGCGTGCCGGTCGACCGGTACGTGGTCGTGCATCCGGGCGCCTCGATGACGGCCCGAGCGGGCGATCCCGACCTTCTGCGCGACGTCGTCTCCCTGCTCGCCGAGGGCGGCCGCCGCGTCCTCGTGACGGGCAGCAGTCGCGAACGTCGACTCACGGCGCGCGTCGCGGGCGAGCACGGAAGCGACCTCGGAGGACGGACGACGCTGGCGGACCTCGCGATCGTGCTCGCCGGTGCCTCCGCGGTCGTCGTCGGCAACACCGGGCCGGCGCATCTCGCAGCTGCCGTCGGGACGCCGGTCGTGTCGCTGTACGCCCCCACCGTCCCCGCGTCGCGCTGGCGGCCCTGGGGTGTTCCGCACGTGCTGCTCGGCGACCAGTCGATCGCGTGTGCCGGCTGCCGCGCGCGCGAGTGCCCCGTGCCGGGCCATCCCTGTCTCTCGGGCGTCACGGCGGAGACGGTCGTCGCGGCCGTCGAGAGCCTCGCTCAACGGACGAGCCCACGTCCCGACCTCGAGCGGAGAACGACACTGCTGACGGGAGGGAGACCGTGAGGATCGCGATGGTGTCCGAGCACGCGAGTCCGCTCGCGACGATCGGCGGCGTCGATGCCGGCGGGCAGAACGTGCACGTCGCGGCGCTCGGCACGGAGCTCGCCCGCCGCGGCCACCGCGTCGTGGTCTTCACGCGCCGCGATCACCCCGGCCTCCCCGAGCGCGTCGAGATGCGCCCGAACCTGACCGTCCGCCACGTCGACGCAGGCCCGCCGGAGGCGATCCCGAAGGACGAGCTGCTGCCGCACATGCCGGAGTTCGGGCGGCAGCTGCTGCGCGCCTGGAGCGAGGAGCGACCGGACGTCGTCCATGCCCACTTCTGGATGTCGGGGCTCGCGGCGCTCGACGCATGCGAGCCGCTCGAGCTCCCGCTCGCGATGACGTTCCACGCGCTCGGCGTCGTCAAGCGGCGGCACCAGGGCCGCAAGGACACGAGCCCCGCCGAGCGTATCGAGCAGGAGCTCCGGCTCGCGCGGTCGTCCTCGGTCGTGATCGCGACTTGCACCGACGAGGTGTTCGAGCTCGCACGGATGGGCATTCGCGTCTCCCGCGTCCGCGTCGTGCCCTGCGGGGTCGACCTCGAGCTGTTCACGTCGTCGGGGCCCGCCGAGCCGCGGCGTCCGGGCCTCCGCCGCGTCGTCATCGTCACTCGGCTCGTCGAGCGCAAGGGCGTGGGCAATGTCATCGAGGCCCTCGCGGACGTGCCGGACACCGAGCTCGTCGTCGCCGGCGGCTGCGAACGCGGTGCTCTCGGCCGCGACCCCGAGGCGAGTCGGCTTCTCCGGATCGCACGCGCGCGCGGCGTCGCAGACCGCGTGCAGCTTCTGGGGGCGATCGGGCGACCGAGCGTGCCGCCGCTGCTCCGCTCGGCAGACGTCGTCGCCTGCGTTCCGTGGTACGAGCCGTTCGGCATCGTGCCGCTCGAAGCCGCGGCGTGCGGCGTGCCGGTCGTCGCGTCGGCGGTCGGCGGGTTGATCGACACCGTCGTCGACGGCGTCACCGGGGTGCACGTCCCGCCCCGCTGTCCCGAGCGCATCGCCGAGGCCCTCCGCGACGTCCTCGACGACGACGCGCGACGGACGCGGCTCGGCGCGGCCGCGGCGCTCCGGGCGAGGCGCTACTCGTGGAGCCGGATCGCCGACGCGACGCTGCGCGCGTATGCGACGGTCAGCGCGCCCGCGGAGCGGCCGGCGGAGGCGGTCCTGTGATCACGACCCTCGTCGGCCGGGCGCACATCGCCGCCCTCGGAGAGCCGCTCGCCCGCCTCGAGGACGAGCTCGACCGCCTCGGGGAGTGGGGGCAGGTGCTCGCGTCGACCTGCTCGGCGGGAGGCAGGTTGCTCGTCGTCGGCAACGGCGGCAGCGCGGCGGAGGCGCAGCACCTCACGGCCGAGCTCGTCGGCCGCTTCGAGGAGGACCGGGAGCCGCTCTCGGCCATCGCGCTGCACGCGGAGACGTCGTCGCTGACGGCGATCGCCAACGACTACGGAGCACAGACGGCGTTCGCGCGCCAGGTGCGCGCGCACGGCCGGGCAGGCGACATCCTCGTCTCCATCTCGACGTCGGGTGCGAGCCCGAACGTCGTCGCCGCCGCCGAGGCGGCGAACGACCTCGGGCTTCTGACCTGGGCGCTGACGGGGCCGCGCCCGAACCCGCTCGCGGACGCGTCCGACGATGCGGTCGCGGTCGAGGCGGATCGCCCCTCGACGGTGCAGGAAATCCATCTCGTCGCGATCCACCTCCTCTGCGCAGCGGTCGACTCCGCCCTGCGCACGTCGGTACCGCAATGACGCGGATCCTCGTCGTCGGCGACTCGATGCTCGACCGCGATCTCGTCGGCGCGGCGGAGCGGCTGTGCCCCGAGGCGCCGGTCCCGGTGCTCGAGGAGGAGACGACGCGGGCCGCGCCCGGCGGGGCAGCGCTGGCGGCATCCCTGCTCGCGCGCGACGGCTACGACGTCGTCCTGCTCACTGCCTTCGGGCACGACGAGCCGGGGGTCGCTCTCGGCGACCTGCTGGCCGACGCGGGCGTCCTGACCGTGAACGCCGGTCTGGACGGCGAGACCCACGAGAAGCTCCGCCTCACCACTGGACGGCACCTCCTCTGCCGCGTCGACCGGGGCAACGGCGCGCCCCGCCCCGCCGGTGCGAGGACGCTCGGCCTCGTCGACGACGCCGACGCGGTGCTCGTCTCCGACTACGGCCGTGGCCTGCTGCGCGACGGCGCGGTGCTCTGGGCGCTCGACCGCGCGCGGACGCTCGTCTGGGACCCGCACCCACGCGGCGCGACGCCGAGAGCTGGAGCGACGCTCGTCACGCCGAACGAGCACGAAGCCCGTCGCGTGGCCGGCGCAGGCGACGCCGCAACCCTCGCGCAGGCGCTGCTCGACGTCTGGCGCGCCGATGCCGTCTGCGTGACGTGCGGTGACCGGGGCGCCGTGCTCGCAGAGGGCATGCGGCCGCCGCTCACGGTCGCGGTCGAGCCGGTGCGCGGGGACCCCTGCGGAGCCGGAGACCGCTTCGCCGCCACCGCGACCGCGCTCGTCGCGACGGGTGTCTCGCTGCCGGACGCCGTGAGCGCTGCGACCGCCGAGGCGAGCGCGTTCGTCGCGCGCTCCGGCTGGCACGGCTCCGCCCGGCCGACCGGCGGCGAGGACGGCGTCGTCGAGCGGGTTCGCGCGCGCGGCGGCACCGTCGTCGCGACCGGGGGCTGCTTCGATCTCCTCCACGCGGGTCACGTAGCGATGCTCGAGGCGGCGCGCAGGCTGGGCGACTGCCTCGTCGTCTGCCTCAACTCGGACGTGTCTGTCAGGCGCCTGAAGGGGCCCGACCGGCCGCTCGTCGGCGAGGACGACCGGGCCGCGGTGCTGCGCGCGCTCCGCTGTGTCGACGAGGTCGTCCTCTTCGACGAGGAAACGCCCGTCCTGGCACTCGAGCGCCTGCGGCCGGACGTGTTCGTGAAGGGCGCGGACTACGACGCGGCGACGCTGCCAGAGGCCGCCGTGATGAGCCGGCTCGGCGGGCGCGTCCTCACCGTGCCGTACGTCGCCGGGCGCTCCACGACCGCGCTCATCGAGCGGGCCGGTGTCGGCGTCCGCTGACGCACGCGTCGTCGTCGTGACGGGCGGCGCCTCGGGACTCGGGGACGCGGTCGTCGCGTGCCTGCGCGAGCGAGGGGACACACCGGTCGTCCTCGACGTCCGGCCGCCGCGAGACGGCGTGGAGCACGTCGCCGTCGACCTGGCGGACGGCCGCGCCGCAGAGGAGGCGGTGCGCCGCGTCGCCGGCGAGCGCGGAGCGCTGCACGGCGTCGTCTGCGCGGCCGGCATCGACGCGTGCGGGCCACTGGACGGTG
The DNA here is from genome assembly GCA_036265415.1 of Gaiella sp. GTDB lineage: Bacteria > Actinomycetota > Thermoleophilia > Gaiellales > Gaiellaceae > Gaiella. The sequence goes on from DATAPC010000006.1 coordinate 11,521, forward strand.
TCGCCGCGGACGACTGGGAGCGAGTGATCGCGGTGAACCTCGTCGGCACTGCGGCGGTCGTCCGCGCGGCGCTGCCGTACCTCGAACGCGTGAGCGGGCGCGTCGTCATGGTCGCGTCCACGCTCGGGCTCCGGGCGGTGGGCGACGCGACGGCGTACTGCGCGAGCAAGTTCGGGGTCGTCGGTTTCACGCGCGCGCTCGCGGCCGAGACGGCCGGCCGGGTCGGCGTCACGCTGCTCGTTCCCGGCGGCATGCGAACCGCGTTCTTCGACGGCCGCGAGGAGCGCTACCGCCCCTCCGACGACGCCGACCTGAACGACCCCGCGCACGTCGCCGACGCCGTCGTCTTCGCGCTCGCGCAGCCGGAGGGCTGCGAGGTGCGCGAGCTCCTGATCGCTCCTGCACGGGAGGGCTCGTGGCCCTGAGGGGGCGGGTGATCCTCGTGCTGCGCGCCCTCGGCCTCGGAGACCTCCTCACGGCGGTGCCGGCCCTGCGGGCGCTGCGTGACGCGTCCCCGCGGGCGCTCCTCGTCCTCGCGTGTCCCCGTGGACTCCACGAACTGGTTCGCGTCTGGCGGCTCGCCGACGAGACCATCCACCTATGGCCGCTCGAGCCGTTGCCTTCCGGCGCCGAAGGAGCCGACGTCGCCGTCAACCTGCACGGCCGCGGCCCCGAGTCGACCTCAGCGCTGCTCGCCTCCCGGGCCCGACGAGTCGTCGCGTTCGCGCATCCGCGCCTGCCGTCGACGGCCGGTCTCCCGGAATGGCGTGCCGACGAGCACGAGGTGGCGCGGTGGTGCCGCCTGCTGCGCGAGGAGGGTGTCCCGGCGAATCCCGCCCGGCTCGACGTGCCGCTCCCGCCTGGAACGCCGACGCGGCATGGCGTGGTTGTCCACCCGGGAGCCGCCGCCCCGGCTCGCCGCTGGCCGCCGGAGCGCTGGGCCGTCGTGGCGCGATCGCAGCGCGAGGAGGGGCGGCAGGTCGTGCTGACGGGGTCCCGGGACGAGCGGAACCTGTGCGAGTGGATCGCGGCCGACGCGGGCCTCCCGCCGGCGTCCGTGCTCGCGGGGCGCACCTCGCTCGTCGAGCTCGCGGGAGTCGTCGGGCGGGCGCCCCTGGTGCTCTCCGGCGACACGGGCGTTGCCCACCTCGCGACGGCGCTCGGCACGCCGTCGGTCGTGCTGTTCGGGCCGACGTCGCCCCGGCACTGGGGCCCGCCGCCCGACCGTACGCAGCACCGGGTGCTGTGGACCGGCCGGACCGGAGACCCGCACGCGGCGTCGCCCGACCCCGGCCTGCTCCGGATCGGCGTCGACGACGTGCGGCGCGCCGTCGCGGAGCTGCTGCGGAGCTGACGTGGCGCGGCGTGGGGGCTGGCGGCGGCTCGGGCGGCGGAAGCCGTTCCGGTACGTCGACCGGCGGGGGCGGCGCATCACGGACGAGCGGCAGCTCGAGCGGATCGAGCGGCTCGTCATCCCGCCGGCGTGGCGCGACGTGTGGATCTCACCCAGCGCCGGTGCGCGCCTCCAGGCCACCGGCATCGACGCTGCCGGACGGACCCAGTACCTGTACCACCCGGACTTCCGCGCGGCGCAGGAGCAGGCGAAGTTCGACCGCCTCGTCCGGTTCGGCGAGCTCCTCCCGGCTCTGCGGGAGCGGGTCGCCGCGGACCTCGAGACCGGTCCCTACGCACGCGACTGGGCCTGCGCGGTCGGTGTCACCCTCGTCAACCGCGGCTGGTTTCGGGTCGGCTCGGAGCGGGCGGCGCGGACGACCCGCACGTACGGCATCACGACGCTGACGAAGCGCCATGTCGACGTGCGCGGGGGCCGCGTCACGTTCCGGTTCCGCGCGAAGCATCGCGTCCTCGTCCGCACCACGCTCGTCGACGACGAGCTCGCCGCGGCCGTGACGGCGCTTCTGCGCCTCGACGGCGGCGGGCGCCTCCTGCGGTTCGAGCGCGACGGCGAGCGGGCGAACGTCACGCCAGCCCTGCTCAACGGCTACATCGCTGAGCACCTCGGGGCGGGCTTCACGGCCAAGGACTTCCGAACCTGGGGCGGCACGCTCGCCGCCGCGGTGGCGCTTGCCGAGCACGGGCCGCCGGACACTGCCGCCGAAGAGCGGCGAATCCTCGCCCGGGTGATGCGGCAGGTGGGCGACGAGCTCGGGAACACGCCCGCGGTGGCGCGAAGCTCGTACGTCAGCCCGGCGGTCGTGGAGCAGTGGCGCGACGGCCGCACCCTCGAGCACTTCCGCCCACGCGGGCTGCGCGTCCTCTCCGGCCGCGACCCGCTGTTGGGCGAGGAGGAGGCCGCGCTCGTGAGCCTGCTCCGCTCGTGGCGGATCAGACGGGCACGTGCCGCGTGAGAGACACACGAGGGGTCGGCCGAAAGCCGACCCCTCCGTGCGACGGGCCTGAAGGGCCCTGGTCTCCCCACGAGACCCGGTGTACCCGGGCGCATCCGCGGAGCAAACACCGCTCTCCCCGAGACGTGCTCAGATCCAGTCGAAGGCCCGTGCGATGGCGAGCGCGACGACCGCGATCAGGGCGATCACACCAAGCACGACCCAGAAGAGCTCCGGGTGGGTGAAGAGCGGGGCCCTGAAGTTCATCCCCATCACCCCGGCGAGGAGCGTCCCGGGCAGCAGGATCACCGACGCCAGGGTCAGGACCTTCATGACGTCGTTCGTCCGCTGTCCCGTCCGGGCGATCACGACGTCGAACGAGCTGACGATGCTCGCCCGCGTGTCCCGGGCCGTCTGCAGCGTCGTCTCGTAGCTCGAGAGCAGCTCCTGGAAGCGTTGAGCGGAGACGTCGTCCCCGAGCGCCTCGAGCTCCGGATGCGTCAGCGCGAGCAGCGCCGCCCGGTGGCTGCTGAGCGCCCGCCGCAGCCTTCCCGCGCGCTGGCGGAGGTCGACGAGCGACTCGATGTGGGCCTCGGGGGCGCCCTGCCCGCGCATCGCATCCTCGTCGAGCACCTCGAGCTGTTCCTCGAGGTGGTCGAATGCCCCGTCGTAGGCCTTCAGCACCCAGGCGACGAGCGTCGCGAGGAACGACGGCCCGTCCAGCTCGCCCGTCGGGCCCGAACCCTCGGCGAGCTGCGCGAACTCGTCGAGCACGTCGATCCGCGTGGCATGGCACGTGACGATCCAGCGCTTGCCGACGACGCACCCGAGCTCGACGACGCTGTCGAGATCTTCCGCCTCGGGCGCATAGAGGGTGACGGCGACGAAGTCGCCGCCGTCGCGGAAACGCGTCCCGCGGGCGGCGGTGAGGAAGCCGACCGTATCGTCGTCGAGGTCGAGCGTCTCCGCGATCCTGCGGGCATCCTCCTCGGACGGCGTACCGGCGTCGATCCAGAGGAGCGACGACGACCCGATCCGGCGTGGGATGTCGTCGAGGGTCTCGAGCTGCTTTGCCCGCTCGCCGTCGAACAGCGTCACGCGAAGCGCGCAGCCGTCCTCCGCCCGCCTCGCGTTTTCCGCTGCCACGGCCATGCCTCGGTGTACCCGTTCCGGCCGCTTCTCACGCGGGCTTTTCGGCGCCGGAGGGAGGCCGAGATCTGCCAAGGACGACGCCCGTCGCGACCCGATCGGAGCCTCGGCGCCGGCGGAGTGTTCGCCGTGTTTGGCCGCGTGATGCCCGGGTAGCCCTCCCGTCCCGGCGCGGAACGCGGACGGGCGAAACCACCAGAAGGAGGAGGAGATGGGACAGACGACGACGAGGCGCTCTTCGACCGGCTCCCAGGATCAGACGGGTGCGAAGGAGAGCGTCGCGGCGACCGCGAGCGAGGTCGCCGAGACCGCGAAGCAGGAGGTCGTGGACGTCAAGGAACAGGCGGGCGAGCGGGCTCGATCGATGATCGACTCCCGGTCGACCGAGGTTGGATCACAGATGACGTCCGCCGCCCGGGCCGTGCGATCCGCCGGCAACGAGCTGCGCCAGCAGGGGTCGACAACTGCTGCGACGGTCGTCGACGCGATGGCCGACGGTGCCCAGCGGCTGGGCTCCTACATGGAGTCGACGGACGCAGACTCGCTCCTTCGCGACGCCGAGGCACTCGCGCGCCGGAGGCCGTGGCTGGTGGCCGGTGCGGCGGCGACGATCGGGCTACTCGCCTCGCGGCTGCTGAAGGCCTCGAGCGCCCGGCGCTCGGAGAGCACCGACTGGGCTGTGTCGCCGCCGCGGCCGTACGGCGACAGCACGGCCCGCGTGACGGCTGGAGGTGGGGCTGGTGTCACCGCATGACGCGGATGTGAGCACGGTTCGCCGCAACGACGAGTCGACGGCGGAGCTCGTGCGTGCACTGAAGGACGAGACCGTGACGCTCGTCCGCGACGAACTGGAGGTCTTCCGCACGGAGGCGGCGCGGATCGGCCAGGGCGTGGCGACGCTCGCCGGGCAGGAGCTCCGCCTCGCACGGGCGGAGATGGCGCAGAAGAGCCGGCATCTGATCCCGGGACTCGGGATGATGGCGGCGGCCGGCGCCGCCGCGCTCACGGCGCTGGGAACCCTGACGGCGTTCGTGGTGCTCGCGCTGTCCGACGTGATGGACGCCTGGTTGGCGGCGCTCATCGTCGGCCTCGCGTGGGTGGTCGCCGCAGCGGGGCTGTACTTCGCCGGCCGCGAGCGCGTGAGCGAGGCCGGGCCGCTGGTTCCGGAGCAAACGATGGAGAGCGTCAAGGAGGACGTCGAATGGGCGAAAACCCAGATCGGATAAGAAGCGAAATCGCCGAGACCCGCGAGCAGCTGAGCGGGCCGCCGGCAAGCGAGCGTTTCCAGGAGGAGCTCGCCGAGTCGAAGGCCGAGATGAACGAGACGATGGAGGCGCTCGGCCGCAAGGCCGACGTCAAGGGACGGATCAAGGGCTCGGTGACGGACGCGAAGGACGCGGTCGCCGATCGTGCGCGGTCGGTCGTGTCGACGGTCACGGACGTCGCGCCGGACACCGAGAATCTCAAGCACGGTGCCCGGAAGGTCGGGCTCTCGAAGCAGAATCCCTTCGGCCTCGCCATCGGCGGCGCTGCGGTGGGGTTCCTCGTCGGGCTCCTGATGCCCACGACGCGGGTCGAAGACGAGAAGCTGGGCCCCGTGAGCGACGAGCTGAAGGAACGCGCGTCGGAGGTCGGGTCGGATGCTCTCGAACGCGGGAAGCACATTGCCGAGGAGACGCTCGAGTCGGCGAAGCAGGCCGCAGCCGACGCGAGCCGCGCGTCGGATGACACGACGTCGCACGACCCGGTTCCGGGTCTCGGCAGCGCCTCGGGGCGGAACATGCCCGGCGCTGTCGGCTGACGAGGAGGACGTGGGGAGCTCGGCCGAGGCCGGGCTCCCCGCCTCGCTCGCTCCCGTTTGCCGCGGCCATCCGCGGGGAAAGCTGGGGCATCGGAAGCTGACCCCCGCGACAACAAGGAAGCGAGGTGACCCGAGATGCCGTTGTGGGCATGGATTCTGATCATCGTGCTGCTCGTCCTGCTCGTCACGGGCGGTATCGGCTACGGCCGGCGCTGAGACGAGCGGCGGCCGGGCCGAGGGCGCGAGTTCTCGGCCCACCACCGCCCGCCGGATCGCGAAGCCGTTTCGACGGACAGCGGTCCGGGTAGACCGCGGTCATGGCCGGCGAGACGAGGAGGGACCGGACGACGGGCCGCGACACGGTGCCCGAGAGCCGGGCAGGGGAGCTCGAGGCAACCGTCGCCCGCGGTCGCGGTGCGGGGACGCCCTTTGCCCTCCTCGGCAGCGTTGCGTTCCTGGTCTGGGGCGCCCTCGCAGTCCTCGCGGCCGTGCTGCTGCTGATCTGGTGGCTCGCGTAGAAAGGAGCTGACGTGTACATCGGTGTCGGAACGCTGATCGTCATCCTGATCATCATCCTGCTGATCATCCTGCTCTAGCTCGCGAACGGGCCCTTAGGGCCCGTTTCGCATACTCTTCCGTCGCGGGCGCCCGGCGCCCGCGACGCACGTCTGGGCCGACTTCGGTCAGCCTGTCACGCTGTCACGCGCGGGGCGCGTGCCGGCGCCGATCACCGGCCTGATCAGCCGCGTGATGTCGTTCCCGGTCACGCGCCCGTCGAGGCGGCCCAACACCTTGCGCCCCCTGAGGAGGACGAGCGTCGGCACGATCGACACGTCGAGCGCCTTCGCGAGCTCGCGGTGGTCGTCGGCGTCGACCTCGACGACCCTGAGGCGCTTCTTCTCCGTCACGCCCACCCACGCGACGAGGCTCGACATCCTCCGCGCGGGCCCGGAACGGCGGTTCGAGAAGAACAGCAGCACCGGTCGCTCGTCGCGCGCGGGCTTAGGCGACGCCTCCATAACATGCGGGTACCACCCCGGCAGAAGCGCAAAACGCCGGACGGACGCCGGGTTGCCGTGGCGGACCCGCGTACAGCACACTCTGAGGCCCGATGGAACGCCGCAGGCATGCACCGGTCGGGCGACGGGACGTCGCCGCACCATGACCCAGGCGCCGCACACGACCGAACGCCGCGACGCGCTGCTCGAGGCGACGCAGACGGGCGAGTGGGAGTGGGACTTTGCGACGGGGGAGATCGCGTGGTCCGCGACGCTCGGGCCCCTGCACGGCAAGCCGCGCGGCTGGAGCCCTGACGACTACGAAGAGTGGAAGTCGCTGATCCACCCGGAGGACGTCTCCGCGCTCGACGAGGCGGCCCAGGAGGCCCGCGCGACGGGCGCCGGCTACGAGCTCGAGTTCCGCGCGCTCGTTCCGGACGGCTCGATCCGCTGGCTGTGGACGCGGGCCGAGGTCGTTCGCGAGGGCGAGGGACGGCTCGTGGGCTTGACGAGGGACGTCACCGACCGCCGCCGCCGCGACGACGCGGAACGGTTCATCGCGCGCGCGTCCCAGGTGCTGCTCGCGACGACCTCGGCGGACGCCGCCCTCCAGCAGCTGTGCGATCTCGCCGTGGCGGAGGTCGCCGACTGGTGCCTCGTGCAGCAGGTCACCGAGACGCGTCCGGCCGGCGTCCTCGCGGTAGCCCATCGCGACCCCCGGCGCAGCGACGCGATCCGCCTCCTCCACGAAGGCGACCGGCTCCGCGAGGACGGACGTGACGAGCCGCGGGCATCGGTCATCGCGACCCGCACGACCGCGCGGGCCGTCCTGGCGGAGCTCGGCACGGAGCTCGTCGCGCCCGTGCTCTCCGAGGGCGGGCACGTGACCGCGCTGCTCGTGCTCGGGAACGGTCCCGCGAGCCGCTCTCTCGACGAGCACGACGTCGCCCTCGCCGAGGCTCTCGGCCGGAGGGCTGCGGTGGCACTCGAGCGGCTGCGCCTGCTCGATGCGGAACGCGGCGCCGCGCGGCGGACCGAGGCGCTCCAGCGCGTCGGTGCACTGCTCTCGGCCGCGGCGACCGCCGAGGACGTCCTCCACGTCGCCATCGAGATCGGCCTCGCGACGATCGGGGCCTCCGGCGGATCGATAGCGTACCCGGAGCGTCACGCGTCGGTGATGCGCCGCGTGACGGCCGGGTACTCACCCGAAGACGCCGCGGGCACGTGGGAGACGGTGCCGCTCGAAACCGATCTGCCGGGCCCCGAGGCAGCGCGGACCGGTACCGCCGTGTGGCTCGGCGACCGCGCCGCTGCCGAGCGGCGGTATCCGCTCCTCGCCGAGGTGTTCTCGCACACGGCATGGGGCTCGTTGTGCGCGCTGCCGCTCCCGGTCGGGGTGCGGCGAGGCTTCTTCGTCGCGTTCTTCGACCACCCGCGCGAGTTCGGGGCGGACGACCGGGCGTTCACGGACGCGATCGTCACGCTCTGTGCGCAGGCCCTCGAGCGCGCGCGGCTGTTCGACGAGGCGTCCCATGCCCGAGACGTCGCCCGTCGGCTCCAGGGGCTCACCGCGGCGCTCTCCGCCGCCGCGACCCCCGACGACGTCTGCGCCGCCGTGCTGTCGTCCGGCGCCCGGGCGATCGGCGCGGACGGCGTCCTCCTCTATCTTCGCGAGGGGGCCGTGGCCACACTCGCTGCGTCGGTCGGCTACGACGACGAGATCCAGGCGGGCTGGACGGCGATCCCGACGGATGCCCCGGTGCCCGTCACGGACGTGCTCGAGACGGGCGATACGGTCGTCTTCGCCTCGCCCGACGACGCCAAGCGCCGCTACCCCGTTCTCGCGACGATTCCCGAGCGGCACGGCGCGCGGCCGTCCGTCCTCGTGCCGATGACCGTCGGCGGTGCGCGGACGGGGGTGCTGTGCACGAGCTTCGCGCCCGGGCACGAGGTCGACGACGACGACGTCGCCTTCGTCCAAGCCGTCGGCCGCCTCTGTGCCCAGGCGCTCGAACGGGCGCGGCTGCTCGTGGCCGAACGCGTCACCTCGGAGCGCCTCGAGCGGCTCCAGGCCGTGACCACCCTGCTCGGAAGCGCGATCACGGTCGACGAGGTCGCCCGCATCGTCGTCCACGAAGGCGTCGCCGCGCTCGACGCAGCAGCAGGTGCCCTCGTGCTCGCGGCCGACGGCATGCTCGAGACGGTCAGCGCCGTCGGGTACTCGGACGAGGTGCTCGACCTCTACCGCCGTTTCTCGCCCACCGATGCGGTGGTCGCGGCTCGTGTGTACCGCGAAGGTCGCCCGCTCTGGATCGGGTCGCTCGCGGAGATGGAGGCGCGCTATCCACCGCAGGAGCTGGCGGTCGACCCGCACCTCGAGTCGGAGGCCTTCGTCCCGCTCACGCTCGCCGGCGGGGTCCTCGGGGTGCTGATGATCAGCTTCGAGGGCTCACGGGCGCTCGGGCACGACGAACGCGAGCTCCTGCTCACGCTCGGGCGCCAGTGCGCCCAGGCGGTCGCGAACGCGCGGCTCTTCGAGCGCGACCACCGGATTGCCGAGCAGCTCCAACTGACGCTCCTCCCGCGGTCGCTCGATGTCCCACAGCCGGACTGCGTCGCCGTGCGTTACCTGTCCGGGAGCGCGGAGGCAGACGTCGGCGGTGACTGGTACGACCTGGCCCTGCGGCCCGACGGTCGTCTCGGGGGCAGCGTGGGCGACGTCGCGGGGAAGGGAGTCCTCGCAGCGTCGCGGATGGGCCAGCTCCGCACGGTGCAGCGCGCTCACAGCGTCGACGGCCTCTCGCCCTCGGCGGTCGTCTCGCGTCTGAATGGTCTCGTCGAGGCCACCGACTCGTTCCTCGCGACGATGGTCGCCTTCGACCTCGACCAGGAGACCGGCGAGCTGCGGCACTGCTCCGCCGGCCATCTTCCGCCCGTGCTGCTCACCGCCGAGGGCCGCTGCGAGTTCCTCACGGGCGGCGAGTCCATGCCGCTCGGCGTCGGCGCCGACACGCCGTACGAGGAGAGCCGGACGATCCTCGAGCCCGGCGACATCGTGCTCTTCTACACCGACGGGCTCGTCGAGCGCCGGGGGCTGGCGATCGACGAGGCGCTCGCGCGCCTTTGCGAGGCGGTCGCCCGCTTCCACGGCTGCGACCCGGAGGAGCTGCTCGACGGGCTCCTCGTCGACCTGATCGGCGACCGCGTCCTGTCCGACGACGTCGCGCTGCTGGCGCTCCAGCGCACGGGCGGCTGAGCTACGCCTCGCCTCCGGCGTCGAGGCGGACGCCGACGACGTCGCGCAGGTACTCGAGCGCGATCCGCTCGAGCCGAGCGTCGACGCACGCGCAGGCATCCGGCAACACGGTTACCTTGAACCCGAGCTCGCGCGCGGCGATCGCCGTCTGGGTGACGCACATCTCGGTCGCCATGCCGGCAAGCCGCAGATGCTCGACCTCGAGCTGCCGGAGCAGGATCTCGAGCGGCGTCGAGTCGAAAGCCGAGTAGCGAGGCTTGAGCACGATGCGGTCGCGCTCCCGCGGGGCGATCGCGGCGACGAGCTCGCGGCCGCGGCCCTCCTCGACGGCGCTGCGGACGAGGCCCGGCGCGTTCGCGTCCCATCGGCCCCAGTCGTCGTTCGCGTAGACGACGGGCAGCGAGCCGCGGGCACGCCCGAGTTCCGCCGCCAGCGCGTCGTGGCGCTCGCGAAACGATGCCAGCAGGGCGTCGCCGTCCTCGTGGCGGAAGTCGTTGAGGACGTCGACCAGCAGGAGGGCCTCGTTCACCGTGCGGGCGAACTACCCCGGTCGTCGGTCGGGAAACGAGTCGGCCGGGCGGTTTCGACGGTGCGGAGGCGGGGTATCCCCAAGACGTTGTCAAGAGCGCCGTCGCACACGAGGGCGCGTCCTGCAATCAATCCCGAGAGGAACGACATGGGCATTGGTGTCAGTCTCATCCTGATCGCAGTTGGTGCGATCCTCACGTGGGCGGTGTCGGCCGATGTGTCAGGTGTCGACCTCCAGACCGTCGGCGTGATTCTGATGGTGGTGGGCGCCGTCGGGGGCCTCATCTCGCTCGTCTTCTGGTCGAGCTGGGGTGGTTTCGGCGGCCGCGACACGACCGTGATCCGCGACGGCGAGCGCATCGTCGAGCGCTGAGCCAGCGCACCGAGCTGCCTGTCCGGAGGCGCCGCACGCGGCGCCTCCGGGCATGATTGGGCACGATGCACGATCTCTACGAGACGCATGACGACGGTCGGACGGCCGTCGTCACCTTGCGCGGCGAGCTCGATGCGCACGACGCGCCCCGTCTCCGGGAGCTGTTCTCCGCTGTCGTGACGGAGCTCGACGGCGCGAGCGGCCCACGACTCGTCCTCGATCTCACCGGCGTCGCGTTTCTCGACTCGACCGCCCTCGGCACGATCGTCGGCGCCGTCCGGCGGGTGCGTGAGATCGGCGGCGAGCTCGCGATCGTCCTGCCCGAGACGCCCGCGCGGCGGATCTTCGAGATCACGGGGCTCGACGAGGTGCTCGACGTCCATCCGAGCCGGGCCGCAGCGCTCGCGCCGGCTGCGGGTTGACCTTCGAACATTCCGTCGCCGGCCGTCAGCCCGCGACGAGCACCTGCGGCGTCACGTCCTTGATCTTCGTCCGGAGCCACTTCCAGCGGCGCTCCGCCTCCTCGAGCCCCTCGTCCGCCGCTGCAACCAGCTCCGTGTCCCGCGCGGCCTTCGCAGCCTGACGCAGCGTCACCCAGGCGATCTCGGCGCCGTGAGCGGAGAGATACGCCTCGCGCAGGTCGTGGAGGAGGAGCATTCCCGGCTCGGGCTCCGGCCGGCCCGACAGGATGTCGGAGGTGAACCGGCGCACCCGCTCGAGCGCGGGAGCTGTGGGCTCGACGTGGGGCCGCTCGGGCGCCGAATGACGCCTCGCGTGCGGCTCCAGCCGATCGAGCTGCGTCGCGGCGCGCGCCGCCAGGACGTGAGCGGTGTGGTAGACGTCGCTCTCGGCCGCGTGGCGCTCGCCGAGCGCGGTCAGCTCGTCCGCGAGCTTCCCCTCGGCGTCCCGGACGAGCTCGATGGCGTGATCGAGCTTCACGGCACCTCGAGCCTCGGCGCCGCGGGCTGCGACGCGGTCGTCGTCGGCGCCGGCGAGGGGACTCCCTCGGACGGCGCGACCTTCTCGACCCGGACGGCCGCGGACTTCAGGAGCGGCTGCTTCGAGACCGGGTCCCATGCGACGATCGTCAGCTCGTTCGCGGCGCGCCGGCGGCCGTCACCGCTCTCGTCGCCGCTCGACCCGTAGTGGAACGGCACGAAGACGACGCCCTGCCGGACACCGCTCAGGCGTGCTCGGCCGAGGACGGCGCCGCGCGGCGACGCCACCCGGACGACGTCGCCCTCGCTCACGTCCAGCGCCGCCGCGTCCGAGGGCGACAGCTCCACCCAGACGTCGGGCGCCGCGGCGTCGAGCTCGGCGACGCGGCCTGTCTTCGTCCGCGTGTGCCAGTGGTAGACCGTTCGTCCCGTCGTCAGCTGCAACGGGTACTCCTCGCGCACCGCCTCGGCGGGCGGTATGTACTCCGCCGCGTGGAGCACGGCGCGGCCCGGAGCGGCGAGTGCCGGGAAGTCCTTCCGCTCGTGTGCCGCCCCCGTCACGAGGTCGTGGCCGTAGTCCTCGCACTCGTCGACGAGGGTGTTGAAGACGTGCTCGGTGTAGAGCCGCTCGGCGCCATCCGGGTGGAGCTCGTTGCAGGGCCACTGGATACCGGGCGAGCCCCTGAGGCGATCGTACGAGAGTCCGCTGTAGTCGCACAGACGGCCGCGGGTCATCTCCCGGAAGGCGCCGAAGCACGCCTCGGGCTCGCTCCAGGGGACGAGCGGCGCACCGTCGCGGTCGCGGAGGTCGAGCCGGCGCGCGAAGTCGACGAGGATGGCCAGGTCGGGCTTCGCCTGGCCGGGCGGCTCGACCGCCTTCTCCGAGAGGTGGACCGTGCGGTCGTGGTTCGTGAACGTCCCCGTCTTCTCGCCCCACAGCGCCGTCGGCAGCACGACGTCGGCGAGCTCGCCCGTCTCGTTGAGGAACGCGTCGCTCACCACGACGAACAACCGCTCGTCCGCGAGGATCGACCGGATCCGGCCGAGGTCGGGGAGCGACACGGCGGGGTTCGTGCCGATGATCCAGAGGAAGCGGACCGACCCCTCCTCGGCGTAGCGGAAGATCTGCAGCGCGTGCGTCGGCGGCGCCCAGCTCGGGATCGTCGCCGGTTCGACGTTCCAGAGGCGCGCGAGCTGGGCGACGTGCTCCTCGTTCTGCCAGTTGCGGACGCCCGCGAGGTCGCCGTCGGCACCCGTCTCGCGCGTGTTCTGCGCCGTCGGCTGTCCGTTCATCTGGAACACGGTGCAGCCCGGCGCGCCGATCTTGCCGCGCAGCAGCTGGATGTTGTTGACCTGGACGGCGGAGGCGGTCGCCTGGTGCGACTGGTACACGCCCTGGAGGCAGGTCGAGACGAGCCGCTCCGACCGCCCGATGATGCGCGCGGCCTCGCGGATGTCCTGCGCGTCGACGCCGCAGAGCTCGGCGGCCCGCTCGGGTGGGTAGCCGGCGACGGTCGCACGAAGCTTCTCGAAGCCGATCGTGTGGCTTTCGACGAACGCGGGATCGATCCAGTCGTTGGCGATCAGCTCGTGCTGGATCGCGTTCAGCAGCGGCAGGTTCGTGCCGCCGCGGATCGCGAGGTGCACGGCGGCGTGCTCCGCGACCTTCGTCCGACGTGGGTCGACGACGACGAGGGCCGGAGGGCGCGGGCCGGCGAGACGGTCGAGCACGCGTGCCCAGAGCACGGTCTGCGTCTCGGCCATGTTGTGCCCGACGAGGAACAGCGTGTCGCACAGGTCGATGTCGGTGATCGAGCCCGGGTCGCCGTCCGAGCCGAACGACTCCTTGAGCGCCGCGTCGGCTGTCGCGGTGCAGAGGCGCGTGTTCCCGTCGAGATGCGGCGTGCCGATGCCGCCCCGCACGACCAGCGCTAGCGTGTAGTAGTCCTCGAGGAAGAGCTGACCCGAGTTGTAGAAGGCCGTCGCGAGCGGCCCGTGCTCGGCCAGAACGGCTTTCGCGCGCTCGGCGACGAGCGCCATCGCCTCGCCCCAGCCCGCCGGCGCGAGCACGCCGTCCCGGCGTACGAGCGGCGTCGTGAGCCGGTCGGGCGCGTTGTTCGCCTTCCAGCCGTGCAGGCCCTTCGGCCCGAGACGCCCGTGGTTGACGCGGTCGTGCTGGCGTCCGCGGACGCCGACGATCCGTCCGTCGCGCACGGCGATGTCGAGGCCGCACCCGTTCGAGCAGAACACGCACGCCGACTGCACCCAGTCGACGCGCGACTCGTCGACGCCGGGCTCGAGGAGCTGGTCGACCCGGGTCGGCCACACCTCGTCCGGGCCGTACGGCGTCCGTGGCCCCCAGATGTCGGAGAGCCGCCCCTCGGGCTCGTGCGTCCGGACGCCGGGGGCATGCATGCCGTCGGTGTGACCGGTTCTCCTTGCGCGCAAACGACATGCGCCGAGATCGAGGTTTGTGCGCTGCCCCTGCGGGGGATGTCCCGCCTCGACAGGAATTCGGGCAGAGCGGTCATGGCCTTCTGGCGCGGGCCGGCTCGGCCACGACGACGAGGGAAAAGGAGGCACCGTGGCGCAGATCACGACCCCGCGCGAGCTCTTCCTCCACGAGCTCGGCGACATCATGTACGTGGAGGACGCCCTGGCGAACGAGGTGTTGCCGAAGCTGATCTCCGAGGTCGCCGACGAGGAGTTCCGCGACGCGCTCGAAGGGCACCTCGAGGAAACGAAGGGCCACCTGCGCAACGTCGAGAAGGTGTTCGAGCAGCTGGGCGAGACGCCGGAGCCCGAGCAGTGCGTCGGGTTCGAGGGCCTCAGGCAGGAGCACGACAAGCTGCTCCAGGAGGCCTCCTCGGAGCTGGTCGACTCGATCGACCTCGGCGCGGCCGCACGGACCGAGAACTACGAGATCGCGGCGTACGAGGGCCTCCGCCGGATGGCGAAGGCGATGGGTGAGGACCGGGCAGTCGAGCTTCTCGACAAGAACCTCGCCGAGGAGAAGGAAGCATTGCGCAAGGTCGAGAAGATCTCGACCCGCGTGGCGAACGAGAGCGCCAAGGCGCACGCCTGAGAGCGCGGGCCGGGCCGCTTCCTCTGGAGCGGCCCGGCCCTTCTCCCACCCGCGGCTCGATCAGTCCGGGCGCCGTGCCGGTGTCGCGGCCGCGCCGAGCCCGTCGGGCCGTTCGCGCAGCTCGCGACTTCGCTCCGTCTCGGCGTTCAGCTCCCCGCCGAACAGGAGCGCCAGCCCGCCGAGCCACAGCCACGTCAACGTCACGATCACGGCGCCGATGGTTCCCCAGGTCTTGTCGTACGACCCGAACCAGGTCGTGTAGAGCGAGAACGCGCCCGAGACGACGAGCCAGACGATCACTGCGGCGACCGAGCCCGGCGTGACGAGCTGCCAGCGGCGATGGTCGACATCCGGCCCGAGGTAGAGCACGAGCGAGAAGGCGACGAGGAGCGCCGCGACGAGGATCGGCCACTGGCCGATCCACCACGCGAACGCGACGGCGGTGCGCTGGTCGAGCGCGTTGCCGAGCCACGCCTCGAGGTGAGGTCCCATGACGAGCAGCGTCCCCGCGAGCAGCACCGCGGCGCCGACGGCGATCCCGAGGCCGAGTGCGGTCAGTCGATTCCGTACGAACCCGCGGCGGTCGTCTCGGTCGTACGCGATGTTGAGCGCCGTGATCACCGTGCTCATGGCGCTGCTCACCGACCACAGCGCCAGCACCAGCCCCGCGACCGTGAGGATGATGCCGGCCGCCGGCCGGTCGCTCAGGCGCTGGAGACTCTCGCCGAAGAGCTTCGCGACCTCCTGCGGCGCGACCGCCGTGAGCTTGTCGACGATGTCGGCGATCGTGCTCGTGTCCGCGGCCAGGGTGAAGACGCCGAGCACGAGGAGCAGGACGGACGGGATCGCGAAGAAGGCGCTGTAGGCGAGCGCCGATGCCATCATCGGGACGTTGTCGTCGAGCGACTCGCGTCCGGCACGGACGAGAATTGCCCGCCAGTCGGCGAAGGACAGATCGCGAAGGCGCGCGTCGGGACGCTTCGGCTCCCGGCGCTCGGGGTACGGGCCGGAAGGAGTGTCGGCGTGCCGCGCGGCCGAGGACATGTCAGCCCGAAGCCTCGGCGCCGTCCTCGGCGTCCGGGTAGTCGGCGTCGAGCGGGTGCTCCTCCTCGCCGCCCGGACCGGGGTTCGGCGTGCCCGGCGGCGGTTGTGGGCTCGGAGCGGGATCCGGGCTCGGCGCGGGCTCGGGCAGGTCAGGAGGGGGAACGTCCGGCGGTTCGGGTGTCGTCGTCTCACTCACGGAACTCTCCTTGATGTGCGATTGCATGTTCATGTGCGATTGCATCCGCGGCACCGGTACCCCCGAGCTAGGCTTTTCAACCGTTCCGGATTGCGTTGGGGCATTTGGGGGTACGACCACGGCGCAGCGCCGACTCGGGAGCGCTGCGCGAATCCACCGGAGGAGCAGGAGATGGCGGACGGAACGGCAGGTCGTGGCGCAGCGGGGATCGGCCTCGGCGGGATCCTCGTGATCATCGGAATCATCGTCGCGATCGTCTGGAGCCTCTGGCTCGGCATCATCATCGCCCTGATCGGCTTGGTCGCCTTCGGCGGCTTCGCGCGCGGTCGCTGGTACTGAGCTAGTCGAGGACGGCGTCCAGGGGGCGCGTGTTGACGACATGGGCGGCCGTCGCCCAGCCGCGGCGGGCGGTCGCGACGGCCAGCCGCATGTTGTCGAGGCCTCGAACCGAATGGGCGTCGGTGGAGGCGACGACCGGGACGCCCGCGGCGACGGCGCGGCGGACCTCGTCTCCGCGGAGGTCTAGCCGGTCGGGCAGCCCGTTCGTCTCGACCGCGACGCCCGTCTCCAGCGCGACCTCGAGGACGGCGTCGAGGTCGAGCGCGTTGGGCCGCCGGTGGTTGACGATCCGGCCCTTCGGATGGCTCAGGCACGACGCAGCAGGATGGCGCATCGCCTCGACGACCCGCTTCGTGAGGCGGTCCCCGGGCTCGCGCTGCCCCGCGTGGAGGCTGATCTGAACCCACTCGAGCTCCGCGAGAACGTGGTCGGGAAGGTCGAGCGAGCCGTCGGGGAGGATGTCGACCTCGATGCCGCGCAGGATCCGGAACGGCGCCAGCTGGCTGTTGGCGGCGTCGATCTCCTCGGCCTGGCGACGGACGTCGTCCGCGTCGAGCCCGGGCACGACGCGAACGTTCCGGGTGTGGTCGCAGACAGCGACGTACTCGTAGCCCAGGTCGCGCGCTGCCGTTCCCAGCTCGAGCACCGACGCCCGTCCGTCCGACCACGTCGTGTGGCAGTGGAGGTCACCGCGCACGTCGGACAGGTCGACCAGCCTCGGCGGCATGCCGGC
>DATAPC010000007.1:0-24057 GCA_036265415.1 Gaiella sp.
CCGAAGGCCGCTGCCTCGCCGGAGAGCGGCACGGTGCCGCCGATGAGCACGGTCGTCGGGGTCACGCCCGGGTCGGCGGTCGTGGCGGCGCCGGCCGCTGCGACGGCCGCGAGCGCGGCGACGGCGACGGCGAGCGCGCGCGTCATCGGGAGACGGGCGTCGCGAGCTGCGGGAGCTTCAGCGAGCCGCCGGTGACCGCGAGGCGCGCCGTCGACGGGAACGGCAGGTCGAGGTAGAGCAGGTTCCCGGGGTTCTGGGCGAGCGACGACGAGCCGATCGTCAGCGTCAGCCGCGAGCCCTTGGGGACGAACGTGACCTGGCTGCCGAGGGACACGCGGTAGGTGCGCGTGCCCGAGCGGGCCGGGACGCCGCCGCCCGCGACGACGATCTCCTTCCCGGCGGGCGTGCGGGCGCTCAGGACCGCGACGATCCGCGACCAGCCGCCGGTGGCATTGGCGCTGACAGTCACGACCGGCGAGCCGAACACCTCGGTGGGCCGCGCGACCCGCGGCAGGACCACCTGGTAGCGGCCGGACTGGGCGAACGAGGCTCGCCTCGCGAACGGCGTCGCCTTCGGGGTGGCGACCTTGGGGAGCGAGGCGTACCGCTCGGGCCGGCCCTTCCAGTTCTCGGGCGAGATAGCGACCGGCTTGGCGAGGGCCGACGCGGTGTCCCCGCGGAGGAACCGGTCGAACCAACGCGCGCCCTCGGCGAGCATCGCCGGCGTGTCCGCGGCGACGCCGGACGACGGCGCGTGGCCGCTGAGCCCGAACCAGAGCTGCTTCGGGCCGGCGAGCGCGCGGTAGGCCGAAAGGGCGTGCTCGAGGCCGAATGCGAAGTCGCGCCGACCCTGCATCATGAAGACCGGGATCTTGACGCCCTTGAGCGCCGGGAGCGAGGAGCGCGCGGCCGCGAAGGGGCGGACGGTCGCGAGGTTCCCGGCGAACGCCGCGTCGCGCAGGGCGAAGACCTCCGGGTCGACGCGCTTCGGGTCGAGCGAGCCGAGGAAGCCGGCGATGACGCCGCTCTTCGCCAGGCCCTGCGGCACCAGAGCGTCGGCGAGATCGGTCCAGCTGATCGAGATCTCGAGCGCGGCCCACGGCACGCCTGCCGCGAGCGAGTTCCAGGCCGCACCGCCGCCGTAGGAGACGCCCCAGCCACCGATTCGCGTGTCGGAGACGTCGGGCCGGCTGCGCAGCCAGGCGAAGACCGCCTTCACGTCGGCGATCTCCCTCGGCCCGTCGACCCCGACGAGGCCCCCGGACTCGCCGTGCCCACGCGCGTCGTAGGCGAGCACGGCGTAGCGCTCGCCGATCCCCATCTGCTGCGCGACCGCGAGCGTCGAGGCGCGGTTGCCGCCGAGGACGTGCATGAAGATCACGGCGGGCCAGCCGCCCTGCGGCACGGGGCCGTCCGGCAGCGTGAGCGTCGCCGCGAGCTGCGTCCCGTCCGCCGATGCGATCGTCACGTCCTGGCGGCTCGAGGCGAGCGCCGGCGCGGCGGCGAGGAGGGCCGCCACGGTCGCGAGCAGGACGAGCAGGACCCCTCTGCTGAAGCCCGACACGGCGGCCAGGGTAGCCCACACATGTGAGCGATCCGGAAGGTCGCCCTATCATCCGCGCGATGGACGGCCGGCCGATCGGCGTGTTCGACTCCGGGGTGGGCGGACTGACCGTCCTCCACGAGCTGCTGGTGACGCTGCCGCACGAGGACGCGATCTATCTCGGCGACAACGCGAGGCTCCCGTACGGCCCTCGTCCCCTCGCCGAGGTCCGCGGCTTCGCGCTCGAGATCGGCTCCCGTCTCGAGGACGAGGGAGTGAAGCTCGTCGTCGTGGCGTGCAACTCGGCCACCGCGGCCGGGCTGCCCGACCTGCAGCGCGCCCTTCGCGTTCCGGTCGTCGGCGTGCTCCAGCCGGAGGCGCACGCCGCCGCGCTCGCGACGCGAAACCGGCGCGTCGGGCTGCTCGCGACCGAGGCGACCGTCGCGAGCCGCCGTTACGAGGAACTCGTCCACGCCTACGACGCCGGGGTCGCGGTGGTCGCCGTGCCCGCTCCGCGGCTCGTGCCGCTGATCGAGGGCCCCGATCCCTTCGGCGAGGAGACGACCGAGGCCGTGCGGGAGGTCGCCGCGCCGCTCAAGCAGGCCGGCGTCGACACGGTGATCCTCGGCTGCACCCACTACCCGATCGTGCGCCCGATCTTCCAGCGCGCCTTCGGCCGCTCCGTCACGCTCGTGTTCTCGGCCGACGAGACCGCGCGCGAGGTCGCGGAGACACTCGACCGGAAGGAACTCGGGAACGACGAGAGCCGCGAGGGCAGCGTGCGCTTCCTGACGACGGGCGACCCGGACGACTTCGCGGAGATGGGGAAGCGCTTCCTGCAGCTGCCGGTCCGTGACGTCGAACGCGTGACGCTCGCCGGCGTCGCGCCGCAGGCGGCATGATCCCGCCCGACCGCCGCCGACACCCGAGGAGGACGACGCCCTGAAACGCCACGACGGACGCAGGCCCGACGAGCTGCGCGAGCTCGACCTCCAGCCCGACTTCCTCGAGCAGCCGCACGGCTCGGTGCTCTACGCGCAGGGCCGCACCGTCGTGCTCTGCACCGCGACGATCGACGAGGACATCCCCCGTTGGCTCCGCGGCAAGGGGAAGGGGTGGATGACCGCCGAGTACTCCCTGCTGCCCGCCTCGACGGGCGAGCGGACCCAGCGCGCCGTCTCGCGCGGCCGGCCCGACGGACGAACCGTGGAGATCCAGCGGCTCATCGGCCGCGCGCTGCGGAGCGTCTGCGACTTCCGTGCCCTCGGCGAGCGGACGCTGTGGCTCGACTGCGACGTCCTCCAGGCCGACGGCGGCACCCGCTGCGCCGCGATCACGGGCGCCTACGTCGCGGCCTACCGCGCGCTCGACCGGTTCGGGCTCACGAAGGCGCTGCCCTCCTCGGTCGCTGCGGTCTCGGTCGGCGTCGTCGACGGCGAGCCCGTGCTCGACCTCGACTACGTCGAGGACTCGTCGGCCGAGACGGACATGAACGTCGTGATGGCCGCCGACGGGCGGCTCGTCGAGGTGCAGGCGACCGCCGAGAAGGAGCCGTTCACGCGCGAGCTGCTCGACCGGCTGCTCGACCTCGCCGCGGGCGGCGTCGCGGAGCTCGAGGCGGCGCAGCGCGCCGCGTGCGAGGCCGCCTCGCTGCTCGAGTGAAGCTCGTCCTCGCCTCGGGGAACCCGCACAAGCTCGCCGAGCTCCGCCGGGCACTGCCCACGTTCGAGATCGACGGGCTCGACCGCGACGACCCTCCGGAGGAGGACGGCGCGACGTTCGAGGACAACGCGCGCATCAAGGCGCGCTGGGGCCGGCTGCACGCGCCGCCGGACGCGTGGGCGGTCGGCGAGGACTCGGGTGTCGAGGCGGAGGCGCTCGACGGGGGCCCCGGGGTGCGGACCGCCCGCTGGGCCGCCGGCGACCCGGTCGGTCGGATCCTCGCGGCTCTCGCCGGCGCGGACGAGCGCCGCGCACGCTACGTCAGCGTCCTCGTCGCGATCGCGCCCGACGGCCGTGAGCTCGTCGCCGAGGGCACGCTCGACGGGACGATTGCGACCTCGGCGGCCGGCCGAGAGGGCTTCGGCTTCGACCCGGTGTTCGTCCCGGACGGCGAGACGCTGACCGTGGCGGCGCTCGGCGACGCGTGGAAGCAGACGCACTCGCACCGCGGCCGCGCGGCCGCGGTGCTCGCGGGCCGACTACGCGACGCCGGACGGTAGGTCGGCGCCCGGCGCCTCGGGCCGCTTCGGCTCCACGGCGCGTCCCGTGACACCGTAGGCGAGCACGTAGTTGAGCGCCGCGCCGAACACGCTCACGTTCGCCATCACGTAGAGCCAGACGAGCAGCAGGAAGGTCGTCCCGAGCGCCTGGAGCGCGACCACGTCCGAGGACAGGGAGACGAAGAGCGGCAGCGCCTGCAGCGTCCCCACGAGGACCGTCGCACCGAGGAGTGCGCCCGGTATCACCTCGCGGTGCGTCAGCCGCGCGTTCGGAAGCCGGTAGTAGGCGGACTGGAGGAAGACGAAGAGCGCGAGGCCCGACGAGAGCAGCGTGAGCGCGAGCGCGACCCATCGGTTCGAGACCACGTCGGTCGCATAGCGACGCAGCAGGTCGTAGCCGAGGGTGCCGACCGTGAGGCCGGCGAAGAGCACGACGAGCGCGGACGTCATGTAGATGCTCGCGAGCGCCTT
Organism: Gaiella sp.; assembly: GCA_036265415.1. Lineage (GTDB taxonomy): Bacteria > Actinomycetota > Thermoleophilia > Gaiellales > Gaiellaceae > Gaiella. The sequence continues at coordinate 4,237 of DATAPC010000007.1, forward strand.
CCCGCGCAGGAACGGCCGGTTGGGCCGGCCGTAGAGGATGTTGAACGCCGACTCGAGCGCCGAGAAGAGCGAGAGCGAACTCCAGAGCAGCGCGACCGCGCCGACGAGCGAGAGCGTCGCCGCGTTCCGCTGGACGGCGTCGACGACGTTGACGATCGACTCGACCGACCGATCCGGGAAGACGTCCTCGAGGTAGGAGACGAGCGCGCTCGACTGGTCCGCCTGGTCGAGGAAGCCGAGCACGGAGAGCGCGAGGAAGATCAGGGGCACGAACGAGGCCAGGGCGAAGTACGCCACCATCGCGGCGAGGTGCGTGCCGCGCTCGGAGAAGAAGCGGTCGAAGGTGGCGCCGATGGCCCGCACGGGAGGATGGTGCCGTACGGACAGGCGTGCTCTGCTAGCTTCGTGCGCCGGGATGGACGCGTCCGCCGCCCTCTCGGAGCTCCTCGAGCTCTCCACCCAGGTCGTCGAGGTCGTGATCGCCGCGGCCGGAGGCGATGTGGAGGCCTCCCGGACGTCGAGCGACGACCGGGCGCGCGAGCTCGCGGCGGCGGGCGCGGCGCTCCTCGCCGCCGCGGCCGCCGTCCGTCCGGACGCGGACGCCGTCGAGCGGGTCCACGTCGACCTCGAGCGAGGCGCGGTCGTGGTCGTGCGCGACGGCGGGCGGTCGATCACGGCGACGACGGTGCCCGAGCCGACGGCGGGGCTCGTCGCGTTCGACCTCCGCACCGCGCTCCGACGCGTCGCGGGAGGCGAAGGGTGAGGCTCCTCCTGCTCGCCGCGGCCGCGGTCGCCGCGTACGTCCTGCTGCGCCGCCGCCGCACCGACCGTCGCCGCGTCGTCGTCGCGTGGGCCGACGGTTCCGAGCTCGAGCTGGCTCCCGTGCCCGAGCGCGACCGCCTGCTCGACCTCGCGGAGCAGGCGCTCGCGTGACGACCACGCTCGACGAGCTCGGCCGGCGTCTCCTCGACGTGGCGCTGCTCGAGGGCGACTTCGTCCTTCGCTCGGGCAAGCGCTCCCGCTGGTACCTCGACAAGTACCGCTTCGAGACGGATCCCGTACTGCTCCGCGAGCTCGGGGAGCGCCTCGCGGCGGCCGTCACGGACGTCGAACCGGGAGCCGCGAGGCTGGCCGGGCCGGCCCTGGGAGCCATCGCGCTGGCCGCTTCGACGGCCATGGCGTCCGGGCTGCCGTTCATCATCGTGCGCGATGAGGCCAAGGGATACGGCACCGGGAACCGCATCGAAGGGCCGCACGAGCCGGGCGAGCTCGTGTGCCTCGTCGAGGACGTCGTCACGTCTGGCGGCGCCCTCTGCGAGGCGGTGGAGGCCGTTCGCGCGGCCGACCTCGTCGTCCGGCACGCCGTGTGCGTCGTCGACCGAGAGGAGGGCGGCACGGACGCGCTCGCCCGGCTCGGCGTGCGGCTCGCCTCGCTCTACCGTGCCACCGAGCTGCTCGAGACGCGGGAGCACGGGATGAACCCGCATGGTTGAGCCGAATCCGTCCACGCTATAGGCTCGGGCGGGGTAAACAAGCACCAACGACCCAGGGAGGATCGAACGTGACCAAGCAGGAGTTCGTGGATGCCGTGGCCGACGAGGCGGGCCTCACCAAGCGCGACGCCGGCTCGGCGGTCGACGCGGCCCTCGGCGTGATCGAGCGCACCTTGCAGGGCGGCGACTCCATCACGTTCACGGGCTTCGGCAAGTTCCACGTGACGCGGCGCGCTGCCCGTCAGGGCGTGAACCCCCGCACCGGTGAGAAGGTGCAGATCCAGGCCGCCAACGTCCCGAAGTTCTCGGCCGGCTCGCAGCTGAAGAAGGCTGTGAACTAGCCGATCAGCAGGCGGGACGGAAATCCGCCGAGCGGATTTCCGTCCCGCGGCCGCCTTCGGCGGCACGTCCCGAAGGCGTCGCCCTCGCCGCCGCCACATCCCGCAGCGGCATCGCGGGCGCCTTGGTGAGCGAGACGACGCGTCGCTCGAGCCGCCGACGGCGCGCGTCGCTTGTGATCGAACGTACGTTCGCTTACGATCTTCCGCATGCAGCTGTCGTTCGACGCCGCGGATCGGCTCGTCGAGCTCGTCGAGGCACGGCGGGGGCCGGTGCCCGCCGACGAGGCGGCGCGCGTCGTCTTCGCGCTCGCGAGCGCACCGGCGGCCCTCGCGCGGTCGCTGCTCGACGACGTCGTCACCGGCGACGTCCGCCTCGCGTGGCGCGGCGCCTCGGTCGGGCTGGCGGCGCCGGCCGGCGCGGACGTCCCGCTCGAGCAGGCGCACTTCGTCGTCGTCGACCTCGAGACCACCGGGCTGTCGCCCCGCACGTCGCGGATCTGCGAGATCGGCGCGCAGCGGGTGCGGGCGCTCGAGCTCGCGGACGCGTTCGAGACGCTCGTCGACCCGCGCGTCCGCCTCCCGCCCGCGGTCACGTCGCTGACGGGGATCCGCCAGGAGGCGCTGCGGGGCGCGCCCGGCGTCGGGCTCGCGATCCGGCGCCTGCTCGCGTTCACCGGCGACGCGGCCGTCGTCGCGCACAACGCGCGCTTCGATCTCGCCTTCCTCGACCGGGAAGTCGAGCTGCTGACCGGCCGGCGCGTCGCCTCGCCGGTCGTCGACACGGTCTGGCTCGCCCGTCGGCTCCTCGGCGAGCGCACGCGGCGTGTCGGGCTCGCCTCGCTGGCGCACTTCTTCGGCGTCCCGACGGAGCCGTGCCACCGCGCCCTGCCCGACGCCCGCGCGACCGCCGAGATCCTCGTCGTGCTCGTCGGGCTCGCCCAGGAGCGCGGCGCGCGGACGCTCGCCGACCTCGTCGAGCTCGCTGCGCCGCGCGCGCGCCGGCTCCACGTCAAGCGCTCGCTCGTCGCCGACGCGCCGCGACGCCCGGGTGTCTACGTCTTCCGCGGCGCGGGAGGGCTCGCGCTGTACGTCGGCCGGGCGCGGGACCTGCGTGGCCGGCTGCGGTCGTATTTCGCCGGTGGTCGGCAACGGCCGTCGGTGGAGGCGGCGCTCGCCGCGCTCGAGCGGGTCGAGTGGAGCGAGACGGGCTCGGAGCTCGAGGCCGCGCTCGAGGAGCTGCGGCTGCTCCGCGAGCTCCGCCCTCCGGCGAACGCCAGGGGGACGCGGCCCGACCGTCACGTCTACCTCCGCCGGCGCGGCGGCCGCTGGACCGTCGGCGTCGAGCCGACGCCGCTCGGCCCTCTGCCCGGCAGGCGGCTCGCGCGAGCCGCCGCCCGCGCGCTCGACGGCCACGACTGCGACGACGTCGAGGCGGCGCTGCCGGTGCTGCGGGCGCGCCTGCGCCGCCTCGGCGGCGAGCTCCGCTTCGAGGACGCCGCGCGCCTGCGCGACCGGGTCGCGAAGCTCGAGGAGGCGATCGAGGCGCTGCGCGAGCTCGAACGGCTCCGGGGCCTCTCGGCGTGCCTCGTCGTGCCGGCGAGACAGCCGGGCTTCGTGCGTGCGCACGCGATCGCGGGCGGGCAGGTCGCCGCCGTGCGCCTCGTCCCCCGCGGGCCCGGCGCGGTGAACGAGGTGGCTGCCCTCGTCGCGGAGGCGCGCCGCGCGGAGCGCTCGATCGCGCCCGAGGACGCGGACGAGCTGCGGCTCGTCGCCTCGTTCCTTCGCCGGCCGCCGCCCGAGCTCCGCGTCGCGCGCCTCGACGCCGGCTCGATCTGCGCGGCCGTCGACGGGATACCCTTGGCCGCGTGACGAGCGACGCCGCAGGCGCTCCCACGCCGTTCGCCGATCGCCTCGCCGATGCCGTGGAGCGCAAGCGCTCCCAGCTCGTCGTCGGCCTCGACCCGGTCGTCGACCTTCTGCCCGTCGAGCTCCGTGGCGAGGCGGCAGGAGGGCGGGCGGAGGCTGCCGGGGCGGTGGCGCGGTTCTGCAAGGGGATCGTCGACGCCGTCGCGCCCTACGTCGTCGCCGTCAAGCCGCAGGCGGCGTTCTTCGAGGCGCTCGGGAGCGACGGCTGGCAGGCGCTCGAGCAGGTGTCGCGCTACGCCCGCGAGGCCGGTCTCGTCGTCATCGCCGACGCCAAGCGCTGCGACATCGGCTCGACGGCGCGTGCGTACGCGACGGCCTTCCTCGAGCCTCGGGACGGCGGCCCGCCGCTCGCGGACGCGCTCACCGTCGGTCCGTACCTCGGCCGCGACTCCGTCGACCCGTTTCTCGCCGCCTGCCGTCGTGACGGCGCAGGGCTGTTCCTGCTCGTGCGCACGTCGAACGCCGGCGCCGCCGAGCTGCAGGACGCCGTGCTCGCGGACGGCCGGCCCGTCTGGCGCCACCTCGCCCAGCTCGTCGACGAGTGGGGTGAGGACCTGGTCGGCGCCCGCGGCCTCTCGAGCGTCGGCGCGGTGGTCGGCGCAACCGTGCCTCGGATCGTCGGCGAGGCCCGCCGCGCGATGCCGCGCGCGATCCTCCTCCTGCCCGGCGTGGGCGCCCAGGGCGCCACGCCCGCCGACGTCGCTCGCGCATTCACGAGCGGGCCCTCGAGCGCGGTCGTCAACGCGTCGCGCTCGGTGATCTACGCCTACCGCGACGCGCCGCCCGAGGACTGGCGCGCCGCGGCCGGGGCCGAGGCCGCCCGGCTCCAGGCGGCGGTCTGGGCGGCGTCCGGCTGGTGACGGCCGCAGTACCCTTCGGCGCCGTGGTCAGGCTGCTCGCCGTCGTCCTCGCCGCCCTCGTGCTCTGCGGTGCCGCGGAGGGAGCGGCACCCGTCGTCCAGGCGCGCGCGTACGTCCTGCAGAGCTCGGTCGACGGCCACACGCTCGCCGCGCGCGACGCACGTACGCCCCGCGCCATGGCGAGCATCACGAAGCTGATGACCGCGCTCGTGGCACTCGACCGCGTCCGCCTCGAGGACGTGGTGACCGTGCCCGCGGCGGCCGCATCCATCGGCGAGTCGTCGCTCGACCTCCGGGCCGGCGAGCGGGTCCCGGTGCGCGACCTCGTGATCGGGACGCTCGTCCCGAGCGCGAACGACGCCGCGACGACCCTCGCCGTGGCCGCGGCCGGCTCGCTGCCGCGGTTCGTCGCGCTGATGAACCGCGAGGCGCGCCGGCTCGGTCTCCGCGGGACGCACTACCGCAATCCCCACGGGCTCGACCAGCCGGGCCATGTCTCGACGGCGCGAGACACGGCGGTGCTGCTGCGCGCAGCACTTCGCAACCCCGTGATCCGGAAGTACGTGGGGATGCGGCGCGCGACGCTGTCCGACGGGCGCGTGGTCGAGTCGACGGACAACCTACTCGGGCACGTCGCCGGGCTCGTCGGCGGGAAGACGGGCCACACTGCGCTCGCGGGGTGGTCGCAGGCTGCGTTCGCGCGCATGGGCGGCGTGGCCATCACCGCCGTCGTGCTGGGCTCCCCCAGCGAGGCACAGCGCGACGCCGACCTCGCGGCGCTGCTCCGCTTCGGCCTTCGGAGCTACCGGATGTCGAAGGTCGTCGATCCGGCGCGGACGTACGCGTCGATCCCGGTCGGCTGGGGACGACCGCCGGTCCGGGCAGTCGCCCCGCGGGCGATCGTGCGCCCTGCGTCGGCCGGCCGGCCGCTCGTCGAGCGTGTCGTGGTGCCGGCCGTCGCGGCGCTTCCCGTCTCGGCGGGCCAGCGCCTCGGCACGCTCGTCGTGACGGACGGGCGGCGCGTCGTCGCGCGCTCGCCGCTCGTCGCCGCAACCGGCCAGGACGCCCCGGGGCTGCCCGCGAAGGGTTGGTGGGTCACCCGCAGGACGGTTCATCATCTGGGAGAGGTCCTGCCGTGATCATCACCGTCACGCTCAACGCAGCGCTCGACCGCTCGCTCACCGTCCCGACGCTGCAGCTCGGCCTGCGGCATCGCGCGAGCGACGTGTTGACGCTGGCCGGCGGCAAAGGCATCAACGTCGCCCGGGCGCTCAAGCGTCTGGACGTGCCGGTCGTCGCGACCGGGCTTGCGGGAGGGCGGACCGGAACCCGGATCGTCGAGGAGCTCACCGGTGAGGCGATCCTCAACGACTTCGTCCGGATCCGTGACGAGTCGCGCACGTCGACCCTGGTCGTCGACCCCACGTCCGGCAGACAGACGGAGATCAACGAGTGGGGCCCGAAGGTCTCGGACGGCGAGCTCGGGATGCTGCTGGACAAGCTCCGGTACCTCTCGCGCGGCGCGGACGCCGTGGTGTTCGCCGGGTCGCTGCCGCGCGGCGTCAGCGACACGTTCTACGCGGACGCCGCACGCGAGCTGGCACGGCGCAACGTGCGCGTCGTGCTCGACACGGAGGGCGAGCCGCTCCGACTCGCCGTCGACGTCGAGCCGTGGCTCGTCGCGCCGAACCAGCACGAGGCCGAGCAGCTCGTGGGCCAGGAGCTGAACGACGAGGAGGACTTCCTGATGGCGCTCGACTCGATCGCCGAGCTCGGCGCCCGGAACGTCCTCGTGACGCTCGACACCGGCGGCTTCGCGCTCGTGCGCGAGGACCGTCAGGTCCGGCGCTACCGCGCCGTCGTGCCGCACCTCGAGCCGGTGTCGGTCGTCGGCGCCGGCGACGCGTTTCTCGCGCAGTGGCTCACGTCCGTGCTGGACGGGGCGCCGGCCGCCGACGCCCTGCGGCTCGCCGCCGCCACCGGCGCCGCCTCGGTGCTCGACGTCGGCGCCGGCAGGTTCGACCCGGCCGAGGCCAGGCGCCTCGCGGCCGCCGTCGACGTCCACGAACTGGAGCCCGTCGGCTAGTCCGCGCAGCGGACTCTGCCGCCTCCAGCGGGGGGCACATCCCCTGGAGGCTGCCGCTCTCGCGGCAGCCAGGGCGGGCTCCGGCCGAGGCGTCGGCAGGCATTGGTACGATCGACCGACTTGGGCGATCCGCGGGACAAGTTCGCGAAGGAAGGCCTCACCTTCGACGACGTCCTGCTCGTCCCGGCCGAGTCGGCGGTCCTCCCGAACGACGTCGTCACCGCGACCCGCCTGACGCGGACGATCGCGCTCGAGATCCCGCTCGTCTCCGCCGCGATGGACACCGTCACGGAAGCCCGCATGGCGATCGCCCTCGCGCGGCTCGGCGGGATCGGCGTGCTGCACCGCAATCTCTCGATCGCCGACCAGGTCGCGGAGGTCGACAAGGTGAAGCGCTCGGAGGCCGGCATGATCGTCGAGCCCGTGACGCTCTCGCCGGATGCGCTCGTCGGCGACGCCCTCGAGCTGATGCGGCGCTACCGCGTCTCGGGGATCCCGATCACGGACGACGAGGAGCGGCTGGTCGGCATCCTCACGAATCGCGACCTCCGCTTCGGCGTCGCCTCGACGATGCGGGTCGCCGACGCGATGACGAAGGAGGGTCTCGTGACCGCGCCGGTGGGGACGACGCTCGAGGAGGCGCAGGCGATCCTCGGCCGGCACCGCATCGAGAAGCTGCCGATCGTCGACCTCGACGGCCGCCTGAAGGGCCTCATCACGGTGAAGGACATCTCCAAGCGCGAGGCGTATCCGCTCGCGACGAAGGACGAGCGGGGCCGGCTTCGCGTCGCTGCCGCCGTCGGCGTGGGGACCGACGCCGTGGAGCGCGCGGCCGCGCTGGTCGAGGCCGAGGTCGACGCACTCGTCGTCGACACGGCGCACGGCCACTCGCTCGGCGTGGTCGAGATGGTGCGCCGCCTGAAGGACGCCCACGACGTCCAGCTCATCGCGGGCAACATCGCGACGGCCGAGGCGGCCGAGGCGTTGATCGACGCGGGCGCGGACGCGGTCAAGGTCGGTGTCGGGCCGTCGGGCATCTGCACGACCCGTGTCGTCGCGGGAACCGGCGTGCCGCAGGTCACGGCGATCGTCGACTGCGCGCAGGCGGCCTCCGAGCAGGGCGTGCCCGTGATCGCCGACGGAGGCATCACCTCGTCGGGCGACGTCGCGAAGGCGATCGGCGCCGGCGCCGACACGGTCATGGTCGGCGGCATGCTCGCCGGGACGGACGAGACGCCGGGTGGCGTGATCGTCGTCCAGGGCGAGCGGTTCAAGGAGTACCGCGGCATGGGCTCGCTCGGCGCGATGAAGGCGCGCGGATTCTCGAAGGACCGCTACTTCCAGGGCGACGTCGAGGACGTCGCCGAGCTGATCCCCGAGGGCATCGAGGGCCGCGTGCCGTACAAGGGGCCGCTCGGGCCGATCGCGCACCAGCTGGTCGGCGGGCTGCGTCAGGCGATGGGCTACTGCGGCGCCGCGACCGTCGAGGAGCTGAAGGAGGCCCGCTTCGTCCGTATCACGGGAGCGGGCCTGCGCGAGAGCCATCCGCACGACGTGACGATCACCAAGGAGGCGCCGAACTACCGCCGTGGCTGAGCCGGCCGAGGTCATTGCGTTCCCGGGCCCCGAGCCGGCGCCCGAGGAGCGGCCCGTGCTCGTCCTCGACTTCGGCGGCCAGTACAGCCAGCTGATCGCGCGTCGCGTCCGCGAGGCGCGCGTCTACTCGGAGCTCGTGTCGCACCGCATCGCTCCCGAGGAGATCTCCGAGCGCAACCCTGCGGCGCTCATCCTCTCGGGCGGCCCGGCGTCCGTGTACGCGGACGGGGCGCCGCTCGCCGATCCCGGAATCTTCGCGCTGGGCGTCCCGACGCTCGGCATCTGTTACGGCATGCAGCTGATGGCCCGCGAGCTCGGCGGGACGGTCGAGGCGAACGACGTCTCGGAGTACGGCAAGGCCGACGTCGACCTCGACGGCTCCGCGACGCTGTTCCACGACCTCGCGGCCGATCAGGTCGTCTGGATGAGCCACCGCGACTCGGTCACGGCGGCGCCGACCGGCGCCCGCGTCACCGCCTCCTCCGAGACGACGCCGATCGCGGCGTTCGAGGACCCCGACCGCGGCCTCTACGGCGTCCAGTTCCATCCCGAGGTGGTGCACACCCCTCAGGGCCAGCGCATCCTCGAGGCGTTCCTCTACGACGTCGCCGGCGCGCCGCCGGCGTGGACACCCGCGGCGGTGATCGAGGAGCAGGTCGAGCGGATCCGGGCGCAGGTCGGCTCGGAGCGCGTGATCTGCGGCCTGTCGGGCGGCGTCGACTCGGCGGTCGCGGCGCTCCTCGTCCACAAGGCCGTCGGCGACCAGCTGACCTGCGTCTTCGTCGACCATGGCCTCCTTCGCGAGAACGAGGCGCAGCAGGTCGTCGAGACGTTCGGCCACCACTTCCATGTCCCGCTCGTCCACGTCGACGCGCGCGAGCGGTTCCTCGCACGGCTCGCCGGCATCAGCGAGCCGGAGGAGAAGCGGGCGATCGTCGGCGAGGAGTTCATCCGCGTCTTCGAGGAGGAGGCCCGGCGGCTCTCAGGAGCCGCAAGCCCGGAATCCCCTCGCCCGGCTTCCGGTCGCTCGATCGCGGGTGACGTCCGCTTCCTCGTCCAGGGGACGCTGTACTCCGACGTGATCGAGTCGGGCGGCGACGTCGGTGTCGCAGCGAAGATCAAGTCGCACCACAACGTCGGCGGCCTGCCGGCCGACATGCGGATGGAGCTCGTCGAGCCGCTGCGGTCGCTGTTCAAGGACGAGGTGCGCCGCGTCGGCGAGCAGCTCGGCCTGCCGGAGCGGATGGTGTGGCGACATCCGTTCCCCGGCCCCGGGCTCGCGATCCGGATCATCGGCGACGTGACCGAGGAGCGGCTCGCGATCCTGCGCGCCGCCGACGCGATCCTGCTCGAGGAGGTGCGCCGCGCCGACCTCTACCGCGAGCTCTGGCAGTGCTTCGCAGTGCTGCCCGCGGTGCGCTCCGTCGGAGTCCAGGGCGACGAGCGCACGTACGCCTACCCCGTGGTGATCCGCGCCGTCACCTCGGAGGACGCGATGACGGCCGACTGGGCGCGGCTGCCGTACGAGCTGCTCGACGTGATCGCGAGCCGCATCGTCAACGAGGTGCCCGGCGTGAACCGGGTCGCCCTCGACCTCACCTCGAAGCCGCCCGCGACGATCGAATGGGAGTGACCGCGCGGCGCTAGTGCGACGTCGCGTCGGAAGCTTCCTGCGCTCCGCCGCGCCACACCTCGACCTCGACGAGTCCGGCCGGGTCGACCTCGACCGCGGTCCGGTCTCCGACGCGCGGCACCGCGCCACCGACCAGGACCGCCTCGAGCTCGCGCCCGTCGTCCCGCCGCACGCGCAGACGGACGACCGGGCCGTCGCGGTCGGCTGCGACGACGACGGCGCCCGCGCCCGGAACGATCCGGACCGCCTCGGGCCGGATCACGTTCGCCCGGTCGCCGTCCGGGACGACGTTGCGCATCCCGAGGAACCGTGCGACCCAGTCGTCGACGGGCCGTGCCCACAGCTCCTCGGGCGTCGCGACCTGCGCGACGCGCCCTGCCCGCAGCACGGCGACGCGGTCGCCGAGCGCGAACGCCTCGCCGACGTCGTGCGTGACGTGGACGACAGTGAGCGAGAGGCGCTCGAAGAGCTCGCGCAGGTCGTCCTGCAGCCGCTGCCTGAGGGGGCCGTCGAGCGCGCCCAGCGGCTCGTCGAGCAGGAGCACCCCGGGTTCGAGGACGAGCGCGCGCGCGAGGGCGACGCGCTGGGCCTCGCCGCCCGAGAGCGTCGTCACGTCACGGCGCTCCATGCCTGCGAGGCCGACGAGCTCCAGCGCCTGGGTCACACGGGCGTCGCGCTGCGCATGGGGTAGATGCGCCACGCGGGGCCCGAAGCCCACGTTCCCCGCCACGTCGCGATGCGGAAACAGCGCGGCGTCCTGGAAGACGAGGCCGATCCCACGGCGGTGGGGCGGGATCGCAGTGACGTCGGCGCCGTCGAGGACGACGCGGCCGGCCGTGGGACGCTGCAGACCCGCAGTGACCCGCAGGGCAGTCGACTTGCCCGACCCGCTCGGCCCGAGGAGCGCGAGCCGCTCGCCCGTGCCGACCTCGAGCGAGACGTCGTCGAGGATCGGGCGGCCGTCGATCACGACGTCGATCCCCTCGAGCGCGAGGCTCATCGCGGCCGCCCTCTCACGAGCGCGCGCTCGGAGGCGAGCGCGACCGCTGCGACGAGGGCCATGAGCACGACGCACAGCGCCATCGCCGTGCCGACGTTGTCCTCGCCCGGCCGGCCCAGGAAGCGGAAGATCGCGACCGGCACGGTCGGCCAGTCGGCGCGGACGACGAATACCGTCGCGCCGAACTCGCCGAGCGACACGGCGAACGCGAGCCCCGCTGCGACCGCAAGCGGCCGCGCGAGCAGCGGAAGCTCGATCTCGCGGCGCACCTGGGCCGGCGTCGCGCCGAGCACGGCCGCCGCCTCGCGCAACCTGGCGTCCACCGCGCGCAACGCGGGCACGAGCGAACGCACGACGAACGGCAGGGCGACGAGCGCCTGTGCGAGCGGCACGATCGCGGGCGAGGAGCGCAGGTCGAGGGGCGGGTCGTCGAACGCGAGCAGGAAGCCGAAGCCGAGGAGCGCCGCGGACGCCCCGAGCGGCAGCATCAGCGCGACGTCGAGCCCGCGGCGCCCGCTCGCGACGGCGACGGCGGCCGGAATGCCGACCGCCAGCGCGATCGCCGTCGCCGCCGCGGAGAAGAGCAGCGAGTTGAGCACCGCGTGCCAGGGAGCCACGAGCAGCGCCGGGGTCTCCTGCACGAGCGAGGTGAAGTGGTCGACGCCGTACCCCGTCCCGACCTGCAGCGAGCGAAGCACGAGCGCGACCGGCGGCAGCGCGAGCAGCGCGAGCGAGCCGAGCACGACCACCCCGACGGCAACGCGTTCGCCGCCGACCGGGCGTCGTGCCGCGTCGCCGCGCCGACGTGCGCCGCCGAGCCGTCGCTCGAGCCTGCCCGCGACCAGCACTGCGGCGGCGACCGCCGCAAGCTGCAGCAGGCCGAGCGCCGCGGCCGTCCGGAGGTCGAAGAGCCGCGCCGCCTCGTTGTAGATCTCGGTCTCGAGGGTCGCGTAGCGCGGCCCTCCGAGGATGAGGATCACCCCGAACGACGTGAAGCAGAAGAGGAAGACGATCGACGCCGCAGACGCGAGTGCGGGTGCGAGCAGCGGCACCGTCAGACGGAGCCGACGGTCCCCGGGCGAAGCGCCGAGGGTCGCCGCCGCCTCCCAGAGGCGCTGGTCGAGACCGGCCCAGAACGCGCCGACGACCCGCACGACGACGGCGACGTTGAAGAACACGTGAGCGAGCAGGATCGCCCACACCGATCGCTCGACGCCGTCCGGGAGCAGCGCCGCGAACGCCGTCGCGACGACGACGGTCGGCAGGACGAACGGCACGAGCACGAGCGCCTCGACGACGGAGCGGCCGGGGAAGCGGAAGCGCGACAGCGCCCAGGCGAGGGGCAGGCCGGCTGCGAGCGTGAGTGTCGTCGAGACGGTCGCCTGCCACAGCGTGAACCACACGACGTCACGGGTCGTCGGGTCGGTGAGGACGTCGAACGGCACGTCGAGCCGGCCGTCGACGAGGAGGCTCCGCTCGAGGATCGCGCCGAGCGGCCAGGCGAAGAAGACGGCGAGGAACGCGACGGGCAGGACGACCGCCGCCGCGCGGCCCGCCGCGCTCAGCGCACGACGATGTCGGTCCACCGGGCGACCCAGCGGTCGCGGTTCGCGTCGACCGCGGCCGCCGGCAGCTGCAGCGGGTCACGCGGGACGATCGCGTGCTTCACGAACGGCTCGGGCAGCGGCACCCCGGCGCGGACGGGATAGACGAACATCGACCCCGGCACGTCCGCCTGGAAGCGCTTCGAGAGCATGAAGTCGATCAGCTTCCTCGCGCCGTCCTCGTTGTGCGCGCCGCGCAGGACCCCCGCGTACTCGACCTGGCGGTAGCAGCCGTCCTCGACCGCGGCGGTCGGGGCCGTCGCGGGCGGCGTCGCCGCGAAGATCACCTCCGCGGCGGGACTCGACGCGTACGAGACGACGATCGGCCGCTTGCCCGGACTGCCGGACGCACCCGAGAACTGCTGCGTGTAGGCCTCCTCCCAGCCGTCGACGACGCGGACGCCGTTCGCGCGCAACGCGCGCCAGTAGGTCTCCCACCCCGGGTCGCCGTATCGCGCGACGGTCGCGAGGAGGAACGCGAGACCGGGGGAGGACGTCGCCGGGTTCTCCACGACGAGCAGGTTGCGGTACCGATCGAGGATCAGGTCGTCGAGCGTGGTCGGGCGCGGGACGTCGTGCGAGGCGAACCAGCCGCGGTCGACGTTGAGACACACCTCGCCGTGGTCGACCGGCGTCACGTGCGCATCCGGATTCGCGAAGTCGGGCTGCAGCGCCGAGAGCTCCGGCGAGCGGTACTCGTCGAGGAGGTCGCCGTCGATGGCGCGCGAGAGGACGCTGTCGTCGATCCCAAAGACGACGTCACCCTGCGGGTCGCCCGCCGTCAGCAGCGCGCGGTTCAGCACCTCGTTCGCGTCGCCGCCCTGGAGGATCTTCAGCTCGAGGCCGCTCTCGCGCTCGAACGCCTGCTTGACGGGCTTCGAGACCGCGAACGAGTCGTGCGTGACCAGCACGACGTCCTTGGGCTCGCTTCCCCCGCCGCCGCATCCCGCCGCTGCGACGGCGACCGCGGCCACGTACACGGCGATCCCGACCCGCCCGATCCTCACCGCGAGACGGACGACGGGAAAGTTACGAAGTGTCACTTGCCCTCCTTCGGCGGTCTCACCGCGAGGAGGACGCCACGCGCGACGCGCACCGTGGCCTCCCCGCTCACGAAGACGTTCGAGACACCGCGCGTCGATCCCGCGTGGAGGGTCTCCTTCACGAGCGGGTACGCGAGCCCCTCGGTCGTCACGCCGGTCGCCGGCCCGCCGAGGGCGAGCAGCGTCAGCAGATCGCCAGACGTGCCGCGCATCGTCCGCTCGCGGCGGATCACGTGCACAGAGGTCCGACCGAGGAGCGCGTCGAGCTCGAGCGCGGCATACCGCTCCGAGCCGAGCAGCAGCAGCGAGGCGAGCAGGTGGTCGAGGCGTCCGCCGTCGCTGCCGACGACGAGCACGCGCGCCGCGCCGAGCGCGACCGCCTCGTCGAGCGCGAGCTCGAGGTCGGTCGCATCCTTGGCCTCCGGGTGCCGGACGACACGGATGCCGCCCGCGTCGGCGCGCTCGAGCGCCTCCTGCGAGACCGAGTCGAGATCTCCCACGACGACGTCGACCGCGAGCCCGAGCGAGACGGCGCGGTCGAGCCCGCCGTCGGCGGCGACGACGACCCGCGACGCGGGCACGGCGACGGCGGGCCCCTGGCCCGAGGCGACGACCACGACGTCCGGCTCGATCACGCGCTTCCTCCGCTGGCATTACCCAGATCAGGTTGTGCGGGTCGGCGGCGCTCCAGCCGCCCTCTCAGCCCGGTTGTCCGAGCTCCCCGGTTCGACGCAAGCGTAGTCGACCCGTCAGGTCACGCGAAAGCCCTGCTCGCCGACGGGTGCCAGCTCCTCGACGGCGAGAGAGTCGACCCGAGCCCGCGACGGCCCGCGGCGAAACCATGCGACGAGGGTCTCGACCGTCCGAGCCGGGCCCTCGAGCTCGGCCTCGACCGCCCCGTCGGCGGTGTTGCGCACCCACCCGGCGACACCGAGCTCCTCGGCACGGCGCCGGGCGCTCTCGCGGAACCACACGCCCTGCACGTGGCCTCGCGCGATGAGGCGTCGACGCACCTGATCCGTATCGGCCACCGGCGCGGCTGTCCCTCGGCTGCGACGGCGGTGCCGTCGCTAGATCGCGTCGGCGGTCTCCTCGTCGACCGCCCCGTCTGCGACGGCGCGTGCACGCGCCTCGAGGCTCGGCACGAGGCCGGGATGCATGACGACGCCGTCCGCCACGGGACGCACGTCCGTTCGCTCGGAGACCGCGTCCTCGTGGTCCTCCAGCGCGTCGAGCTCGACCTCGTCCGGCTCGAGCCAGTTCTCGATCCGGAGGCCGGGAACACGGTCGTAGAGGCGGGCGCTCGCGGTGACGAGCGTCAGGTCGTGCGACAGCGCGATCGCTGCGATGCGCAGGCTCGGCTCGTCGAGCCGGACGCCCACGCTCTCGAGTTGCGCGCGCACCGTCCCGTACACCTCTGCGGCTTCGTGATCGAAAGGGAGCACCGTCGTCGCCGAGGCGATCAGCTCTCGGATGCGCCCCGTCACCTCCCGCTCCCCGTTCCGCTCGGCCGCGTAGGTGATCTCGCCGAGTGAGACGGCGGTCGTGCACTGCTGGTCGCCCGGGATGCGCGCCAGCCGTCGCACGAGCTGCATCGGCGGGTCGTGCAGCAGTGCAGCGGCGAGGACGTCGGTGTCGAAGCAGTACACGGTCAGGGGGCCTCCGGCGGCTCGCGGTCGCGCGCCACCGCTCGGAGGGCGACGACCTCGCTGACCGCGGGATACAGGCCGCCGCGCCCGGCCCCCGCACCCGCGAACGCAGCGAGTCCCAAGGGCTGCTCGCCGTCGGCCTCGGGCGGCACAGGGACGATCGCGGCGACGGGCGAGCCGTACCGCGTCACGACCATCCGCTCGCCCTCGAGCACGCGCTCGAGAATCTCGGTGAGGCGCTCGCGCGCCTCCGTGAGTCCGATCGTCACGTTCATCGTCCGCATCATGATGACAGCGACGAGCACCCTCGTGGAGCGCTGAGGCGGCCGTTCGCGGGCGGCCGAGGCTGCTACACTCCGCCGCCGGCGGTCACGTGACCGCTCTCTTTCCGAGCAATGACCACCTACACCGCAAAGCCGGGCGAGATCCAGCGTGACTGGTACGTCGTCGACGCCGAGGGGAAAACCCTGGGCCGGCTCGCGACGGAGATCGCCGACACACTTCGCGGCAAGCGGAAGCCGGCGTACACGCCGCACGTCGACACCGGCGACTTCGTGATCGTCGTCAACGCGGGGAAGGTCCGCGTGACGGGCAAGAAGCTCGACGAGAAGATGGTGCGCTGGCATACGGGGTATCCCGGCGGCCTCAAGGAGCGCACCCTGCGCGAGCAGCTCGACCGCCGTCCGACGGAGGTCGTCCGCAAGGCGGTGAAGGGCATGCTCCCCAAGAACAGGCTTGCCGCCGCCCAGCTGCGGAAGCTCAAGGTCTACGCCGGCCCCGAGCATCCGCACGCGGCGCAGGCCCCGAAGACGATGGAGCTCCGAGGGACGACACATGGCTGAGATCGCCCAGTACCGCGGCACCGGCAAGCGCAAGACCTCGGTCGCGCGCGTGATCCTGCGACCGGGCGACGGGACGACCTGGATCAACGGCCGCACGCTCGAGGACTACTTCCCGCGGGCCACGCACCGGACGCTCGCGCTGTCCCCGCTCAAGATCGCCGACGCCGAGGGGCGGTACGACCTCCGCGTCCGCGTCCACGGGGGCGGCGTCAGCGGACAGGCGGGCGCCGTCCGCCACGGAATCGCTCGTGCGCTCGTCGACGCCGACCCCGAGCTCCGTGTCCCGCTCAAGCGGGAAGGGTTCCTGACGCGCGACGCACGCCAGGTCGAGCGGAAGAAGGCAGGCCTGCACAAGGCGCGGAAGGCGCCGCAGTTCAGCAAGCGTTAGGGCGCCTTCCTCTTGCGGGAAGTGCGTCGAGGACGCACGCTACGACAGTGGAGGGTGGTGTCCGGGTGGCCGATCGCGGTGCCGTGACGACAAAGGTGGTCGGGGGAGCAGCCCCGCCGCGTCGCTGGTTCGGGACCGACGGCGTTCGGGGGATCGTCGGCGAGGCGCTGACCGAGGAGCTCGTCGAGCAGATCGGCCGTGCTGCGACGCTCTGGTCCGGCCGCGGCCGGGTCCTCGTCGGCCGCGACACACGTGAGTCCGGGCCGCGGCTCGAGGCTGCTCTCAGGCGCGGCATCGTCGACGCAGGCGGAACCGCCGTCCTGGCGGGCGTGCTGCCGACGCCGGCCGTCGCGTTGCTCTCGCAGGACCTCGGGCTCGTCGTCTCCGCCTCCCACAACCCGCCGGAGTACAACGGCGTCAAGGTCTTCGACCGCGAGGGGCACAAGCTCACGGACGCCGACGAGCTCGAGATCGAGGCGCTCGTCGGGTCGCCGGGCCCGGGCGGTGGCGCGATCGAGCACGCCGAGGACGTCGTCGAGAGCTACGTCGACCACGTGCTGGAGCACTTCGGCTCCGACCTGCACGGCCTCAGAATCGCAGTCGACTGCGCCAACGGCGCCTACTCGACGATCGCTCCCGGCGTCTTCGAGACGCTCGGCGCCGAGGTGACGGCGCTCGCCGCGACACCCGACGGCAGGAACATCAACCTCGGCTGCGGCGCCACCGACCTCTCGATGCTGCGGGCAGCCGTGCGCGCGGGCGCGTACGACCTCGGCGTGGCCTTCGACGGCGACGGCGACCGGATGCTCGCCGTCGACGCGGACGGCGAGATCGTCGACGGCGACGGCATCGTGGCGATCTGTGCCCTCGCCCTCGGCGTCGAGGTGGTGGCGGTCACGAGCATGACCAACCTCGGCTTCCACCGCCTGATGGAGGAGCATGGAATCCGCGTCGTGACGACCGACGTCGGCGACCGCTACGTCCTCGAGGCCTTGCGGCGCGAGGGCGGCATCCTCGGCGGCGAGCAGTCGGGGCACTTGATCGTCCTCGACGGCCACGTGACGGGAGACGGTTTGGCGGCGGCGCTCACCCTGTGCGGGGCGCTCGACGGGCGCCCCCTCGCCGACGTGGCCGCCGTGATGACCCGCTTCCCCCAGGCGACGGAGAACGTGCACGTCGCCCGGCTCGAGGTTCCCGAGGCCGTCGTCCGGCAGGTCGAGAGGCTCAACGCCGAGCTCGAGGGCCGCGGACGGGTGCTCGTGCGGCCGTCCGGCACGGAGCCCGTGATCCGCGTCCTCGCCGAGGCGGAGCGCGCCGAGGAGGCCGCGGGGCTCTGTGCTAGCATCGCGGGTCTCGTCCGGCAGGAGGCCGGCTCCCGGTAAAAGCCCTGCAAAGCGGGGTGTTCCGGCCGGACGCGCGTCCGGGCAGAAAGGAGTGGCCAGGATGTGCGGGATCATCGGATACGTCGGACCCCGTGAGTGCAAGCCGTTGCTGCTCCACGGCCTCGAGCGCCTCGAGTACCGGGGCTACGACTCGGCCGGCATCGCCCTCCTCGAGCAGTCCGGCCTCGCGTACACGCGGGCCGTCGGGAACCTCCAGAACCTCCGCGAGCGGGCGGGAAACGGGACGTCGCCCGCGACGACCGGTCTCGGTCACACGCGCTGGGCCACGCACGGGGGCGTCACGGAGGAGAACGCCCATCCGCTCGCCGCCGAGGACGCCGAGACGCTCGCCGTCGTTCTGAACGGGATCGTCGAGAACTACCGCGAGCTGCGCGAGCGCCTGGCGTCGGAGGGCCATGTCTTCTCCTCCGAGACGGACGCCGAGACGGTCACGCACTTGATCGAGAACCACTACGAGGGCGACCTGGTCGAGGCTGTCCGGCGCGCCTACAACGAGCTCGAGGGGCACTACGCCTTCGTCGCGATCCACCGCGACCACCCCGGCCTGCTCGTCGGCGCGCGCCACCAGTGTCCGATGGTCGTCGGCCTTGCGGCCGGTGAGACCTATGTGGCCTCGAACGCCGCGGCGTTCCTGCGCGAGACGCGGGAGGTGCAGTTCCCCTCCGACGGCGAGGTCGTGGCGGTCACGCCCGACGGCTCGACCTTCTACCGCGCCGACGACGCGTCGCGCGTCGAGCACGAGGTCGTCGAGCTCGACTGGGACGACGAGGGGGCCGAGAAGGCGGGCTACGAGACGTTCATGCTCAAGGAGATCCACGAGCAGCCGGACGCAGTCGCGGAGACGATCGGCGACCGGCTCCGCAGGGGGCGGCTCGAGCTCGAGGGCCTCGGGATGAGCGACGAGGAGCTCAAGCACCTCCGCCGGATCGTGATCCTCGCCGCGGGCACCGCCTACCACGCGGGTGTCGCTGCCCGCTACGCGATCGAGGAGTGGGGCCGGGTGCCGGTCGAGCACGACATCGCCTCCGAGTGGATCTACCGGAACCCGGTGCTCGACGCCGACACGCTGGTGATCGGGATCTCGCAGTCCGGCGAGACCCGCGACACGATCGAGGCGATGAAGCTCGCCCGCTCGATGGGCGCCCACACGGTCGCGATCACCAACATGATGGGCTCGCAGATCACGCGCGAGGTCGACTCCGTCCTCTACACGCGGTGCGGGATCGAGATGGCGGTCGCGGCCTCGAAGACGTTCACCGCCCAGCTCTCGCTGCTGTTCCTCGTCGCGCTGAAGCTCGCGCAGGTGCGCGACACGCTCGCCTCGGGCGAGCTCGAGTACATCGTCAACGCCCTCTACGGGCTGCCGGACAAGATCGCGCAGTTCCTCGAGGGCGACCACCCGATCGACGAGATCGCGCGGAAGTTCCACGACAAGCCGTTCTTCCTGTACCTCGGGCGCAACATCGGTCTCCCCGTTGCGCTCGAGGGCGCGCTCAAGCTGAAGGAGATCTCGTACATCCCGACCGAGGCGTACTCGGCCGGCGAGATGAAGCACGGGCCGATCGCCCTCCTCGACGAGTCGACGCCCGTCGTCGTCGTCGCTACCCGCATGGATCGCGTCTACGAGAAGCTCGTCTCGAACATCCAGGAGGTGCGCGCCCGCGGCGCGCACGTGATCGCGATCGCCTCCGACGGCAACGAGGACATCCAGCACCATGCCGACGACGTGATCTACGTCCCCAAGGCGCCGGCGTTCCTCTCGGCGATCCTGGCGGTGATCCCGCTGCAGCTCCTCGCCTACCGCATCGCGCGCCTGCGCGGCCTCAACGTCGACCAGCCCAGAAACCTCGCAAAGACCGTCACGGTGGAGTAAGGCTTCGGCGGACGCCGCCCCGTCGCCGCGTCGTCTCCCGTAAGCTCCGCCCTGCCGTTCGTCAGCGATACAGGGGAGAAAGAT
>DATAPC010000008.1:0-20459 GCA_036265415.1 Gaiella sp.
AACGCGCTCCAGCGCGTGAAGCGCAAGATCATCACGCACCAGAAGGCGCGCGAAGTCCTTCAATAGAGACGCGGCCGATCGCGCAGTCCGCGCCGGTCGCACGCCGATTCTCCGCTGCTCGCGGTCGGTTTTGCGGGCGGATCGGCGGAACCGGACGATTACGATGAGCGTCGCGCGCCGGAGTAGCTCAGTTGGTCAGAGCACCGCTCTTGTAAAGCGGGGGCCAAGGGTTCGAATCCCTTCTCCGGCTTCCGCGACCCGCGCAGATCTCCCGAACCCGACACGTGGGCGTCCCTCTACGATCGCACCATGGAGCTGACGGAGATCCTGAAGCGCCGCAGGATGATCCGGAGCTACCTCCCCGACCCCGTTCCGCGGGAGACGGTCGAGCGGATCGTGGCGACCGTCCGCCGTGCGCCGAGTGGCGGGTTCAGCCAGGGTCACCGGCTCGTCGTGGTCACCGAACCGGCAACGCGGCGCGAGCTCGCGCGCCTCGCCGGGGAGGAGGAATACGTCGCCGCCGGCGGCCAGGCGTGGATCTCGACGGCGGCGGTCCACGTCTTCGTGGGAACGCGCGAAGAGAGCTATCACGAGCGCTACCGGCAGGCGGACAAGCTCCGGGACGGCGAGGAGATCGGCTGGCCGGCACCGTACTGGTACGTCGACGCAGGCGCCGCGTTTCTGCTGCTCCAGCTCGCGGCGATCGACGAGGGCCTCGCGGCAGGGGTCTACGGCGTCCCGCCCGAACACGTCCCGCACGTGAAGACGCTTCTCGGCGTGCCCGACGACGTCCACTTCGTCTGCGTCGTGACGATGGGCCACCCTGCGCCCGACCCGCGCGAGTCGGGTCTCGTGTCGCGGCTCAGCCAGCGCAGGCTCGCCCTCGGCGAGCTCGTGCGCTGGGAGCGCTGGGACGCGTCCGCGAAGACGCCCGCCGGCTAGCGAGCCGGCGTCCGGTCACGGGGACCGTCAGGCGGTCGCGAGGAGGAAGTGCCACGCGTTCTCGAGGCGGTAGCCGCCGTCGGCGACTCGGTACGGGCCGAGGACGTCGACGAGCGCGCCTCGAACCTCCGGCTCGCGATCGCCTGCCGCCTCGCCGACACCGGCGGCCGAGAGAAGACCGCGGGTCAGGGCGTCCTCGTTCTCGTAGACGTACGCCCACGAGACGTCGAACGCCTCCACCGGCCTGAGACCCGCTGCGGACGCGAGCCCCTCCAGCAGGCCGGGCTCGGCCAGATCGGGAGGGGGCGGTGCATCGGGCTCGGCGCCCGGGAAGAAGGGCCGCACGATCGGCTTGATGGCGTCGAGGTCGCAGGTCCCGTGACGTCCCCACACCTGAATCACGACCATGCCGCCGCCCTTCGCGACCCGCCCCGCCTCGCGGAAAGCGCTCACGATGTCGTCGGCGAAGAAGAACGCGTTGAACCCGGCCACCACGTCGAAGGCGTCGTCGTCGTAGGGGATCCTCTGCAGGTCTCCGACGACGACCTCTGCCTCGGGCACACGCACCCGCGCGAGCTCCACGAGCTGCTCCGACGAGTCGATGCCCGTCACGGTTGCGCCACGGTCGGCCGCGGCTCTGAGAAAGACCCCGGAGCCGCACCCGACCTCGAGAACGCGCATCCCGGTGTCGATGCCGAGCCGCTCGATCGCCGCCTCGTACGTCGGAAGCTGCTGCTCCTCCACGAGCGCCCACTCGTCGGCCCGCGCCCCCCAGGCGCGGCCCCAGCGTTCGGCCGTCATCCCCTGTGCATCCGTCCTTGCCCTCGTCCGCCCTCATATAAACTATGTTTCATAGCTATAAACTACGGATCATAGTCTTGTCAAGTGAAGACCTGACACTGTTCTCCTACGAGATCCTCGGCCTCGTCGGGCGCGGGGGCGCCGGCCCTCACGACCTCCTGCGCCTCGCGCGCCGAGGTCGCATGCTCGACTGGGCCGGCGAGAGCCAGTACTACGCCGAGCCGAAGCGGCTGGCCGGGCTCGGGTATCTCGACGCGCGCAAGGAGCCCGGCAGGACCCGGGAGCGAACCGTCTACCGCCTCACGGAGAAGGGTGTCGACGCGCTCCGCGCGTACGCGGCGACTCCGGCGACGTTCACGCCTCTCAAGAGCGATCCGCTGCTCAGGCTCCTGATCGCCGACCTCGTCGGCGAGGAAGCGACACGCGAGAGCCTGCTCGCTCTGAGGGAGGACATCGCCGATCTTCGGGCGCGACTCGACGAGAGCGCGGCGTCGGCCGCGGGCCTGCCGCATCGAGCGGGCTACCTGGCGATCGTGATGGACTTCCTGCGCCGCTACCTCGACTTGCACGACGACATAGTCGACCGTGTCGACCGCGAGCTGTCGTCCTCGCGCCGCAGCGCGCCAGGCTGAGCGCACTCGCAGTCGGGCGTCGGTCGGTCAGGCGACGACGGCGCGTGTCGCCTGGTGCGCGAGTATCTTCCGCTTCACCCTCTGGAGCGCGTTGTCGATCGTCTTGCAATCGCAGGCGAGCTCGTCCGCCATCGACTCGTAGGAATGGCCGTCCAGGTAGAGCCGGAGCGCCTCGGACTCGAGTCCCGAGAGGCTCGACCCGAGGCAGCCGACGAGCGCCTCGAGCTCCTCGGTGGAGATCACGCGCACGGAGGGATCGTCGGTCGTGGGGCCCGGGAGGGCGTCGCCGAGGGTGCACTCGCCGTCGGACTCCTGGCCGGCCGGTGTGTGGCTGAACGAGATGTACGTGTTGAGGGGCGCGTGCTTGTAGCGGGTCGCCGACTTGATCGCGGTGATGATCTGCCGCGTCACACAGAGCTCGGCGAACGAGCGGAACGACGTCTCCTTGTCGTGACGGAAGTCACGGATCGCCTTGAAGAGCCCGATCATCCCCTCCTGGATCAGGTCCTCGGCGTCGCCGCCGGCGAGGAAGTAGGAGCTCGCCTTCAGCCGGACGAAGCCGTGGTAGCGGCGCATGAGCTCGTCGCGCGCGCCGTCGCTGCCGTTCCGGGCGCGAAGCACGAGCTGCAGGTCCTCGAGCTCGCGCTGCAGCTTCTGCGGTGTCTTCGGTGCTGCTGCGGTCCGGACGGCCATCTCGTCCCCCTTGTCGGTGTGGTCACCCCTCGACTCGAGGACACCTAACCCTCAAGTCGAGGAGGAAGCTAGCACGATCGCGTGCGCGTTACAACCCCTTTGCGCAACTTCCAACCTGATAAGAACATGTGTTCGCATGCAGGTCGCTCCAGCCCGTCGGCCGCGCGGCAGCGAAGCGCGTGCGAGCCCGGAGCGGCTTACGACTGGCCGCGGCGGAGCCGCTCGAGCCGGGCGCGGGTCTCGGCGTCGAGTCGCTCGTCGACCCTGCTCGCCCTGTCCTCGCGATGGTCGACGGAGGACAGCTCGGCGAGAAACTCGATGGAGCCTCGCTTCATCACCTCTTGCCCGGCCGTGCCCTGGACTGCCGTGTCCGACGTCACGAGGAGGACGCCTTCCCGGCCTCGGCGCTGGGCGGCGAGCCGCTCGAGCACCGTGTCCGCGTCGGGCGCGAACCGCACCTCGAGTGGGCCGAGCTGACGCCGCTCCCCCACACCGTCGAAGACGACGACGCCGCGTGCGCCGTGAACGGCGACGAAGCTCGCAAGCTCGTCCACGAGCTCGTCGCGATGCGCGAAGCGCCCGGCGTGGAAGAGATTCGATCCGTCGAACAGATAGAGCGTTACGTCCGCCAAGACTCAACCTGAAGTCGAGATAGAGATAAGTCGCTGGCGCCGTGCTTCGAAGAGCGTTACCGCCGCGGCCACGCTGACGTTGAGCGACTCGACGCCGGTCGCGAGCGGGATCATGACGGTGCCGTCGCAGGTCCGACGCACGAGCGGGCGAACGCCACCGCCCTCGGCGCCGAACACGAGGGCAACGCCGTCGGTCAGATCGAGGCTCCAGACCGCCGTTGCCCCGTCGGCGGCCGCGGCGTACGTCCACAGCCGGTCGCTCTTCACCTCGCCGAGATAGCGGGCCAGGTTCGGGACGACGGCGACATTCACGTGCTCGACCGCTCCCGCCGACGCCCGCGAGACGGCCGGTGTGATCGCGACGGCGCCGTGCGCAGGGAGCACGACCCCGGTGGCGCCGGCACCTGCCGCGCTGCGGATGACCGCGCCGAGGTTCCGCGGGTCCGTCACTTGGTCGAGGCAGCAGAGCAGAGGCCGCTCGACGGCTGCCAGCTCCCACGCGTCGGCGTACGGGTACGGCTCGCACCACGCGACGACACCCTGGTGGTCGGGAGACCCCGCGGCCTCCGTCAGCTCGCGCTCGCGCTTCGTCCGCGGCCGGGGGCCGTCCTCGAGCCAGTCGAGCGTCGCCACCACTCTCTCGCTCGCCCACACCTCGAGCACCGCACGCCGGCCCCGCAACGCCTCGCGGACGGCATTGCGGCCGTATACGAGATCCCGCGTCACGCGCGCGGGATCAGCTCATAGCCGTCGTCCACGTCGCGGACGTCCCAGCCGAGCGCCGCGATCTCACCACGTAGGCGATCGGCCTCGACGAAGTCTCGCGCGGCGCGCGCCGCCGCGCGGGCAGCCGCGAGCGAGACGATCTCGGCAGGGGCCTCGCGACGCTCCGCGAGGCTTGCGAGACCGAAGACGTCGAGACCCTTTTCGAGCTCCGCGAGCGCGCCAGCGCGAGCCCACTCGTGCATGATCGCCAGCGCCGCAGGCGTGTTGAAGTCGTCCTCGAGCGCGTCGACGAAAGCACTCCAGTCGCCCTGGCTGGTCGCATTCCCGCGGAGCGCATTTCGCAGCGTCTCCGCCTGCGCGCGCGCTGCCCCCATCGTCTCGTCCGAGAAGTCGATCGGCTTTCGCCAGTGGGCCGTGAGGAAGAAGAGGAGGGCGGTCTCTCGGCCCCAGGTGTCGAGCACTTCGCGGATCGTCTCGACGTTGCCGAGCGACTTCGACATCTTCTCCCCGGTGAACCGCAGCATGCCGTTGTGCATCCAGATCCGCGCGAAGGGGTGCCCGACGGACAGGGATTGCGCCCGTTCGTTCTCGTGATGCGGGAAGACGAGGTCGAGGCCGCCCCCGTGGATCCAGAACTCGGGCCCGAGCTCCTTCGCCGCCATCGCGGAGCACTCGATGTGCCAGCCGGGGCGTCCGGCGCCCCACGGCGACTCCCAATTCGTGTCCTCGCCCTCCTTCGTCGCCTTCCACAGTGCGAAGTCGCGCGGATCCTCCTTCGCCGGGCTCGGCTCCTGCTCCTCGACCTGGTCGGGGCGCTGCCCGGACAGCGCGCCGTAGCTCTCGAACCGCGCGACGCGGAAGTACACGTCGCCGACCGCGATGTAGGCATGACCCGAGCCCACGAGCTGCTCGATCAGCGCAACGATCTCCGGCATCGTCTCCGTCGCGAGAGGCAGGGCGTCCGGCATGCCGAGCCCGAAGTCGGCCGTGTCCTCCAGGTACCAGCGCGTCGCCTCGAGCGCGCGCTCCGCACTGCGCCCAGGCGCGGCCTCGTAGATCTTGTCATTGACGTCCGTGATGTTGTGGACGAGGCGGACGTCGTGCCCGCGCGCGCGAAGCCACCGTGCCAGCCATGTGAACACGACGAAGGGCCGTGCGTTCCCGATGTGCGCGCGCTGGTACACGGTCGGTCCGCAGACGTAGATCCCGATCGGCTCGGGCGGCGGCGGGAGCTCGGCGAACGAGCCGCTCAGCGTGTCCTGTAGGCGCATCGGACGATCGTAGACCGGAGACCCCCGGATGAACGTGGCTCAGTCGCGACCCATGGCCCGCTGCGCGCGCTCGACGGCCGCATCGGAGTCGAGAGCGGCGACGACGGCCCAGAGCTCGGGCCCGCGGGATTCGCCGGTGAGGGCGAGCCGGAGCGCACGCAGGTCGCCGCCGACCGCCTTCACCTCCCTGACGATCTCGCGGGCGCCCGCTTCGTCGAGCTGCTCCGGCGCCCGGGCCCGGAGCTCGGCGAACCGGGCGAGCGTGGGCCGCGCGTCCGTAGGCAGCGCGACCGATCGCGGCGCCTCGATCTGACGAGCGATCTCGCGCGCCTCGACGAGCGTCCGTGCCCCGCGAAGAGCACGCGCAGCCGAACGAGGTGCGCCCGAGGCGGCGGCGAGCTCCTCGTCTGGCATCGCGGCGATCGCCTCGATCGCGAGCCGTCCGATACGGGCCGAGTCGAGACGGACGTCGTGCGCAGGGAGTCCCAGCTCGTCGAGGTACGCCCGGAGCGCCGGCGCGGGAATTCCGTCCTCGCGGAGATCCGCCACGGACGCGTGCCCGTGCCGCTTCGAGAGCTTCTTGCCATCCTCCCCGAGGAGGAGCCCGTGATGGATCACCTGCGGAAGCTCGGCGCCGAGCGCGCGGGCGATCCGGCGGTGCGGCTCCTCGTTCGGACGATGGTCGGACCCGCGGATGACGTGGGTGATGCCCAGGTCGAGGTCGTCGGCGACGGACGCGAGCTGGTACGTCGCGCTCCCGTCGGCCCGCAGGAGCGTCACGCCGTCGAGACGCAGCGATCCGTCGGCGTCGCGCGTCGCCCCTCCGCTGCGCTCGGCCGTCTCGGCCGCCGCGGCGTAGAGCGCCGCACGCTCACTCTGCCGCACCGGGCCCTCCTCCCAGAGGATCCCGAGCCATTCCAGGTCGTCGACGATCGCCTGCTCGCCACCTTCAACGGTTCGGGCCGGGTTCGTGTCGTCGATCCGCAGTACGAGCACCCCGCCGTGCTCGTCGGCGAAGCGCCGGTTGGCGACCGCCGTGAGGGCGTTGCCGAGGTGGAGTGATCCGGTCGGGCTCGGTGCGAACCGGACGCGGATGCTCACGGCGGCGACTGTATCGCGAGGTCGTGCTGCGGGTCGCCCGCGACCCGCGCCTCAGGCGTCGATCCGCACGTGGCCCGGCTCGCCGGAGACACGATCCAGCCACTCTCGGATCGCCGGATACCGACCGAGGTCGAAGCCGCCCTCGTGGGCGACGTGCGTGTACGCGTACAGCGCGATGTCGGCCAGCGTCGGCGTGGCGCCGACGACGTACGGATCGCCGGAGCCGGCGAGCTGGCCCTCCAGCGCGTCGAGCGCGCGGTAGCCGTCCGCCGTCTTGCGCTCGATCACCTGCTCGTACCGCTCGGCCTGCCCGGAGTAGGCGACGAGGAACCGGACGACCGCGATCGCCGGCTCGTGCGTGTACTGCTCGAAGAACATCCACTGAAGCACCTTCGCCCGGTCGAAGCGGTCTTCCGGGACGAATCGCGTCCCCTCGCCGAAGTACCAGAGAATCGCACCCGACTCGGCGAGCGGCCGCCCGTCGTCGAGGACGAGGGTCGGCACGCGCAGGTCTGGGTTGAGGCCCGCGAGCACCTCTCCGCGGTTCGAGCGGTCGACGACGTCGAGGTCGCGCCGCTCGTAGGGGATCCCGAGGTGCCCGAGCAGCAGTCGCACCTTGTAGCAGTTACCCGAGATCGGGGAGCTGTAGAGAAGCATCGCCGCGCACACGCTATCGGCGAGGCCCGCCTCACCGCTCCATAGGATCGGGGCAGATGGAGACCGAGCTTCTCGCCTGGTACGCCCGTCGGGCCCGTGACCTCCCGTGGCGCCGGACGCGCGACCCGTACGCGATTCTCGTCAGCGAGATCATGCTCCAGCAGACGCAGGTCGAGCGCGTCGTCCCGCGCTACGAGCGGTGGCTCGACCGCTGGCCGACGGTCGAGGCGCTCGCGGGCGCCGCGGCGGCAGACGTGATCGTGGAGTGGCAGGGACTCGGATACAACCGCCGTGCCGTCTCACTCCATCGTGCGGCGCAGCACGTTGCGGAACACGGCTGGCCGCATGACCTCACGGCGCTTCCCGGGGTCGGTCCGTACACCGCAGCCGCGGTGCGGAACTTCGCGTTCGGCGAGAACGTGCTCCCGAGAGACGTGAACGTGGAGCGCGTCGAGCGCCGCAGCGCCCACGCCTTCTCGGGCTCTGCCGCACAGGCGTTGATGGACCTCGGCGCGACGGTGTGCCTGGCGCGGGTCCCGCGCTGCCTCGTCTGCCCGCTCGCCAAACGCTGCCCGTCGGTCGGCACGCGTGACGAACCGGCGCGAAAGCAGTCGCCGTTCGCGGGATCGTTCCGTCAGAGGCGTGCAGCCGCGCTGCGAGCCGTCGCGCGCGCGCCCACACGCGTCTCGGATGTCGACCCCGAGGTCGCGCGCTCGCTCGCCGCCGACGGCCTGGTCGTCATCGAGGACGGCCTGGTCGTGCTGCCGACCTAAAACCCCGGCGCCTACCGGCCCTCGTGGTATCCCGGTCGTGCCTCGTCGTAACGTGGAAGCCCGTCGTCGGGAATCGCCTCCCACGGTGCCGCGTACGCGACGAAGGCGCGCGATCCGGGGCGGACGCCCGGGTCGCCGTCGATCGCGCCGAGCCGGACGCCGGTATACACACCCGAACCCGGCACGCAGCTGAACAGGGCAGAGCCGCAACGAGCGCAGAAGACCTTCTCGCGGCCGCCTTGGGGCGTCCAGCCTCGTAGCTCCTCGGCTCCCTCGACGACGCGGACCGAGCCCGGAACGGCCCGCGCGTTCGCGGAGGAGGCCGTACCCGTACGCCGCTGACAGCGAGTGCAGTGGCAGTAGCCGGCCGAGAGCAACGGCTCGACGACCTCGAAGCGGACGGCGCCGCAGCCGCAGCCGCCCCTGATCGGCACGTCCATCCCACGAGCGTACGCCATGGCCGAGAACGCCTGTCCTCCGGGACGACGAACGCCAGCCCCGGGTGCGTCGCTTCGGCCCGTCGGCGCACCCGGGGCTGCGAGGAGAGGCCGTGACACGCGCCGTGCGCCGTGCCACGGCCGACTCCGGTGACGGTGATGGTCGCTGACGGGCGTCGCGACCCGCGCATCCTCCGCACGGAGCGGACGACGCGCTCGTTCCTAGTCCGGTGGAATCTGCTCCAACGTGAACCCTTCCGTCTCGAAGGGACTGTCTCCTTCGACCATAGCGCGTCGAGCCCCCCGTGTGCAGCCCCTCTTCGGGCGGACGGCTCGCTCAGACGTCGACTGCGAGCAGCGCGACGGCCTGCGCCGCGAGCCCTTCGCCTCGCCCCGTGAACCCGAGCCGGTCGGTGGTCGTCGCGCGCACGTTGACGAGCTCGTGCTCGACGCCGAGCGCCTGCGCCAACCGCTGCCGCATCTGTTCGCGGTAGGGCGCGATCCGCGGCTCCTGGCCGATGACGACGCAGTCGGCGTTGACGAGTGCGAAGCCGGCCCGGCGGACGTGACCGTACGCCTCCGCGAGCAGGACCAGCGAGTCGGCACCGCGGTACCGCTCGTCGTCCGACGGGAACAGCGCCCCGATATCGGCGAGCCCTGCCGCGCCGAGGAGCGCGTCGGCGAGCGCGTGCGCGACGACGTCACCGTCGGAGTGCCCGACGAGGCCCACCGGATGTTCGATCGTAACGCCGCCGACGACGAGAGGTACTCCCGCTCCGAACGCATGGGCGTCGACGCCGAGGCCGACCCGGTGCGCGCTCATCCCGCTGCACGGTGGTGGTGGCGACGATTCATCGCGCTGAGGCTAACGCGTCGGGGAGCTCCTCCAGCGACTCCACGACGATCGCTCCGCGTGGCGTCCTCTGGAGGCGTCCCCATGGCCCGCGGCGGACGTGTACAGCCACGAGACCCGCCTCGAGAGCGGGCGCGACGTCGTTGTCGGCGCGGTCGCCGACGTACGCGACCTCGCCCGACTCGCTCCGCGCGATGTCCACGAGCGCACGGAAGAAGGCGCGATCCGGCTTGCGGACACCGAGGCTCGCCGACCCCGTCACGATGTCCACGGGGAGGCGCGCCGACCTCGCCCACTCCTCGAGCTGCGCGGACTGGTTGCCCGCGAGACCTACGACCATCCCGGCCCCACGCGTGCGCTCGAGGCAGGCGAGCGCATCGGGATAGAGGTCCTCGAGGGAGTACACGAGCCCGTCCCAGGCTTGCGGCCGGTCGAGCCCGAGGTGACGCCAGAGGTCCCAGTGCTCCTCCCCGCGCTCGATCGTCTTGCCGAGCGCCGCCCACACGACGTGCGGGCCGACGCCGGCGGCCTCGGCCATCGCGCGCCAGTACCGCTGCTCGTCGACGAGCGTCTCACCGACGTCGAAGAACACCGCGCGCACGGGCATCAGCGGTCGGCGAGGAGGCGGGAGACGAGCTCGAGGTCGTCGGGGGTCGTGACCTTCACAAGCCGACGGTCGCCGGCCACGACGCCGACCGTCCCGCCTGCACGTTCCACGAGCGATGCGCAGTCGGTCGCGTCGGCGAGATCGCCCTCGAATGCGGCGCGGAGCCGATCCGCGACGAACGCCTGAGGAGTCTGAACGGTGACGAGCGCGTCGCGGTCGAGCGTCTCCCGGACGACCCCGTGCTCCACGCGCTTGACGGTGTCGCCGATGCGCAGCGCCGGCACCGCGCCGTCGACACCCTCGCCGAGCCGCGCGAGCAGCCGTTCGATCACCTCGTCGTCGACCAGCGGCCGGGCCGCGTCGTGGACGAGGACGACGAGCGCCTCGGCCGGAACCTCGGCGAGCGCGGCGAGGACGGACTCCGCGCGGGTGGCGCCACCGGCGACGACGGCGGCCACCTTCGACGCGACGAGCTCCTCGGCGAGGAGGATGGTCGGCTCCTCCCAGCCCGGTGGCGCGGCCACGACGATCGCGTCGATCCAGTCCGAGCCGTCGAGCCGTTCCAGGCTCTCGGCGAGCAATGGTCTGTCGCCGAGTGCCACGAACGCCTTCGGGCGGTCGCCGCCGAGGCGCGAGCCGGAGCCGGCGGCGACGAGGAGGCACCACGTCGCCTGGACGCGTTCACCTTCCGAGAACCGAGCTCCCGTGTCCGGCGACGTCACGCCGGGATGGCCTCAGACGCGTCTCGTCGGAGAAGAGCCGCTTCAGACGGTCGCGGTTGCCGCGGTCTTCGGCTTGGCCTTCGCGCGCTTGCCCTTGGCGGGGTTCGCGAGCACTTCCTCGAGCCACGCGTGCGCGTCGTCCTCCGTGAGGTCCTTCGCGTACATCAGCTCGGAGGCGAGGATCTTCTTCGCCTTGACGTACATCTGCTTCTCGCCCGTCGAGAGGCCCTTCTCGTGGTCGCGGAGCGCGAGATTTCGGACGACTTCGGCGAGCTCGAGGATGTCGCCGGTCTTCATCTTGTCGCGGTTGTGCTTGAAGCGGCGGTTCCAGTTCTTCGGCATCTCGGTCGAACCGCCGAGCAGGACCTTCTGGACGACCTCGACCATCTCGAGGTCGATGACACCCCGGAGGCCGACCTTCTCACAGTTGTCGACGGGCACGTTGACCGTCATCTCGTTGTGGAGGATCCGGATGGTCAGGTACTCGCGCTCCTCACCGAGCACGAGCTTGACCTCCTTCTTCTCGACCGTCCCCGCGCCGTGGTGGGGATACACGACCTTGTCGCCGACATCGAACACGCCTCGAGTCCTCCCGTCGTCCGGTCTTGTGTGCGCCTGATTCACGAAAAAGCGCCGGCCTGGATCCGCCGACGTGTCTCCCCATTCTAGCCGAAGAAACGGCCCCACTCCGGGGGAAACGCCGCCGGGAACGCCAGCGCGCAGCCGGTTCGCGGAGCCGGTCGTCACGACTCCACGACGGCCGCCCGCGACGGCTCGAGCGCGGCGCCGAGCGCCTGGCGCAGCGTCTCGGCGGCGGCGACGCGCGGTCCGCGCGAGCGAGCGCGTGTTCCGTCAGGGGCGACCACGGTCTGCACCCCCAGCTTCGCGCACTCCTCGAGCCGACGCTCGGCTTGCGCAGCCGCACGCAGCCGACCCGTGAGGCCGAGCTCACCGAACGACGCGACGCCGTCGCGGAGCGGGACGCTCCTCGCGGCGGACGCGATCGCGAGCGCCACGGCGAGATCCGCGCCCGGCTCGTCGATGCGCACCCCGCCGGCGACGTTGACGAAGACATCCGCCGCTCCGAGCGGCACGCCTGCATGACGACCGAGCACCGCGACGATCATCGCCAGTCGCTTCGGGTCGACACCCGTGCCGACACGACGCGGCATGGCGAGGTCGGTGCGCGAGACGAGCGCCTGGACTTCGAGCAAGAGCGGGCGCGTGCCCTCGAGGGCGACGGCGACCGCTGCACCGACCTCTCCCGCGCGCGTCCGCCCGAAGAGCGCGGAGGGGTCGGGAACGCCCACGAGCCCCGACGCGGTCATCTCGAAGACGCCGAGCTCGTTCGTCGAGCCGAAGCGGTTCTTCGCCGCGCGCAGGATCCGGTGTGCGTGGTAGCGGTCGCCTTCGAACTGGAGCACGCAGTCGACGAGGTGCTCGAGCACCCGCGGGCCTGCAACGGCGCCGTCCTTCGTCACGTGCCCGACGAGCACGGTCGCGACACCGCTCCCCTTCGCGACGCGCAGGAGCCGCGACGCCGCCTCTCGAACCTGCGCGACCGACCCCGGCGCCGAGCCGAGCTCGCCCGCGTAGAGGGTCTGCACCGAGTCGATGACGCAGACTGACGGCTGCTCGCGCTCGAGCGTCGAGCACACCGCGTCGAGCTCCGTCTCGGCGACGATGCGCACGTCGTCCGCCCCGCCGAGGCGCTCGGCCCGGAGCCTGACCTGGGCGACCGACTCCTCACCGGTGACGAGGAGCGCGTCGCGGCCGCTACGTGCGACCGCGCCGAGGGCCGAGAGCAGCAACGTCGACTTGCCCACGCCGGGCTCGCCGCCGACCAGGACGACCGAGGCGGGGACGAGGCCTCCGCCGAGGACGCGATCGAGCTCCGGCACGCCGGTCTCGAGCCGGGCGGCCTCCTCGGCGCGGACGTCGCCGAGACGCTGCGGGAGCCGAGGCGTACCGGCCGCCGGCTCGCCGTCGCGCCCGTGCAGCTCCTCGACGAGCGTCCCGAACGCGCCGCAGGCCGGACACCGGCCGAGCCAGCGGCCGGTCGTCGCGCCGCACTCGCTGCAACCGAACTGGACGACGACCTTGGCCATGTGGCCATGATAGGGCGCGCGTCGGACGGACTGCTGCCTGACTTGGCAACACATCTCGAAGAGGCACCGAGCCGCGGACAGCGCGGGCCGGCGCGAAGATCCGGCGCGAGGCGCCTATCCTGCGTCCGTGAGCTCGATCGACCACACGGGCGGCCGCACGGACGGCCACGGGCACGCGCACGACCATCGCGCGGCGTCGCGGCGGGCACTCGCGGTCGTGCTCGCCCTCACGGTCGGCTTCACCGTCGTCGAGATCGTCGGCGGGTTTCTCACCGACAGCCTGGCGCTTCTCGCCGACGCAGGGCACATGTTCTCCGACACGTTCGCGATCGGCCTGGCGCTCGTCGCCCTCACGCTCGCCTCGAGACCCTCGACGCCGCGCAGGAGCTTCGGGTTCCAGCGGGCGGAGATCCTCGCGGCGTTCGTCAACGGGCTCACTCTCGTACTCATCGCGGGCTGGATCCTGTGGGAGGCCGTCGGCCGTTTCCGCAATCCGCCGGACGTCCTCGGGGGCTGGATGCTGGCGGTCGCTGCGGCAGGGCTCGCGGTGAACGTGGCGTCGGCGGCGATCCTCGCGCGCTCCGAGCACGACAGCCTGAACGTGCGGGCCGCCTTCCGCCACGTGATCGCCGACCTCCTCGGGTCGGTCGGCGTGATCGTGGCCGCGGTGGTGATCCTCGTCACCGGCTGGACGGTCGCCGATCCAGTGGTCTCGGTCCTCATAGCGCTCCTCATCGTCGGAAGCGCGTGGGGCGTCCTTCGCGACTCGACGGCGATCCTGATGGAGGAGACGCCGTCCGGGATCGACGCCGACGTGGTCGCGGGGGCGATCACGGAGGTTCCGGGCGTCACGAGCGTCCACGACCTGCACGTGTGGACGATCACCTCCGGCTTCGACGCGCTCTCCGCTCACGTCCTCGTGGGCCGGGGCGAGGACTGCCACGGGCTGCGCCGCGAGATCGAGCGCGTGCTGGCGGCGCGGTTCGAGATCACGCACACGACGCTCCAGGTCGACCACGACGCGGCCGACGCCCTCATCGAGCTGCGCCCGGCCGCTCCGCGCCCGGGTTAACCGGCGCCGGTGGTCGCCGTCCCGTCGGAGGGCGCCTCCGGCGGCGCCGGCGTCGTCGTCTTCTTCCGCGTTGCCGCCGGTTGCTTCGGCGGCCCGACCTCGACGATCGCGTTCTGCGGGTCGTAGCGGACCGTGTACCGCTCGTTCGCGAGCAGCTTCCCCGCACGGAACACCTTCCGGGTGTACTGAACCGTGAACCCCGACTCCCCCGACGACTGCACCGTCGTGGTCGATCCCGGTGATAGTGACGAATTCAGCGTGCGGATCGTGCGGGGCGCGGTGTACGCGTAGGGCTTCCCGGTCTCCGTCTCGACGCGCCGGCCGAGCTTGCGGGAGTAGAACCGAACGGTGATGCCCGAGTCGCTCGCCGAGACCTTCATCAGGATCGCCGCGGGCCAGTTGTTCCGGAAGATCAACTCGGGGCCGCCCCACGAGACGGTCGCCTCCCGGCCCATCGGGTACCGCGAGATGTAGAACTGGTGCGCCTGGTGCGCGACCAGCTTCACGCCGGCGAAGAAGGCGGCATTGTAGAGCGTCGTCGCGACCTGCGAGATGCCGCCACCGACCGCGTCCTCGAGGCGCCCGTCGAAGATCTGCGGCGCGGCGACGAACCCCTTCTCCACCGTCCGCTTGCCGAGCGCCTCGTTCAGCGAGAACGCCTTTCCGGGCAGCACGACCGTCCCGTCGAGCAGCTCTGCCGCCCGCTGGATGTTCGTCACGCGGGGCTGGCAGCACGGGTAGTACGTCGTGAACTCCGAGACGAGCTCGCGGACGTCGAGCCTGTCGGCCTCCTCCGTCGTGAATGCCGGCACGGTCGCCCGGAACCGCGCGAGATGGGTCGTCGAAGCGAGGTTCGAGACGAGCGACCGCCCGATCCGCTCCACGTCGAGCGCGTGTCCGGGCCTCGAAGGGACGACCGAGACCCCCGCCGGGCCCACGGCGAACGACGCGTCGCGCGGCGCCGACTCGAAGCGCCCGAGGCGGATGCGCAACGAGGAACCGAGCCCCTCGGGCTCGAGCGAAACCCCCAGCGAGCCGTCCTCCCGCTCGGTGCGGACAAGACCGCGCAGGCGCTTCGGCGTCAGCGTCGCCTCCGCGTCGCGGAAGCGGACGCGTCTCGCTCCGTCGAGGAGCCGCTCGATGCGCGCACGGGCGATCTCCGCCTCGGCGCGCGAGACGACGGGCCGGACGGGGACGAGCTCCAGCTCGACGCGGGACGGGAGCGTCCGGAGCTGCCGTCGCAGCGCCTGCCGGTCGACCCCGGCACCGGCTCTCTCGTCGACGACATGGACAGCCTCGGCGTCGACGACCACGCGTGCATCGCGCCATGGCGTCCCGAAGCGGCGATCGAGGCGGTCGGCGAGCTTCGCCACCGAAACCGGTCCGAGCCGGTACCGCAGGTCGACGCTCGGCCCCGTGCGCAGAGCGACGCGGTCGAGCACGCGTGCGACGATGCCCTCCTCGGCGGCCTCGTCGACCGCCTCGTCGAGGAGCGGCACCGCGCGAACCTCCCGACCGCTGGTCGCTGCGAGCTCGCCGCCGGGAGCGACCAGGCGGATCGGTCGTGCCGCCCGCGCCGCAGCCTCGCGCGCGACCGCCGCACGAGCCTCGTCTTCGCTCATCCCGCCGACGTCCACGCCTCCGACCGTGGCGCCGTGCGGCAGCGAGCCGCGTTCGAGGAGGGCGATCGCGCCGACCGCCGCGGCGAGGACGATGACCGCGGCACCCGCCACGGCGAGCGCGGCGAGCGCCCTTCTCCGACGACGACGCGGCCGTCTGACGGTGGACAGGAACGGGCCGGACACCGGAACGGCTGACGGTAGCGGACGGCCGCTTCTGCCCCGCCGCGGCCCGTGCGAGCTACCCGAGCGCCTTCACGAAGAGAACCCGGTCTTCGCCCGGCCCGTCGTAGTCGTGCGCCACGCGCTCCACCTCGAACCCGAGCGCCTCGTGGAAGGCGATCGACTCGCCGTTCGCCGGCGAGGTCACGCAGCGCACCCTCGTCCTACCTGCCGCGCGGGCGTCCGCGAAGAAGCGCTCGTAGAGCCGGCGCCCGAGCCCCTCACCGCGATGCTCGGGCGAGACGCCCACGAAGTGGACGTACGCCTCGTCGGGGTCGGTCTGCGAGAGGAACCCGATCAGGAAGGCGGCCAGCTGCCCGTCGTCGCCGTCGACGACGTAGCTCGTGCCCTCGAAGTGGACGAAGAAGAGCCGGGGCAGCATCGGCGCCATGTCACGCCCGCCCCACCACGCGTTGACGCGGCCGATGACGCGGCCGTAGTCGGCGGGCTCGGCATGGCGGATCTCCATCGGCGAAGCCTAGAGCGTCGCAATGCCCACCGAGTGGGTGAAGAAGGCACATGCGCCCGCGACAGCGGGCGCCTTCAGGGCTGCCCGGCCGAAGGCGGGGATCAAGCGGCAGAATTCCGCTCGGCGGACTCCTGCTCGCGAGCAAGGAAAGCCTCGCTCATGGCGTCGATGTGACGATGATCGGTGCCGCAGCAGCCTCCGAGCACCGTGAGACGCGGAAGACGCTCCCGGAGGGCGACGTACTCGTGCGCCAGCTCCTCGGGGTCGCCCATGTCGAGCGCCTCGGCCTCGTCGAGCTCTGCATGGCTCAGCCTGGAGGCGTTCGCGCGGACCCCGCGGATCCGGTCCGTCCAGCCCGAGCCCGGTTCGAGCACGTCGTAGAAGTGCGACGGATGCGCGCAGTTGACCATGAAGTACGCGACGGCACCGTCGGAGCGCGCGTCGACGTCGTCGATCGCGTCGCCGAGCGGCTGACCGCTGGGCAGGCGCCCGTCGGTCTCCACGGTGAACGAGATCACCACGGGGAGTCCCACCGCCTGCGCGGCACGGACGATCCCGACGGCCTCGTCCGCATAGGTCATGGTGATCGCGCTCACCAGGTCGACGCCGGCCTCGGCGAGCGACCGGATCTGCGCGCCGTGGTAGTTGGCGGCCTCGTCGGCGGTCATCGTCGCACCGACGACGTAGCCGTCGCCGCGCGGCCCGACACAGCCCGAGATCACGATCGGAGTCTCTTCCGTCCCGAGCTCGTCGCGGAGCTCGTGGAGGAGCTCGACGGCCCGACGGTTGAGCGCCTCGAGCCGGTCGCCCGAATGGCCCATCCGCGCCGCCCAGTCGGGGCTGGCGCGCCAGGTCGGCGTTTCGAGCACGATCCCGATCTCACGGGCGAGCGCGATGCGCACGTAGGGCTCGAAGTAGCGGCGCAGCGCGTCCTCCCCGCCGTCCCGTATGAGCAGGTCGTACGCCGCAAAGTACGGCAGGTCGTGGCCGTCGTGGAAGATGAGCGTCGTCTCGAGGCCGCCGTCCGTCAGGAACGGCGTCTCCCCGAGCTGGGGTAGAGCGTCTCGGTGGCGCGCGTGCGCCGGGAACATCGAGGTCATCAGGCCGTCCTCCTGAAGTCGTGTCGCAGTTCCGCGACCGCTTTCGAGGGTACGAGCAGGGCGTTTCCGCCCGCGTACGGCTTACCGAACTCTTCGAAGACGGAGGAGCGGAGGCGCGTGACCGGAGTACCCTCGGGCGATGAGACGCTTCGCCACGTGGATGCTCGTCCTCCTGACCGTCACCGGCACGGCGGCATCCGCGGCGGCGGAACACGAGACGACCGCGGCCGACGCCGTTCGCCCCGCGTTGAGTGCCGTCGTGCGGGCAGGCAGCCCGGGCGCGCTCGTTCTCGTCGAGGATGGCGCGTCTCGGATGCGGGTCGCACGCGGGCTCGCGGAGCTCCGAGGACGCGTGCCGCTCCGGGCAGGGGACCGCTTCCGGGCGGGAAGCATCACCAAGACGTTCGTCGCCGTCGTCGTCCTCCAGCTCGTCCGCGAGGGCCGGCTGCGCCTCGACGACGGCCTCGGGCGCTTGCTCCCGGGTCTCGTGCCGAACGCCGGACGGGTGACGATCCGGCAGCTGCTCGCGCACACCTCCGGCCTCTCGGACTACGCGGCCGACGAGCTCTTCCTCCGACAGACGGCGAGCGAGCCCCGCCGGCGCTGGACCCCGCGGGAGCTCGTCGGCCGTGCCCTGGGGATGGGGCCGGCGGGCTCGCCGGGCGAGCGCTTCTCCTATGCCAGCACGAACTACGTCCTCCTGGGCCTCGTCGTCGAGCGTCTCACGGGCACGAAGGTCGGCGAGCAGCTCCGCCGGAGAATCTTCGTGCCGCTCCGGCTTCATGACACGAGCTTCGTTCCGGGCGCGCGGATCGTCGGCCATCATGCACACGGCTATGCGCCGAGCGCCCACGACGGGATCGTCGGCAGCCTCGCGACCGCACGGGATCGAAGCGGTGCGAGCGCCTCGTGGGCCTGGGCGGCCGGAGCTGTCGTCTCGACTGCGCCGGACCTCTCGCGCTTCTTCGCCGCCCTCCTCGGCGGACGGCTCCTGCCGCTCCGGCTACTCGGCGCGATGCGCCCCGCGCCCGGCGCTCGCTACGGGCTCGGGCTCGCCGCCTTCCGCACGCCGTGCGGGACGGCCCTCGGGCACACCGGAAACGTGCTCGGGACAGTCTCGGCGGCCTGGTCGACGTCCGACGGCCGAAGGCGCGTCGTCGCGATGACGAACAGCTACCCGCTCTCGCCGACAGCGGACACGGCCTTCCGGCGCCTGCTCGAGACGGCGTTCTGCGGCTGACGCCTGCGGACTACTCGGCCGGCTCGTCCTCGGGCGTCGCCGGCTCGTCCGGCGGCACCGTCACGGGCTCGGGCTGTACCTCGCCCTCGATCACGCGCATCTCGACCTTCGGGTCGTCCGGCCCCGGATCGAGCCGGCGGTCCACGACGATCGTCGAGCCGTCCGTGAGCTCGCGGCCGAGGACGAAGTCGGCGAGCGGGTCCTCGATCAGGCGTTGGATCGCGCGGCGAAGCGGACGGGCGCCCATCGCCGGGTCGTAGCCCTCCTCGACGAGGAGCTCCTTCGCCTCCTGCGTGAGCTCGACGGTTGCGCCGTGCACCGACATCTGGTCGCGGAGTCGCTTCATCATCAGGTCGACGATCTGGAGGATCTCGCCCTTCTCGAGCTTGTGGAAGACGATGATCTCGTCGATGCGGTTGAGCAGCTCGGGCCGGAAGACCTTCTTCAGCTCGCCCATCACGCGCGACTTCATGTCGTCGTACGACAGGCCCTGCTCGTCGCCGATCGCGAAGCCGAGCGACTGGTTCTTCGAGATCTGCGCCGCCCCGATGTTCGAGGTCATGATCACGATCGTGTTCCGGAAGTCGACCTTGCGCCCCTGGGCGTCGGTCAGCTTCCCGTCCTCGAGAATCTGGAGGAGGATGTTGAACACGTCCGGGTGGCCTTCTCGATCTCGTCGAGCAGCAGCACCGAGTACGGCTTCCGCCGCACGGCCTCGGTGAGCTGGCCGCCCTCGTCGTACCCGACGTAGCCGGGCGGCGAGCCGACGAGCCGGGACACGGAGTGCTTCTCCATGTACTCCGACATGTCGACCTGGATCATCGCGTCCTCGTCGCCGAACAGGAACTCGGCGAGCGTCCGTGCGAGCTCGGTCTTCCCCACCCCCGAGGGGCCGAGGAAGATGAACGAGCCGGTCGGTCGCTTCGGGTCCTTGATTCCCGCGCGGGCGCGGCGGATCGCCTTCGAGACGGCGACGATCGCAGCCTCCTGGCCGATGACCCGCTTGTGGAGCTCCTCCTCCATGCGGACGAGCTTCTGGGACTCCGCCTCGGTGAGCTTGAAGACGGGGATGCCCGTCCACATCGAGACGATGTCGGCGATCTCGTCCTCGCCGATCTCCGGCTGCTCCTCGTCGGCCTCGTTGCGCCAGCGCTCCTCGAGCTCCTTCTTCTTCTGCGAGAGCTTGCGCTCCTTGTCGCGGAGCGACGCGGCCTTCTCGAACTCCTGCGCCTCGATCGCCGCTTCCTTGTCGGCGCGGACGGTCTCGATCTCCTCCTCGAGCTCGCGGTACCGCGGCGGCGCGGACATCGTCCGGATGCGGACGCGCGAGCCGGCCTCGTCGATCAGGTCGATCGCCTTGTCGGGCAGGTGGCGGTCCTGGATGTAGCGGTCCGCGAGGACCGCCGACGCCTGCAGGGCTTCGTCCGTGATCTTCACCCGGTGGTGCGCCTCGTAGCGGTCGCGGAGGCCGCGGAGGATCTGCACGGTCTCGTCGATGGTCGGCTCCTCGACCCGCACCTGCTGGAAGCGGCGCTCGAGCGCCGCGTCGCGCTCGAGGTACTTGCGGTACTCGTCGAGCGTCGTCGCGCCGATCGTCTGCAGCTCACCGCGGGCGAGCGCGGGCTTGAGGATGGAGGCTGCGTCGATCGCGCCCTCCGCGGCACCCGCGCCGACGAGGTTGTGGAGCTCGTCGATGAACAGGATGATGTCGCCGCGCTGGGTGATCTCCTTCATCACCTTCTTCAGGCGCTCCTCGAACTCGCCGCGGTACTTCGAGCCCGC
>DATAPC010000009.1:0-4861 GCA_036265415.1 Gaiella sp.
GCCCGGCCCTTCGGCGAGAAGCTTCCGGACCGCGCCGAACTGGCCAGCCTTGCCCACGACGACGATCGTGTCACCGTCCAGGATCACGTCGTCCGGCTGCGCGCCCGCGATCGACTCCGACTCTCGCAGGATGGCGATCACGGTGACGCCGGTCCGCTTGCGGAAGCCGCAGTCGGCAAGCGTCCGCCCGTTGACCCAGCTGTCGTTCGGGACCCTGATCCACTCGATCTGGAACTCGCCGAGGGCCATCTCCAGC
The DNA here is from genome assembly GCA_036265415.1 of Gaiella sp. Classification (GTDB taxonomy): domain Bacteria; phylum Actinomycetota; class Thermoleophilia; order Gaiellales; family Gaiellaceae; genus Gaiella. The sequence goes on from DATAPC010000009.1 coordinate 257, forward strand.
TCCTCGACGATCTTCGGCCGCTCGTACGCGCCGCCGAGGAGCGCGCCGAGCTGCCGCGCCTCATCGTCGTGCAGCTCGAGCACCGCGGCCGGTTCCTCGTCGCTCCCGCGGCGGTGGATGTAGACCTCCCGGTCGCCGTCGTTGTGCTGGATGACCGTGATGCGGCTTCCGGCCGACGGCGTCATCGTCCATTTCACGCCCACCCCCGGCAGGCGCGTCTCTTTCAGTTCGAGTGGCATCGACTCTCCTTCATCCGACAGTCAAGCATCACGAGGCTCATTCCAGTGCCACCGCCGGCCGAAGCATGCGCCCGAGCCGCTTCGACTCCTTCATCAGCACGACGCCGACCGTCGCGCTCGCCAGCACGTAGAGGCCGGCGAACGCGACGATGTCGTCACGCTGCTCGAGGCTCAGTGCGGCATTTCCGGCTGCGAGCTGGGCGAGGATGATCGTGAACTCGCCGTGGGCGACGAGTGCGGCGCCTGCATTGATCCCCTGACGCACCGAGAAGCCGCCCAGGCGCCCGGCGACGACACCGACGCCCAGCTTGCCGATGAGCGTGGCGACGATCGCGATCGCGACGATCCAGCCGAGATCGCTCCAGCGCGAGAGGTCGATCGTCAGCGCGAACGCGAAGAAGAACAACGCAGCGAAGATGTCGCGCATCGCGAAGAACCGCTGCTCGATCTCCTCGCGAACGCCGCTCTCCGACAGGATCACGCCCGCCATCAGCGCGCCGATCGCCTCGGAGAGCTCGAGCTCCATCGCGATCGCGCTCATCGCGATCACGAAGCCGAAGACGGCGAGGAGGAAGAACTCGAGCTCGAGCCGGCCGAGTTGCCGGCCGATCCAGGCGCCGAGGAAGCGCGAGGCCGCGAGCGACGCGGCGACGAACACGAACGCCTTCGTCGTGACGCCCGCGGTCTCCGCCACGCCGCCGCCGCCCGTCGCCACGAATCCGAGCATCGCGGCGATGGCGATGTCCTCGAAGAGGAGGATCGCGAGCACGAGGTCGGTCTCGTCGTCCGCGAGGCGCCGGAAGTCGATCAGCGCCTTCACCGCGATCGCGCTCGAGGAGACGTAGATACAGGCGGCGAGGACGAGCGCGGCGAACGACGGGCCGAAGGCGATCAACCCGACGAGGAGGCCGAGCCCGACGTTGACGATCAGATCCGCCGCGCCGCCCAGGCCTACGTGCCGGCCGCTCCGCACGAGTCGCTCGAGGCTGAACTCCAGCCCGAGGAAGAACAGAAGGAAGATGAGCCCGATCTCGGAGACGAAGTGCGTCACCTCCGAAGGCTTGACGAGCTGGACGATGTCCGGCTCGTTCGGCCCGAGGATGATCCCGGCGAAGAGATACGCGGGGATCGCGGAGAGCCCGAACCTGCTCGCCGTAAGCCCGAGAACGCCAAGCACTCCGATGGTGACGGCGAGCTCGGCGAGCGTCATCCTCGCCCATTCTTCCTGAGTCGCCGCTGCGCGGCGGTGGGTGTGGTCGGCGGTCTACCCGACGACGGCGCGGCGCACGCGGTCCTCGACGCCGGGCTTCAGGATCGCGACGACCTGGTCGCCCGGCCTGATCACGGTGTCGTCCCTGGCGATCTCACCGACCCCGTTCCGCATCACGGACACGAGCTTCGCCCCGTCGGGAAGCGAGATCCCGGCGACCCGCTTGCCCGCCGCCGGGGCGTCGGGCGGGACGTGGAGCTCGACGAGCTCGAGGCCCTCGCCGCGGAGCTCGAGCAGCTTGACGAAGCCGTGCTCGGGCACCTCGTGCTCGACGAGGCCGAGGAGGCCGGACGTGGCGCAGACCGTCTGCGTGATCCCGAGGACGTCGAAATAGGGCTGGTTCCGCGGGTCGTTGACGCGGGCGATCGCCTTGGGCACGTGATAGCCCTCCTTGGCGATCTGGGAGATGACGATGTTGTCCTCGTCGTCACCGGTCACCGCGAGCAGGATCTCCGGCGGCCGCGCGATGCCGGCCCGCTCGAGGATGTGGAGCTCGGTGGCGTCGCCCTGCAGGACGATCGGCCCGAGCTCTGCCTCCAGCTGCTCCCACCGGTCGCGGCGCTGCTCGATCAGCGTCACCTCGTGCCCCATCTGCACGAGCGAGCGAGTGATGTTCGCGCCGACCTTCCCGCCCCCTGCGACGATCGCGTACACGGTTCAGCCCGCGCTTCCGACCGGGGCCGCGTCGCACGCTCGGACGATGTCGGCGAGCGTCGCGATCGACGTCTTCGTCGGGCACACCGTCCTGAGTCCGCGCTCAGCGTAGAAGTCCGCGCGGCGCGGGTCGAAGATGCGGACGACGACGCAGCCGATCCCGTAGCGCAGCTGGAGCATCTGCCCGATCACGATGTTCGAGTTGTCCCCGTCGGTCGAGACGACCGCCGCGTCGGCCTTCGCCACGCCGGCGCGATCGAGCACGTCGAGGTCCATCCCGTGACCGACGACGAAGCCGCCGCGCCAGTCGCCGAGGCGGGTGAGCGCCAGCTCGTCGTCGTCCACGCACGTGACGTCCCAGCCGTCGCCGGCGAGCTGCTTCGCGACCGAGGCGCCGACCCTGCCGCACCCGATGACCACTGCCTTCATCCCGTTGAGGTTACTCGTCGAACACCCCCTCGGGGAACGCGACGACGAGCACCTCGCAGGGCGCGTGACGCAGGACGTGGTCGACGGTCGGCGAGAAGAACCGCGACTGCCTCCGCCAGCGCGGCGACGAGCCGAGCACGATCAGGTCGGCGCTCCGGCTGGTCGCCTCCTCGACGATCGCATGGCCGATCGAGCGGGCGTGAACGGCCTCGGCGCGTACGTCGACGCCGTTCTCCTCGCCGAGTGCGCGCGCCTCCGCGACCGAGGCATCTGCCTCCTCGGCGACGTCGCGTGGCAGCGGCGCGCCGAGCTCCCGCTCGCGCGGCACCTGGACGACGGTGATCGCCTCGATCGTGGCGCCGCTCTCCTTGGCGAGCGCGACCGCCGTCGCCACCATCTCCTCGCCGATGTCACCGAGCTTCATCGGCACGAGGATGCGGCGAAAGGACGCGCCGACCGGCAGCGCGGCACGCGGGTCGACGTCCTCGAGGATCCCCTTGCGCTCGCGCACACGGGTTCCTGCGTAGACCACGAGCCCGATCGCGAGCCAGGCCGGGCCGGCGTAGCGGGCCCCCTCGTGCGTCACCATCGCGAGGACGAAGATCGCGCCGGTCAGCGGAGCCCCGATCAGCGCCGCGAGCGGCACCTCGACGCCGCCGATCCGCACGTCCGGCCGGGCGCGGAACGGACGCGGGAGGTCCGGCTCGAGCCGGCGCAGCCGGATCACCGCGAGCTGGGCGAGCGTGAAGGCGAGCAGGACGCCGAACGAGTAGGTGCTCGCGAGCAGCTTCGCCTCGTCTCCGATCGCGGCTCCCACGAGGACGATCCCGATCGCGACGGCGGTGATCGCGGCGATCGTCTGCCGCGGGACGAGTGTCCGGCGCTCGAAGCGGCCGATCGCGCGCGGCAGCATGCCGTGGGTCCCCATCGAGTGGGCGAGGCGCGCGCAGCCCGAGATCGACGTCGTAATCGCCATCACGAGGATGAGGGCCGACGACAGGCCGACCGCGATCCTGAGCACCTCGACGAGGCTCGACGGCAGCTCGCCGTCGAAGGCGGTGACGATCCCGACCAGCGGGGCCTCGAGCCACGTGCTGCCGAGCTCCGACGTGCCGTCGTCCGCAGCCGGGAAGGCCGTGACGCCCACGACGGCGACGAGGACGGTGAGGATCACCACCAGCCCGATCGCCGAGAACAGCGAACGCGGCAGCGTGCGACCCGGCTCTCGTGCCTCTTCGGCGAGGTTCGCCACCGTCTCGAGGCCGGTGTAGGCGAGGAAGCCGAGCGGGATCGCGAAAAGGAGATCGTCGAGCCAGTCCTGGCCGGGCGCCAGCGACAGGCCGTCGACGAGGGTCGTCGGCGAGAACAGGAGCGCGAGGCCGAGCACCACGATGAGCGACTGGACGAGCAGGTCGAGCAGGGCGACCACGAGCGCCGGCCGGTGCAGCCGTGACCGCCGAGCGAGACGGATGAACCCGATCACCGTGATCGCCGTGACCGCGACGACGATGTCCCACGGATGGTCGCGCAACGCATCCGTCTCGAGCGCTGCGCCGACGTAGTGCGGGAGGAAGAGCGCCGAGAGCGCGATCACGATGAGGTAGTCGAGGAAGAGCGACCATCCCGTGACGAAGCCGACGAGGTCGTTGTAGGCGCGCCGTGTGAACGTCTCGGCGCCGCCCGTCTCGGGGATCGCCGCCGTACCCTCGGCGTAGGACAGCGCAACGAGGCAGAACACGAGCCCCGTGGCGGCGAGGACGAGCGGCGTCAGCCCGAGCGCGGAGGCCGCGACGATCCCGAGCGCGAGGTAGATCGACGACCCGATCTCGCCGTACGCGATCGCGAACAGGGCCGGTGCGTCGAGCACCCGCTCGAAGCCCCTCACCTTCCGCGCCATCAGCGGGCTCCGCGCTTGCGCTCGAGCTGGATCCGCGCGACCCCCAGCGCGACGAACAGTCCGCCGAGAAGGACCCCGATCACGCCGCCCCCGTTCGCCGCGGTGACGACGAGCAG
>DATAPC010000010.1:0-2268 GCA_036265415.1 Gaiella sp.
TCGGACGCGACGTCGCGAATCCAGAAGTGGCTCGCGTGAGCGTCCTCGCTCTTGATCGCGAGCACGCACTGGACGACGAGCGCGTCGCTGATCGGCGCGACCATCCCGGGCACGAGGTGCACGCCCTCGAGCACCGTCGACCAGCCCTCGGCGAGCGAGCGCTCGATCGCCGCGTTCACGCCGACGAGGACGTTCCGCGTCTGGTCGAGGAACCCGTGCAGGAGCGGGTCGACCTCCTCGGTCTCGGCGCTCCCGAGTGCGCGCCCGGCCTCGAAACTCGAGTGGTGGATCGACGGCATGAACTCGGTACTGAAGAACGCTCGGAGCGTCTGGCGGACGAAGTCGGTCGACGTGACGCGCGTGACGCCGAGCCGGTACGCGACCTCGGTGGCGACCGTCGACTTCCCGGTTCCCGTCGCGCCGCCGATGAGGACGATGATCGGGAGGTCGAGCTCGGCGAGCTCGGAGTAGCGGCGGAGGCGCTCGATCGCCTTGCTCCCCTCCCCCTCGCCCACCACGTCTTCGCTGACCTCCTCCAGGCGGTCGAGCCCGACCGTGTCGGCGTTCCGGTCCTGCATGTCCTTCTCCACCCGGCGCGCGACCTCGTACGCGCGCACGGCGGAGACGCCGACGCTCATCAGCGCCCGGGCCATCAGGCCTTTCGAGAACGGCTCGTCGCCGCCGAGCGGCAGCGGGTCGGTGCGCCTGCGCTCGGTCATCCGGCCACCGGCTGCGCGGTCGCGGATTCGGCGAGGGCGAGCAGCTCCGCGTCGAGGTCGATGCTCGCGTCCAGCGGCTGCACGTCGTTCATGGCGAAGACGCATTCCGCTCCGCGCTCGAGCGCCGCCTCGGCGACGACGTCGATGGCCGCGGCCTTGATCTCGATCAGGAACACGTCCGCGTCCACGCGCTGCAGCTCCTCGCGCAGCGCCGCGCGGTCGGCGAGGTTCCGGGAGACGTGGACGACGTCTGCGCCCAGATGGTCGACCGGAGCCGGGCCGGCCGTGAAGACGGCGAGGCGTCGGCCCTCGACCGGAGCCACGGGCCTCAGCCGAAGCTCGACCGGGATCACGGGAATGTTCTTCAGCTCACGAACCGCCTCGCTGTCGCCGCCGCCGACGAGCAGGACGAGATCCGAGATCAAGACGCGATACGGGTTGAGATAGGCGGTCGCGTCCTGCTGCGGGCCGACGACGAGCACGCGCGCGTTCACGGAGACCGGCGGGATCGCGGCGCCGCTGCCGTCGAAGACCGCGATCTGCGGCTTCCGCTCCTCCAGGAGCTCGACTCCGCGGCCGAGGTTCGACGCGAACACCTCTCCGGCGAAGCCTCCGCCCGCGCGGCGGCAACCGATGGTCGGAACGCCGACGAGCGCGGCCGTCTCGAGGTAGTCCGAAGCCGCGTGCCCGCCCGCGCGAGAGATCTCCACGAGGCGCTCGAGCGTCGGCTGCACCTCGACGACCTCCGGCTCCGCTGGCCCGCCCCGCCCCATCGAGACGACGACGACGTCGCGGCGCTCCGCCAGCAGCCGCGCGACGTGACCCGTCACGGCCGTCTTCCCGATCCGCTTGCCCGTCCCGATCACGGCCACCGAAGGCACCGACGGGAACGGCAGGAACTCCGGCGGGCGGAACTTGAAGTCGGAGCCCACATACTCGAGCCCGCGCGCGAGAGCCTCGCTCGCCCAGCGCATCCGCTCGCGCGGCCCCAGCACCGGCTCGTCCGAGAGATCGACCACCGCCTCGGCGCCGACGTCGTCGAGCGACTCCACGAGCCGCACGCCGTAGTCCTCGCCACCGTGCAGCTTCTCGGTGCCGCCGACGAGGATCGCCCCGACGAACTCGAACGGCAGCTCCGCGAGCGCGTCCCGCACGACGTCTCCGCGATGCTCGCCGTCGATGAGCGCGATCGCCTTCACGACTTCGAGGTCACCTCGGACTCGATCCGCGCCGTGTACTTCTCGAAGGACAGCGTGTCGGTGGAGAACTGGATGATGCGCTCCGACCCGTGGAACGGGTACTTGCGCCAGACGTCGACGTGGGCGCCGTTGATCTCGACGATGTTGTAACAGGGCCTGGTGTTCCCGCGCAGTCGCAGCGAGGAGACCGTGCCCGTGTTGACGATGAAGAGGTCCTCGAGGCGCCACGCGTACGGCACGTGCTTGTGGCCGGAGAGCACGAGGTCGACGCCGGCGCGCTGCAGGCACTCGATCGCGTCGCCCGCGTCGTAGACGACGTTTCGCTCGCGGCCGGTGCCGGGCACCGGGAG
>DATAPC010000011.1:0-49801 GCA_036265415.1 Gaiella sp.
CCGCCGCGGGAAGCAGGAGGTCTCGGGCATGAGCCGCGAGGAGCTCGAGAAGCTCGTCGTGACGCTCGAGGAGGAGATGTACGTCGCGGCCGAGGAGCTGCGCTTCGAGTACGCGGCCAAGCTGCGCGACGAGATCAAGGAGCTCCGTCGAGAGCTGAACGCTCTCGCGGGCACCCGCAGCTAGCGTAATACCAGCTGTACGTCAAAGATGATTACCGTTCGTATGTCGGAAGACCGTGTGCGCGCGATCGACGAGCTCGTCGCATCGGGACGCGCAAGCCGGGCGGCGGTGATCGTCGAGGCGATCGATCTTCTCGTCGCCGAGCTCGAGCGGGAGCGGATCGACCGGGAGATCGTCGAGGGCTACAGGCGCGTTCCGGGGACGGACGAGGAGCTCGAGTGGGCCGAGGTAGCCACGATCGAATCGATCCGCGAGGAGCCCTGGTGAGACGCGGTGAGGTCTGGTGGGTGGATCACCCCGCCGCCGGCCGGCGTCCCCACCTCGTCCTCTCGCGCGACTCGGCGATCGAGGGCCTGGCTCGCGTGCTCGGGGTGCCCCGCGACGCGCACCGTCCGCGGGATCCCGTCCGAGGTCGAGCTCGGCCCCGACGACGGTCTCCCCGAGAGATGCGTTCTCTCGTTCGACAACATGCGCGTCGTTCGGAACGCGTACTTCGTCGATCGGATCTGTACCCTCGGCCCGGAACGAATGCAGCATGTCTGCCGCGCCCTCGCGATCGCGACCGGCTGCCGCTGACCAGAGAGGAGACCTCATGTGCCGGAACATCAAGACGCTCCACAACTTCGAACCGGCCGCGACATCGGAGGAGATCCGTGCCGCCGCGCTCCAGTACGTCCGCAAGGTGAGCGGCTCCACGAAGCCGTCCAAGACGAACGAGGCGGTCTTCATGCGCGCGGTCGACGACATCGCGCACGTCACGGCCCACCTGCTCGAGGACCTCGTCACCGCCTCGCCGCCGCGCGACCGTGACGTCGAGGCCGCGAAGGCCCGCGCCCGCGCCGAGAAGCGCTTCGGCCGAGTCGCCGCGTAGCGGAGCGGGCAGAGTGGGGCGGTGAGCCGCCCTCGCGACGAGCCTTCCGACGCGCCGCTCCGGGCGAACGTCAGGCTGCTCGGCGAGATCCTCGGGACGGTGCTCGCGGAGCAAGAGGGCGAGGCGGTCTACCGTCTCGAGGAGCGGATCCGGCTCCTTGCGCGGCTCGGGCGCCGCGGCGACGTCGGCGCGACGCGCGCGCTCGCGGAGACCATCGCGGGGCTCGACGTCGAGACCCAGGCGACGGTTCTGCGGGCGTTCACCGTCTACTTCCACCTCGCGAACATCGCCGAGCAGCACCATCGCGTCCGCCGCCGGCGGGACGTCGAGCGAGCGGGCGGCACGCTCCGGGAGTCGCTGGACGAGGCGCTCGAGCTTCTCGCCGAGGAGGGCGTCTCGCCGGGCGAGGTCGCGGCTGCGGCGGGCCGCGTGTCGGTCGAGCTCGTCCTCACCGCCCATCCCACCGAGGCGCTGCCACGGACGATCCTCGAGAAGCACCGGCGGATCGCCGGCCTGCTGGAGGAGCTGGACGACGTCCGGCTGACGCCCGGCGAGCGATCCGATCGTGAGCGAGAGCTCGCCGAGGAGGTGACGATCCTCTGGCAGACCGACGAGGTGCGCTCGGCGCGTCCCCGCGTCGTCGACGAGATCCGCCAGGCGCTCTGGTTCCTCGAGGACAGCCTCTGGGACGCCGCCGCCGCGCTGCAGGACGTCTGGGACGAGCGACTCGCAGGCGCGCCGCTCCGCTTCGGGACCTGGATCGGCGGCGACATGGACGGGAACCCGAACGCAGGCGCGGCGACCGTCCGGGAAGCCGTCGAGCGCGGCGCCGCCGTGGTGCGCCAGCTGCTCCGCCGTGACGTCCGCGAGCTCGCGGTCTCGTGGGGCATGTCGAGCACACTCGTCGACGCCGATCCCACGGTCGCGGACGTGCCCCTCGCGGCAGACCGCAATCCGACCGAGCCGTACCGCCGGCGGCTCACGGCGATCTGGGAGCGCCTCGGCGCCGACGGCTACGCCTCGGTCGCGGAGCTTCGCGACGAGCTCGACCTGGTCGAGCGGAGCCTGCGGGCACACGGCGGCGGCCGGATCGCCGACGGAGGACTTGCAGGCCTCCGTCGCCGTATCGACGTGTTCGGTCTCACCGGCCCGTCGCTCGACCTCCGCCTGCATTCGCGAACGCTGCGGGACGACCCCGAAGGCGTGCTCGAGGTCCTGCGCGAGGCGGCCGAGGTCCAGCGACGACGGGGCCGCGAGGCGATCGACACGCTCATCGTGTCCATGACCCGCGCGGCGGACGATGTCGTGGCCGCGGAGGAGCTTGCGGCGAGCGCCGGCCTCGACGTGACGGTCGTCCCGCTGCTCGAGACGATCGGCGACCTGCACGGCGCGGAGTCGCTCGTGGCGGAGCTGCTCGCGCGCAGCCCCCGGACGCGGCTCGAGGTCATGGTCGGCTACTCGGACTCGGGCAAGGACGGCGGCGTCATCACGGCCCAGTGGGAGATCTTCCGCGCGCAGGAGCGGCTCGCCTGGCTCGCCGGCGAGCGGGGTATCGAGCTGACGGTCTTCCACGGCCGAGGCGGCAGCGCCGGACGGGGCGGGGGCCCGACGCACGCGGCGATCCTGGCGCAGCCGCCGCACGCCGTGGACGGCAGGCTGAAGGTGACCGAGCAGGGCGAGACGATCGCGTTCAAGTACGGGCTGCCCGGCCTCGCGAGACGCAACCTCGAGGCGGCACTCGCGGCGACGCTGCTCACGGCGTTCCCGAACCGCGTCGTCCAGGAGGCTCCCGGCGGAGCGCGCGAGGCGATCGAGCAAGTGTCCGCCGCCGCCCACGCGACGTACCGGTCGACCGTCTGGGACGACCCCGAGCTGCCAGTCTTTCTGCGGTCGTTCACGCCGCTCGACGAGCTCGCCCTGCTCGAGATCGGGTCGCGCCCGGCGTCGCGGCCCGAGGCGGTCGAAGCGGATTCCTCACGCGGCGGGCTGGAGGCGCTGCGCGCGATCCCCTGGGTGTTCGCCTGGACGCAGACCCGCTGCATCGTCCCCGCGTGGCTCGGCGCGGGCTCCGGTCTCGAGGCGGCGCCCGTCGACGAGCTGCGCTCGCTCTACGGCGGCTGGCCATTCTTCCGTGCCCTGGTCGAGAACCTCGAGATGTCGCTCGCGAAGTCGAGCATGGGGATCGCCGAGCGCTACCTCGAGCTCGTCGACGACGCCGGGCTCGCTTCACGGGTCTTCGCGGCGTTGCGAGCCGAGCACGATCGCGCCTCCGCCGCCGTGCTCGAGATCGTCGAGGCCCGCGAGCTCCTCGACCGCCATCCCGTGCTGCAGCAGTCGATCCGGCTGCGCAACCCGTACGTCGACCCGATGAACGCGATTCAGGTCGAGCTGCTCGGGCGGTGGCGCGCCGGCGATGAGGAGGCTCGTCGTCCGCTGCTGCGCTCGATTGCGGGCATCGCCGCCGCGCTGCGCAACACGGGGTGACGGCGAACCGCCGAGGGCGACGTCAGGCGGCGGCGAGCGAGGCGTTCTTGTCCGCGAGGTACCGGAGGTACGGCTCGGGGTCGATCGGGCCGCCGACGAGACGCTCCGTCATCTCGCCCGGCGTGAATTTGCGCCCGTGGCGGTAGAGGCGCTCGCGGAGCCACTCGTAGATGTCGCCGAAGGAGCCGCGCTCGACGTGCTCGTACGCGTCGGGGAGGTCGGCGAGAAGGCGCTCCCAGATCTGGACGGAGAGGACGTTCCCGAGCTGATACGTGGGGAAGTAGCCGAACATGCCGCCCGACCAGTGGACGTCCTGCAGGCAGCCGAGGCGGTCGTTCGGCGGCCGGACTCCGACGAGCTCCTCCATCCGGCTGTTCCACGCGTCCGGGAGGTCAGCCGTCGCGAGAGCTCCGAACAGCAGCTCCTGCTCCAACTGGAACCGGAGGATGATGTGCAACCCGTACGTCGTCTCGTCCGCGTCGACGCGGATCAGCGACGGCCGGGCACGGTTGATCGCGCGGTGGAAGCGCTCGAGCGGGACGTCGGCGAGCGCGCTCGCGAAGCCGTCACGGAACTGCGGATAGAACCAGCGCCAGAACGGCAGCGAGCGCCCGATGACGTTCTCCCACAAGCGGCTCTGCGACTCGTGCAGCGCCGACGAGCACCCCGTCGCGAGCGGCGTCCGGTCGAGCGCGCGATCTCCGCCGTGCTCGTAGAGCCCGTGGCCGACCTCGTGCATCGTCGAGAAGATCGAGCTCCCGTGGAGGTCGTCCTCGGCGTAGCGGGTCGTGATGCGCACGTCATGCGTCGCGAACGACGTGCAGAAGGGGTGGACCGTCGGGTCGAGGCGGAAGACGTCGTCGTGCGCGCCGAACGCGCGGGCGACGACCAGCGACAGCTCGTGCTGCGTCTCGCGCGAGTACGGCCCCGCGACGAACGGTTCGAGCTCCTCGTCCGAGGACTCAGCGACGAGCTCCCGTAGCGCCGGCTCGAGCCGGTCGAAGACGCGGCGCACCTCGTCGGTGCGCATGCCCTGCTCGAAGTCGTCGAGCAGGATGTCGTACGGGTCGTCGGTCGCCGGGAAGCACTCGACGTAGCGGTGCTTGAGCTCGAGCGTGCGGTCGAGCCACGGCCGGAATGCCGCGAAGTCGTCGTTCGCGCGAGCGGAGGCCCACGCCTCCATCCCCTCCGACGACAGCTTCGTCATCTCGGCGCGCAGGTCGGCGGGAATGCGTCGCGCCTTCTCCCAGTCCCGCCTGGCGACGGCGATCAGGCACGCGTCGTCCGAGTCGGGGTCGAGGTCTGCAACCTCCGGTCGGAGCTGCTCGAGCAGCTCGCCGATCTCGTCGCGGACGAAGAGCTCGTGCGCCAGCCGCTGGAGCGTGGAGAGTCCCTCCGCGCGGGTCTCCGCGCCGCCGGGCGGCATCATCACGAACTGGTCCCATTCGAGGACCCGCGCCGAGACGACCAGGTCCTCGATCTGCGCCAGCTCGCGGCGAAGCGTCGTCAGGGCGTCCGACACGGCGGGCCCATGGTAGACGTCACGCAGGCGCCGCGCGATCCACGAGCGGCTCGGGACCGAGACGCACGCCGTCGACGCGATACGGGTGGTCGGCGAGGTCGAGGAGCGCCGTGTCGCCGTCGGAGTCGCCGTAGGCCCAGAGCTCCGCCTCCTCGAGGCCGGACGCCGTGAGCCACTCCCGCACCCGGCGCGCCTTCTCGGCACCACGGCAGTTCCCGCCCGCGAGTCGCCCCGTCAGCCGCCCGTCCGCGGCTCGCTCGAGCGTCGTGCAGACGTAGGCGTCCGCGGGCAGCAGGTCGGCGAGCGGCTCGACGTACACGTCGAGCGACGCGGACGCGAGGAGCACCGTGTGCCCGAGCGCGCGGTGGCGACGGAGCCGGGCGACGGTGTCGTCGCGCAACCTGCTCGACGCGATCTCGGCGGCGAACGACACCCCGAAGCCCTCCAGCTCGGCTCCGTCCCGGCCGCGGAGCGCGCTGCAGGCGAGCTCCTTGAGGCGGTCCCGGTCGCGGTGGAGGGCGGCCCCGGCGAGCCCGACGGGGTGGCGGAGCAGCGTCGTCCAGAGCCGCATGCCGGCGGTGCGCAGGAGGAAAGGCGTGACGCAGTCGCGCGTCGTCAGGGTGCCGTCGACGTCGAACGCGGCGACGACCGGTCGGTGGCCTGGCGCATCGGGCACGAGCCGAACGAGGCTATACACTCGGTCCCGTGTCCGACGGTCCCGAGATCTTCGACGACCTCTACCTCGGCCTGCAGGCGGGCGGTGCGCTGCGCAAGCAGCGCCGTGGCGAGAAGCTGACGGAGGAGGAGCGCGAGGCGCTCGGCCGCTGGCAGCAGATGTCGATGTGGCGCAAGGGCGTTGCGATCGGCGCCTTCGCCGTCGGCACGTTCGGGCTCGGCTTCACCCTCGGCGGCCTCGTCTTCGGCCGCTGGGCCCGCAAGGCCTGAGCGCAGGCGCGCGGGCGCCCGGTGTCCGACACGAGGCCGGGCACCGGACGCTCGTCCCCGGTGGCTACGTCCAGGGGTTCGAGAAGACGTCCCAGCCGTCGTTGAATGCCGCTCCGTCGTACGATCCCTCGCACCAGACGTGGTCGCCCGGCGGGCCGCACGCGCCCATCTGCGAGCTTCCCCCCTGGGCGTACGCATTCGCCAGCGCGGATGCGAGCCGTTGCTGCAGCCCCGCCGTCTTCGCCGGGAAGTCGCTCTCCCCGCGCGCTTCGGGCGCCCACGCGAAACCCAGCCGGCCCTCCGGTCCGGCGGCGGGGTCCGTACCCGAGTCGTGCCGGATCGCGAAGACCTGTTCCGAGATGAAGTGTCGCATCACCAGCTGGTCGACATCCGTGAAGCCGAAGCCGGTCTGCCACTTCCAGGCCGCGTTCGCGAGCGGCAGGTACGTCCGCCGCAGGAACGCCTCCGCTGCGGCGGTCTGCTCGCCGCCCGCGCGCGCGAGAACGAGCGGGTGCATGAGGTACGCCGCCAGATGCTGCGCCCGGGTCATCCGTGGCGCGTCCGGGACGCCCCACGCACGGACGTCGCCGTACGCCTCCTGGGCCCAGAACCGCACGTAGCCTCCGGCCTCGTCCCAGAAGGCCGAGTCAGCGAGCCAGTTCCGCATGTTCGTCAGGTACACGGACAGGTTCTGCGTCCGCTGACCGAACCCGACGACGAACACGAGGCCCTTCGTCGGGGCGCTTCCGTCGCCCTCGTAGAGCCCACGCAGGAAGTCGAGCAGGTTGCGGCGCGCCTGCCCCGAGCCCACACGGACAGCTGAGGGCACCTCGTTGAGCGCCCAGGTGTCGCCGAGAGACACGTCATAGCCTGTGGTGACCATCCGCTTCCGGAACTCCTGTCCGGCTTGAACCCATGTCTTTCCGTTCGTCGTGACCCACGTCTGCCACGCGGTGAGATTCGCCTCCGCAGCGGCGTGGAATCGTGGGCCGTTCGACCGGATCCGCCATGCCTGGTCGCCGCGGGGCTGAGTCTTGTTCCCGGCGATCGCCGGAAGCGAGATCGTGTAGTCCGCACAGTGCGAGGCTTCTGCGGCCAGGTTCTGCGCGAGCCGGTTCCAGTCGGAGTCCGTGTAGATCGAGACCTCCGCGTGGAGACGGCAGTTCTTCCGGAGCGCCTCCGGCCCGCCGGCGGCGACGAGCGCGGTGTCGGCGCGCGCGGTCGCCGCCGCGGCTGACTGGATCTCCGACGCGATCGGCCCGATGGAGTCGACGGGCTCGGTCCCGGCGCATTCCACGGCCGAGTTCGAGACGGCGTCGGGGTCGTCGCAGGTGGGTGGGTAGCCGATGACGAGGTCGGTCGCCGGCGGCTCGTCCGCCAGGATCGGTGTTGCTCCGGCGAGTGCCGTCGCGAGCACGACAACGACGGCGCCCGTCGCGATCACGATGCGTCGCATCTCTCCTCCTTTGTCCTATGTCGAGCGATGCGTTCACCCTCGCCGCCCGGTCCAATCGGCGACTAACAGGCGGCCGGCACTGTGATGGACGCCCGCAGGCGTCGACCGGCCGATGACGGCGGCCACCCTTGACGCTATGCCGCGTCGCCTCGGCCGCCATCGGGGAGATCCCCTCCCGACGAGGGGCGAACTACCGAACCAGCCCCCGCGCCCTTTGCACGAACGTATGTTCTCCCGTTAGAATGGGTGGCGTATGTCGGCCGACCAGCTCGTCGTGCACGGGGCCCGCGAGCACAACCTCAAGAACGTCACCGTCGCGTTGCCGCGCAACGCGCTCGTCTGCGTGACCGGGCTGTCCGGGTCCGGCAAGTCGTCGCTCGCCTTCGACACGATCTACGCCGAGGGACAGCGCCGCTACGTCGAGTCGCTCTCCGCGTACGCGCGCCAGTTCCTGCAGATGATGGAGAAGCCGGACGTCGACTCGATCGACGGGCTCTCCCCGGCGATCTCGATCGACCAGAAGACGACCTCGCGAAACCCGCGTTCCACCGTGGGCACCGTGACCGAGATCTACGACTACCTGCGCCTGCTCTACGCGCGGGTCGGGCGCCCGCACTGCCCGATCTGCGGGCGGCCGATCGCCGGGCAGAGCCTCGACCAGATCGTCGAGCAGGTGCTCGCACTCCCGGAGGGGACGAGGTTCACCGTCAACGGGCCCGTCGTGCGCGACCGCAAGGGCGAGTACCGGGAGGTGCTCGAGGAGCTCCGCCGCGACGGCTTCACGCGCGTCAAGGTCGACGGCGAGCAGCGCCTCCTCGAGGAGGAGATCCCGCTCGACAAGAAGTTCAAGCACACGATCGAGGTCGTCGTCGACCGTCTCGTGATGAAACCCGACCTCCGTCAGCGTCTGACCCAGTCCATCGAGACCGCTGCCAGCCTCGCGGAAGGCCTGGTCGGGATCGACGTCGTCGACGGCGAGTCGTACCTCTTCAGCGAGAACTTCGCGTGCCCCGAGCACGGCGTCTCGCTGCCCGAGCTCGAGCCCCGCATCTTCTCGTTCAACGCGCCGCACGGGGCATGCCCGCGCTGCACGGGGCTCGGGTCTCAGCTCGAGATCGACCCCGACCTGCTCGTCCCCGACCCGAGCCTCTCGCTCGAGGACGGCGCGCTCGTCCCGTGGTCGCTCGGCGGGCAGGGCTTCTACGAGTCCGTCATCAAGGCGATTGCCGACCGCTACGAGATCGACCTGCAGACGCCGTGGCGCGAGCTCGACCGCGAGGCGCAGGACCGCTTCCTGCACGGCACCGGCGGCGACCGGATCCTCGTCACGTACCGCAACCGCATGGGCCGCAAGCGGCAGTACACGATGGCGTTCGAGGGCCTCGTCGCGAACCTGCAAAGGCGCTACCGCGAGACGGACTCGTCCCAGCAGCGAGAGCGGATCGAGGAGTACATGTCGATGCGGCCCTGCCCGGTCTGCCACGGGGCGCGGCTCAAGCCGGAGGTGCTCGCAGTCACGGTGGGCGCGAAGTCGATCCACGAGTTCTCGCAGCAGTCGGTCACGGCCGCGCTGCGGTTCGTCGACGGACTCGAGCTGACGCCGACGGAGGAGCTGATCGGCCGCCGGATCCTGAAGGAGATCCGCGAGCGGCTGACGTTCCTCGACGACGTCGGGGTCGGATACCTGAACCTCGACCGCGCTGCGCGCACGCTCTCCGGCGGCGAGGCACAGCGGCTACGGCTGGCCACGCAGATCGGCTCGCAGCTGGTGGGCGTGCTCTACATCCTCGACGAGCCCTCGATCGGGCTCCACCAGCGCGACAACGGCCGGCTGATCGCGACCCTCGAGCGGCTGCGGAACCTCGGGAACACGGTGCTCGTGGTCGAGCACGACGAGCAGATGATGCGCACCGCGGACTGGCTCGTCGACATGGGCCCCGGAGCGGGCGAGCACGGCGGCGAGGTCGTCGGCGAAGGAACCGCGGCGGACGTGATGCGCAACCGCCGCTCGGCGACGGGCGACTTCCTGTCCGGGAGGAGGCGGATCGAGATCCCGGAGCGTCGGGTCGAGGACCGCGGGTGGTTCCGCGTCCTCGGTGCCCGCGAGCACAACCTGAAGGACGTCGACGTCGAGTTCCCGGTCGGGAAGCTCGTCTGCGTCACCGGCGTCTCCGGGTCGGGGAAGTCGACGCTCGTCAACGAGATCGTCTACAAGGCGCTCGCGAACAGGCTGAACAAGACGCGCGTGAAGCCGGGCGCGCACGACGCCGTCGAGGGAATCGACTGCTTCGACAAGGTGATCGAGATCGACCAGACGCCGATCGGCCGCACGCCGCGCTCGAACCCCGCGACGTACACCGACCTCTTCACCCACGTCCGCGAGCTGTACTCGCTGACGCCGGAGGCGAAGGTACGCGGCTACAAGCCCGGGCGGTTCTCGTTCAACGTGCGCGGCGGGCGGTGCGAGACGTGCAAGGGCGACGGCCAGATCAAGATCGAGATGCACTTCCTGCCCGACGTCTACGTGCCGTGCGAGACGTGCCACGGACGGCGCTACAACCGCGAGACGCTTGAGGTGCGGTTCAAGGGGAAGTCGATCGCCGACGTGCTCGAGATGTCGGTCGAGGAGGCGCTCGAGTTCTTCGCGAAGATCCCGAAGATCCGCCGCCGTCTGCAGACGCTGCACGACGTCGGGCTCGACTACATCCGGCTCGGCCAGCCGGCGACGACGCTCTCGGGCGGCGAGGCGCAGCGGGTCAAGCTCGCCGCCGAGCTCTCGAAGGTCGCGACCGGACGGACGCTCTACATCCTCGACGAGCCGACGACGGGCCTCCACTTCGCGGACATCGAGAAGCTGCTCGAGGTCCTGCAGCGGCTCGTCGACGCCGGGAACACCGTCCTCGTGATCGAGCACAACCTCGACGTCATCAAGCAGGCGGACTGGATCGTCGATCTCGGCCCGGAGGGCGGCGAGGCCGGCGGCGAGGTGATCGCGACCGGGACGCCCGAGGACGTCGCCGAGGTCGAGGAGTCGCACACCGGGCAGTTCCTGCAAAGCGTGCTCGCGCAGCCGGCTGCAGCGGCGGCCTGACGGCTACCGCGTACCCTCGGGGTGTGAGCGAGCACCGACCCGTCAAGCGCGTCGCGCAGGCCGACCGCCGGGGCGCCGAGCTCGCCCGTTCGGGCGAGCCCGCGACGCGTGACTGGTGGCGCCGGGTGCCGCGCGTGCTGACGGCGCCGCAAACGGTGTTCGCCGCGCTCGCGAACGACGACGACGTCGACGTCGACGCCCGCTCCGAGCCGGTGCTCGGGATCACGATCCTCGCCGGGGTCGCGGCGGTCATCCTGACGCCGGCATGGGGGACGGTCATGGACGACTCGACCGTCGACACCCTCGTGCTCCTCGTCGTGACCTTCGTCGCAGGGCTCTTCTACGGCGCTGCCGGGTACTTCCTCTTCGGCGTCGCGCTCTGGCTCGGGGCGAAGGCTGCCGGCGTCGACGCGCGGTTCCGCATCGCGCGGCAGCTCGTCGCCTTCGCCGCCGTCCCGTTCGCCCTCTCGCTTGCGGTCGTCGTGCCGACGGTGGCGCTCAGCTACGGGTGGGACTGGTTCCGCACCGGCGGAGACGACACGGGAACGGGGCGGGGCGTGGTCGTCGCGATCGGGCTCGCGTTCGCCCTGTGGTCGGTCGCCCTCGTGGCCCTCGGGCTGCGGACGACGTTTCGCCTCCCCTGGCGGGGCGTCGTCGCGGCGATGCTCCTCGCCGCCGTGCTCGTCGCGGCGTTCGCGGTCCTCCCGACGGCCCTGTGACTCAGAGCGGCGGCGAGACCGCCGCCTCGAACGCGCGAAGCTCCTCGTCGGACATCCCGTACGTGTGGACGTCCTCCGGGAAGCGTCCCTCGCGCACGTCGTCGGCGTAGGCCGCGACCGCGTCACGGATCGTCGTGGCGAGGTCCGCGTATCGCTTGACGAAGCGAGGTGAGCGACCGTCGTACAGGCCGAGGAGGTCGTGCCAGACGAGCACCTGCCCGTCCGTCACGCCTCCGGCGCCGATCCCGATCGTCGGAATCGTCAGCTGCCGCGTGACCTCCTCGGCGACCGCCACGGGTACCGCTTCGAGCACGAGCGAGAAGCAGCCGGCCGCCTCGAGTGCGCGCGCCTCGTCGACGAGGCGCCGCGCCTGCTCGGCCGTACGTCCCTGGGCCTTGAACCCCCCGAGTGCCGTCGCCGACTGCGGCGTGAGGCCGATGTGGCCCATCACGGGAATCCCGGCGTCGACGATCGCCGCGACGCGCGACAGCGACGGGCCGGCGCCCTCGAGCTTGACGGCGTCAGCCCCGGCCTCCTTGACGAAGCGGATCGCGTTCGCCACGGCATCGGCGTCCGAGACCTGGAACGACCCGAAGGGCATGTCCGCGACGACGAGCGGCCGGTGCGATCCCCGGGTGACGGCGCGCGTGAGGACGATCATCTCGTCCATCGACGCAGGCACCGTCGAGTCGTGTCCGAGAACGGTCATCGCGGCGGAGTCGCCGACGAGGATCAGGTCGACGCCCGCCTCGTCGGCGAGGCGGCCGGAGGGCGCGTCGTAGGCGGTGACCATCACGATCGGTTGCCGCCTGGTCTTGAGCTGGGCGAGCTCGGTGATCGGGAGCTTGCCCGGAGCGGGCGTGTTGGGCCCGGGCGTGCGGGGACGGGTGCTCACGGTTCCTCCTCCAGTGGGACGTTGTCGATCAGCCGGGTGGAGCCGACGCGAACGGCGGCGGCGAACGTGGGGGGCTCGAACGGAGCGGCCTCGACGTAGTCCACGTCGAGGCCGGCGGCCTCCAGGATCGTGCGCGCGGTCGCAGCATCCCGCGTCGCGAGTGCGCGCGGGATCGCGAGGGCCCGCCTCCGCTCCTCCGGCGAGAGGCGGGCGTTCCGCGACGAGAGAGCGAGCCCGTCGGCGTCGCGGACGGTCCGCACGACGACGAGCTCGAGCTCGAGGTGCAGGTCCGAGATCATCCGGCGCAGAACCTCGACCTGCTGGGCGTCCTTCTGGCCGAAGAACGCGAGGTCGGGCCGGACGATCGTGAACAGCTTCAGGCAGACGGTCGCGACGCCGCGGAAATGGCCCGGCCGGTAGACGCCCTCGAGCGTCGCGCCCAGCTCGGTCACCTCGACCCACGTCTGGTAACCGGGCGGATACATCTCCGCCGCAGAGGGGGCGAAGACGACGTCGACCCCCGCCACACGCGCCAGTTCGAGGTCTCGGCCCTCGTCCCGGGGGTAGCCGTTGAGATCGGCGTGCTCGCCGAACTGGGCGGGATTGACGAACAGGCTCATGACGACCGCGTCGCACCGCTCGCGCGCAGCGGCGAGCAGCGCGAGGTGCCCGCCGTGCAGGGCACCCATCGTCGGGACGAGCCCGACGGCACCCTCGCCGCGGTCGGCCAGCGCCGCCCTGACCTCGGTCACGGTTCGCGCGACGATCACGACGCGCTCCCGAGCGACACTGCGTCGCCGGCGGTCAGGCGCGCCAGCTCGTCGTACGCCGCGAGAAGGTGCGGCGCGCGCTCGGCAATCGCGTGGCGATGCCGCTCGACGGTCTCCCAGTCGCCGCGTTCGATCGGCCCCGTGAGCTCGAAGCCGTTTTCGATCACGCGCCGCATCAGCGGGTCGAGCGCCTGCTCGGGGACGCCCGCGTCGGCGAGGAGCTCGCCGGCGGCACGACGCAGGCTGACGAGGTAGTTCGAGGCGATCGCGGCACCTGCGTGGTAGAGCGCGCGCCGGTCGTCGTCGAGCGGGAACGGCTGCAGCCCGAGGATCTCTGCGAGCTCCGTCGCGACGGCGAGGGCCTCGCCCGTCTCGCCCGTCACGGCAGCCCACGCGCCGTCAAGCTGATCGGGGCCACGCTCGCGCGTGAACGTCTGCAACGGATGCACCGAGAACCGCCGCACGTGCGGCTCGAGCGCAATGAGCGGCGTGCCGCCGCTCACGTGCGCGACCCACGGCCCCCGCTCGACCGACGCCGCAGCCTCCGGGATTGCGCGGTCGGGGACGCAGAGGAGGACGAGCGACGCTCCACGGCTGCGCAGGACGACTCCGCGGTCGGCGAGCCGCGCGCTCACGGCGCCGCCGACGCGGCCGCGCGCACCGATGACGTTGACGCTCTCGATCATCCAGGCTCCAGTTCCTCTCGGATACCGGGCTTCGACAAGTGTAACGGTCTGGAGGGCGGTGCTAGTCCCGCGGAAGGCGCAGGACGAGCCCACGCTCGACCGCGGGCCACTCGTCGTCCGTGACGGAGTACCACGCGCTGTCGCGGTTCACGCCCTCCCGGACGAGCATGTGCTTGCGGTGCACTCCCTCGAAGGTCGCACCCATCGCCTCCATCGCGCCGCGCGAGCGCTCGTTGAGGGCATCCGTCTTCAACTCGACGCGCCGGCAGCCCCATGCCTCGAACGCGTGCCGCAGCATCAAGAGCTTCGCCTCGACGTTGACCCCGGTCCCCCATGCGTCGGGGTGGAGCCACGTCCACCCGATCTCGACCGACCGGTGCTCGGGGCGCAGGGCGAGGAACCGGGTCGACCCGACGACGCGGTCTCCGGCGAACGTTGCGAGCGGGAGCTCCGTGCCGCTCGCGGCGCCGTCGAGCGCCGCGCACAACCACTCGTCGAACGCCGCGCGATCGGCGGGCTGGACGACCGACAGCCAGCGCCACGTCCGCTCGTCGCGAGCTGCGTCCCAGAGCGCATCGGCGTGACGGGCCGCGAGCGCCTCGAGCCGGACGAGCCGGCCTTCGAGCGTCGGCGCCTGCCAGTGACCCACGCGTCTAGACTACGGGCGTGCCCATCTACGAATACGCGTGCATGGAGTGCGAAGAGCACTTCGAGGAGCTCGTCCGGTCGGAGCAGCAGGTCGTCGCCTGCCCGACCTGCGGGGCCGCGAAGGTGCTCAAGCAGCTCTCCTCGTTCGCCGTCGTCGGCACGACGTCGAAGCCGAGTTTCGCCTCGGGCTCGGCGGGCGGCGGCGGGTGCTGCGGCGGCAGCTGCGGCTGCGGCCACTGAGGCCGGTAGCGCAGCGGCAGCTGCACCGGCGGCAGGCAGCCGCCCCGCCGAAGCGCGCCGTACAGTGTCGAGCATGAGCGCCGAGCTGCTCGGGACGCTCCAGGAGGTGGAGGCGCAGGCCGTCGAATGCGTCCGTTGCGCGCTCCACGCAGGACGCACGCAGGTCGTGTTCGGCGAGGGCAACGCGGACGCCGAGCTCGCCCTGGTCGGCGAGGCACCGGGATTCCACGAGGATCGGGAGGGTCGGCCGTTCGCAGGCCGAGCGGGAGAGCTGCTCGAGCGACTCCTGGGCGCCATCGGCCTTGGGCTCGACGACGTCTATCTCGCGACCGTCCTCAAGTGCCGGCCGCCGGGGAACCGCGATCCGCTGCCGGACGAGTCGGCCGCGTGCGAGCCGTACCTCTATCGGCAGCTCGAGCTCGTTTCGCCGCGGGTCGTGGCGACGCTCGGGAGCTTCGCCACCGAGCTCCTCTCGGGCCGTGCGCTCGGGATCACGCGCGTCCACGGGATTCCCCAGGAGGTGACACTCGGTGGTCGCGCGGTCGTGCTGTATCCGCTGTTCCACCCGGCAGCAGCCCTCTACACACCCTCGATGCTCGAGATCCTGGAACGCGACGTCTCGCGGCTTCCCGCGCTGCTCGCCGCCGGCGACGGGGACGCGCCGGCGCCGAGCTCACGCTTCTCGCTCGGCGCCGAGCCACCGGAACGGGTCCCCGCTCGCGAGACGCGACAGCCGGTCCAGCTCGGGCTCTTCTGATCGGTGGGGTCGATCGCCGTCGAGACGGTCTCCGCCGGTGAGACGGAGGCGGTCGCAGGCCGGCTCGCACGACGGCTCTCGCTCGGCGACGTCGTGACGGTGTCCGGCGAGCTCGGCGCAGGGAAGACGACCTTCGTCCGCGGCGCGTGTCGTGCCCTAGGGGTGACCGGCCGGGTGACGAGCCCGACGTTCACCGTCGGCCACCGCTACCGCGGCTACATCGACGTCTCGCACCTCGACCTCTATCGCTTCCGCGGCTTCTCCGCCGCCGAGTGGGGCGATCTCGAGCCGTACTTCGACGACGCCGTAGTCTTCGTCGAATGGCCTGAGGCCGGATCCGGCGCGTTGCCGCGGCCGCGCGCGGCCGTTCGGCTCGAGCATGTCGGGCCGGAACGGCGTCTCGTCACGGTCGAGGCGGAAGGCGAGACCGTCCTCCGCGGCCTCGTTGCAGAATGACGTCGTGCTGATCCTCGCCTTCGACACCGCGACCGACGTGGCCTCGAGTGCCCTCCTCGACGACGACGAGGTGCTCGGCGAGCGTTGGTCGGCCGCCAGAACCCTGCTCGAGGACGTCGACGCCCTCCTGCGCCAGGCCTCGGCCGGGCCGGCGAGCCTCGACGCGCTCGTGGTGGGGACCGGCCCGGGCAGCTTCACGAGCACCCGGATCGGGCTCGCGGCCGCGCGTGGCCTCGCGCTCGCCCTCGACATCGAGGGCGCGGGGATCTCGACGCTGGCTGCGCTCGCCGCCGGCGCCGACGGCGCGCTGCCGGTGATCGACGCCCGGCGCGGCGAGGTCTTCGTCCCGGGAGCCGCTGCCGTGGCGCCGCAGGACCTCGACGCCGAGGGCCGTCTCTGCGTCGGTGACGGCGCCGTGCGCTACCGCGAGCTGCTCGAAGCGCGGGGCGCGGTGGTGCCGCCGGACGACGACCCGCGCCACCGGCCGCGGGCAGCGCTGCACGCCCGTCTCGCCACGGCGTTCGGCCCCGTAGATGCGATCGAGCCGATCTATGCGCGCGCCCCCGACGCGGAGCAGTGGCGACGGTGATGCTCGAGCTGGAGCTGCGGCGCCTCGAGCTCGGCGACCTCGACGCCATCGAGCGGATCGAGCGCGCGTCGTACCCCACGCCGTGGTCTCGCTCGATGTTCGCCTCGGAGCTCGCGAAGCCGAGCTCGCTGTCGTTCGGCGCGGTCGACGAGACCGGGACGCTCGTCGGCTACCTCGTTCTCTCCCGGTACGTCGACGCGTGGCACGTCATGAACATCGCGGTCGCCCCGGAGCGGCGACGACAGGGAATCGCCTCGGCGCTCCTGCACCGCCTGCTCGAGCTCACGAAGGACGACGCGCTGCGCGGCTACACGCTCGAGGTGCGGACATCGAACGTCGGCGCAATCCGTCTCTACGAGCGCTTCGGCTTCAGGCGCAAGGGCGTCCGGCGCGGCTACTACACCGACAACAGAGAGGACGCGTTGATCATGTGGCGCGACGCGGATACCGCCGACGCAGAGCCGTCGGACGCGTGAGCGGCCTCGTCCTGGGAATCGAGACCTCGTGCGACGAGACGGCGGCGGCGGTCGTCGGGGACGACGGTGCCGTGCGTTCCTCCGTCGTGGCCTCCCAGGCCGATCTGCACGCGCGGTACGGAGGCGTCGTGCCCGAGATCGCCTCACGACGCCACCTCGAGCTCGTCTCCCCGGTTGTTCGCGCGGCGCTCGACGACGCCGGCGTCGGCCTCGAGGACATCGGCCGCGTGGGCGTCACCCAGGGGCCTGGCCTCGTCGGCGCGCTGCTCGTCGGGCTGTCTGCGGCGAAGGCATTGGCCTGGGCTCGCGGACTGCCGCTCGTGCCGGTGGACCATCTGCGCGCGCACGTGGCGACCCTCTATCTCCAACCCGATCCGGTCGACCCGCCGTTCACGTGCCTGCTCGCAAGCGGAGGGCACACGCTCGTGCTCGCCGTGCGCGACCGAAGCGGCTTCGACGTGCTCGGGTCGACGCTCGACGACGCCGCGGGAGAGGCGTTCGACAAGGGCGCCCGACTTCTCGGGCTCGGCTATCCGGGCGGGGCCGAGATCGACCGGCTGGCGCGCGAGGGGGATCCCGGGGCCTACGCGTTCCCGGTCGCGCGTGTTCCGGGGCTCGACCTGTCGTTCTCCGGTCTCAAGACCGCCCTCCTGTACGCCGTCCGCGAGCTCTCGGAAGCCGAGCTCGACGCGCGGCGCGCCGACCTCGCCGCCTCGTACCAGCGCGCGATCGTCCGTGCGCTCGTCGGCCGCCTGGAAGCCGCGACTCAGACGACCGGCGACCGTGTCGTCGCTGTCGTCGGCGGCGTTGCGGCGAACTCCGAGCTCCGGCGCGCGCTGCCCGACGCCCGCTTCGCCCCGCTCGCCCTCTGCACCGACAACGCCGCGATGATCGCCTCGGCGGCCCGTTTCACGCCGGCGCTCCGGTCTCCCGGCTACCTTGCGCTCGATGCGTACGCTTCGAGCCTGTTCTAGGCACGCGCTCGCGGCGCTCGCAGCGGTCGCGGTCGTCGTCGCCGGCGGGGCGGCCGGCGCCGCGGACACGCCCGTCGGCGCAGAAGGGTGGCAGGGACTCCTCGGAAGCCGGCCGCTGCCCCAGCTCGGGGGTCGGTGGGTGGTCGTGCTCCGCGCGCCGTCCCTCGCGGATCGCGTCCGCCGGGCGGGCGGGACGGCGACCGAGCGGCAGATGCGCGCCTGGACCGCGACGGCCCTCGCCGCCCAGCGGCGAGCCATTGCCGGCCTCTGGTCCCGCGGTGCACCCGTCGACCCGGAGCAGTCCTACGTGAGGGTCCTGAACGGCTTCGCGGCCGCGATCGATCCGATGCTGCTGTCCGCGATCGAGCGTGACCGCGCCGTCGCGGGCGTCTACCCCGTGCGGGCCGCCTACCCGGCCGCCGTGCCGCAGCCGACGCTCGACACGGAGGCGTTCGGCGCGGCTAGCGGCCGGCGCGTCGGTCTCGAGCTCCCGGGGTTCGACGGTACGGGCGTCACGGTCGCGCTCCTCGACACCGGAGTCGACCTTCGCCATCCGTTCCTCCAGGGGCGCCTGCTGCCCGGCATCGACATCCTGGACGCCGACGGCGATCCGTCGGCGGCGCAGAACCCGACGGAGCCCGGTCGTCCCGAGCGGCATGCCACGCAGCTCGCCGGCCTCGTCGCGGGGGTGAGAGGCCCGGCGGGAATGCACGGCGTGGCGCCGGGCGCGTCCGTTCTCCCGATCCGGGTCGCGGGCTGGCAGCCGGACGCCGATGGGGGCGTCTCGGTGTACGGCCGTACCGACCAGGTGCTCGCCGGGCTGGAGGCCGCCGTCGACCCGAACGTCGACGGTGACGCCCACGACGGCGCGAGGATCGCTCTCGTCGGCGTCGTCGAGCCGTTCGCGTCGTTCCCGGACGGCCCGCTGGCCCGCGCGGGCCGGGGTGCCCTGGCCCTCGGCACGCTCGTTGTCGCGCCGGCGGGCAACGACGGCCCGGCGGGGCCGGGGTACGGGAGCATCGCTGCGCCGGCTGGCACATCGGGCGTCCTCGGCGTCACGGCGTCCGATTCACGCGGTCAGAGCCCCACGGTCCACATCCTGCTCCGTGCGGGCCTGCGCGTGCTCGCATCGGGTCAGACGGCCCTCGGGGGCGTCGCAGGTCCGGACGACGTCGTCTCCGCCCCCGTCGTCGCGGTTCCACGCCGGCAGGTCGTCGCCGTCACGCGGGGGAGTGCACTCGACCGGCTGTTCGACGCGGGCGGCTACAGCCGCGTCGCCGGCGGAGCAGTCTTGCTCCCGACGGGGCCGACGACACCCGAGGCCGTTCGCGAGCTGGCCGCCGCGGGAGCGCGCGCCGTTCTCGTCGACGGGCCGATCCCGGCTGGGTCACTCGGTATCGACGAGCCGGTGGAGGTGCCGATCGTCGGCGTCTCCGCGGGCGCCGCGAGGCAGGTGCGGCTCTCGCTCGCGGCCGGTGTCCCGGTCGAGCTCGGCGTCGGCGCGGCGGCGTTCGACACCAACTCGCAGCTCGGTGCCGTCGCCCCGTTCGCGAGCACCGGGCTGTCTCTGGACGGAGGTGCCGGCGCGGAGGTCGCGGCGCCCGGCGTGGGGCTCGTGACAGCGGTGCCCGGCCGCAACGAGGGTGGCGCAGCGCGGTACGGAACCCTGAGCGGCTCGAGCGCCGCCGCGGCGATCGTCACAGGCGCGGCGGCCCTGCTCGCCCAGGCCCGACCCGACCTCGACGCGGCCGGCCTTCGGTCCGCGCTCGTCGCCACGGCGCGACGGAGCGCGGGGACGCTCGGCCCCGGAACCGTCGACCCGGCAGGCGCGTCGGCCGTCGAACTCGTCGCGGATCCGCCGATTGCGGCGCTCGGCGCGCTCGTGGGGAAGGGATCCAGGACGGCGGGCCGCGTGCGGCTGCACAACGTCAGCCGCCGGCCCCTCGTCGTCGACCTCCGCCCGGGAGTCTCCGCAGCGGGCGTCACGGTGCAGGCCGTGCCGGCACATGTCGTGTTGCAGCCCGGCCGTGAGCGCCCGATCGAGCTGTCGGTCGCCGCGAAGGTGCGGCCGGCAGCGCCCGGCGCGCTCGAGGGCTCCGTCCGCGCCGTCGTGAAGCGCGGCGCGCGGCTCCGCATACCGTGGGCGGCCGCGGTTCCCGTGACGCGTCTCCCGGTCGTCGGCCGCGTCAGGCTATCGGCGCCCGCCTTCGCCGCCAGCGACCGCAAGCCCGCCGTGCTCACCCTTGTCGCCGGACGGGTGGACGGGTCCGCCGAGCGACCGCAGCTGCTCCCGCTCGCACGGCTTGAGATCGGGCTCTACCGCGGCAAGAGCCGCGTCGGAACGCTCGTCCGCCTGCGCGACGTGCTGCCCGGCCGGTACGCCTTCGGCCTCACCGGTCGCGGGCCGCGCGGCGCGCGTCTCCCGAAGGGCGCGTACGTCGTCCGCGTGATCGGCGTGCCGGTCGGCGGGGGGCCGGCGACCACGCGGAACATCCCCTTCCGCCTGCGCTGAGACTTCATCTAGAGTCCGCCTCATCGTGCGAGCCGCGCGAAGCAGCCGATGAGCACCACCGAACCGGCGGAGCACCTTCGCGAGAACCCCTTCGGGCTCGCCCGCGCGCAGCTTCGTCGCGTCGGCGAGACCTTCGGCGTCGATCCGAACCTCATCTCCGTCCTGTCGGAGTGCAAGAAGACCGTCGAGGTCTCGGTCCCCGTGTCGATGGACGACGGCACCACACAGGTCTTCGAGGCCTACCGGGTCGTGCACAACGTCACCCGCGGGCCCGCGAAGGGCGGTATCCGCTACCACCCGGGACTCACACGCGACGAGGTCAAGGCGCTCGCGATGTGGATGACGTGGAAGTGTGCGCTCATGGGCCTTCCGTTCGGGGGAGCCAAGGGCGGGGTCGTATGCGACCCCAAGGTGCTCTCGTCGGGCGAGCTCGAGCGCCTCACGCGCCGCTACACGACCGAGATCATCAACGAGATCGGGCCCGAGAAGGACATCCCGGCGCCCGACGTGGGCACGAACGCGCAGGTGATGGCCTGGATCTTCGACACGTACTCGATGAACGTCGGGCATTCCGTGCTCGGCGTCGTGACGGGCAAGCCGCTCGCGATCGGCGGCTCCGTCGGGCGCGACGGCGCAACGGCGCGCGGCGTCCTGTACTGCATCCGCACAGCGCTGCAGAAGGAGGGCAAGCGGTTTCCGGACACCCGGCTCGCGGTGCAGGGCTTCGGGAACGTCGGCCGGAACCTCGCGCGCCTGCTCTCCGAGGAAGGAGCGCGTGTCGTGGCGCTGTCCGACTCGACCGGGGCCGTCGTCAATCCATACGGCATCGACGTCCAGGCCGCGATCGTGCACAAGGCGGAGCACGGGGCGCTCCGCGGTCTGCCGGGAACCGAGGACGCGACGAACGACGACCTGATCGAGTGTGATTGCGACGTCCTCGTGCCGGCCGCGCTCGAGCAGGTGATCAACGCCGACAATGCGACGAGGGTGCGCGCGCAGATGGTCTGCGAGGCGGCCAACGGCCCGACGACGCCGGGGGCGGACGAGATCCTCGAGGATCGCGGCATCCTCGTGCTCCCGGACGTGGTCGCGAACGCCGGCGGCGTCGTCGTCTCGTACTTCGAGTGGGTGCAGGGACTCCAGGAGTACTTCTGGAAGGAGTACGAGGTCAACGCGAAGCTGAACGACATCGTCGTCAGGGCATTCGAGGAGACCTGGTCGGCGAAGGAACGCTTCGGGACGAGCATGCGCACCGCCGCGTACGGGCTAGCCGTGCAGCGCGTCGCCGAGGCGACGACGACCCGCGGCCTGTATCCGTGAGCGCCGCGCACAGATCGCCGCGCTGAAGGCGCACGTGCCACACCGGATCGCCGTCTACACCGCGCCCGGCTGTCATCTCTGCGGCCCCGCCGTCGAGGTCGTGCGCTCCGTGTGCGGAGACGACTTCGACCTCGTCGATATCACGACCGATACCGCGCTCGAGCGGCAGTATCGCGCGCGGATCCCCGTGGTGGAGGTCGACGGTGTCGAGCGGTGTCGCTACGTCGTCGACGCCGACGAGCTCAGGGCGTTCGTCGCCAGGTCGGGCTGCTCGTCGGGCTGATCTCCGCCCCGAGCACGCTCCTTGGGAACGGCTCCGGCGCGCGAGGCGTTTCGCTCGCGTGTCCGGACTCGCCCGGATCGGGCTCGGGTGAGTGCGTTCCGGGCAGCACGAACCGGCTCGGGCCGATTCTCGTCAGATTGCCGTCCTTCGCGATCCGATTGAGGGCGATGCGGATCTGCTCGAGCTTGACGGCCTCACCGCGCTCGGCGAACGCGTCGACGACTCGGGCCGGGGTGATCGGAGCCTCCACGGTGGTCGCGACGGTGAGGATCGTGGCCCGCGGGATCCCCTCGAACCGGCCGTCGGCGTTGCGTTCGCGGTCACGGGCCCTCGGCCCGTCCCCTTCCGCCGGTGCGCCGCCGCGTGCGGCGATCGCCTGTTCGACGAGGCGTAGCTCGCTCTCGGACTGGGCGAGCGCCTCGCGCGCCTCCGCGATTCGTGTCCGCAGCTGCCGCCGCAGGTCGGCGAGCACGTCGTCGGCCTGTTCGGACACGATCGCCGAAAGCAGTCCCCCGCCGGCCACGCGGCCAGCGTAACGAACCCTCGAGGGCGTTACAACCGGCGCCAACCCGGCCAAACCGGTGAGTAGGCGGGCGTTGACGGGCGGTTCTCCCGGCCGATCACCTCGGTCGTCGGCACAATGTGCGCCGTTGTCACAAGCTCGTGTGGAGGTTGTCGTGGCGGAACGTCTCGGGGTCGGGGTCGCGGCGCGCCTCAGTCGGTACCTGCAGGTGCTGACGCAGGCTCGCAAGATGGGGAAGGAACGGATCTCGTCGCAGGAGATCGCGGAGTACACCAACATCAACGCCACGCAGATCCGCCGGGACCTCTCCGGGTTCGGCAAGTTCGGCAAGCGAGGTGTGGGCTACTCGGTCGACTCGCTCCTCGCGGAGATCCGCAAGATCCTGCGGACACAGGGGCAGCACAACATCGCGCTGGTCGGCGCCGGACGTCTCGGCGCCGCGATCGCCTCGTCGCCGATCTTCGCCGAGCACGGCATCACGATCGCAGCCGCTTTCGACGCCGACCCGGAGAAGGTCGGGACGACGATCGGCGGCGTGCCGGTGAGCTCGATCGACGAGCTCGACACGATCGTTCGCGACCGGAGCATCGTCGTCGGGGTGCTGGCGGTTCCGACCGACTCGGCGCAGGACGCGGCCGATCGCCTGGTCGAGGCCGGCGTGAAGATCGTCTTCAACTACACGCAAGCCCTGATCGACTCACCGTCGGATGTGCAGGTGCACACCTCGAATCCGGCAGTCGAACTGCTCTACGCGCTCTACTTTCACCTCACCTGAGCCGCCGTCGAGCGATTTCCGCGCTCGCACTGTATTCGCGCCCTGTCGTCGCGTAGTTGGAAACTTACGGCGCAGAAGTTTCTTCGTCCAACAGGGCAAATGACGCCAGGAATGCCGAATTCGGGGGTAGAAATGCGCCGCTCGCGTTTCTACCCTGGCTCCCAGGACGTCGCGACGACGAGGGAGAGCAGTCGCGACAGGGGGAGTGGTTCCGCTGTCAGTCACATGCACAGCGAGGGGGCTTCGCGTCGCGCTTCTCGGCGTGGTCGCGGTCGCCGCAGCGCTCGTCGCGGCCCCCGCGCTTCGCGCCGACGACGGCGCGACGGCGGCTGCCGACGCGACGCTGACCACGCCGGCAGCGGCGTCTGCGAGCCCCGCGACGGGCACGGACCAGGCTTCCGCAGCGGTCGCCACGCCGAGTGAGGCACCCGGCAGGTCGGAGGCTGCACCCAGCGGCAATGGCCCCGAGATCGCGACCGCGGCGGCAGGGGGCGGCGACGCCGCTCTGGCCCAGGCTGCGCCCGGCCCCGGCAACAGCGAGGCCGCCCCCCGACAGAGCGACCCCGCCCCTGGAAACAGCGATGGAGCTCCCGGACAGAGCGACCCCGGCCCCGGGAACAGCGATGCAGCTCCCGGACACAGCGACGCGGAGCAGGGTGCGTCGATCGCGCAGGGGGCCGATGCGAGCGCGAACGGGCAGCAGAACGGAGTCGGGAACACGAAGGTCGACGTCCGCGTCGACACGCCGGGGAACGGCCCGCCGGTGGCGCAGGAGAACCGGAGCGAAGGCAACGCCGAGGCGACCGCCGCGGCCGAGACGTCCTCGCCGGCGACGAGCGACCAGTCGGCGGCCGCGGCCGCCGAGGCGGCCCAGGTCGACGTGCAGAACACGGCGGTCACCGTCCGCGTCGGCAGCGCCGGCGACAACGGGACGGTGGATCAGATGAATGTCGCGGCCGCGACCGCCTCGACGACGGTCGCCGCCCCCGCGGACGGGCAGAGCACGGTCGACGAAAGCGCCTCCGCCGCAGCGACACAGGATGGCGTCGTCAACACGAGCGTGTCGATCCGCGTCTTCTCACCCGGAGACGACGCGCCCGTAACCCAGACGAACGAGGCCGCCGCCGCGGCCGAGACCTCCGGCGACGACGGAGCGACCGCCACGGCGGCGCAGAACGACGTCCAGAACACGCGCGTGTCCGTCCGCATCGAGAGCGGCGGCACGTTGGCTGCGGTCAGCCAGCAGAGCGCCACGTCTGCCACGGCCGGCTCGGCCGCGGCCCCCGGAACGGGCTCCGGCGTCGCGGTCGCGACCACCGGCAACGGGATCGACACGGATCTCTCGGTCGTCGTCGACGGCGACGGGCTCGACCAGCCGGGAGCGAACGGCCTCCAGGTCTGGATCTGGACGTGGAACTGGGATCGGAACGAGTCGGACGCCATCGGGTCGTCGCTCGACGCGCAGCCGTCCTCCTGGGACTGGGTCTGGGGCAGCGGTCCCGGCCAGATCGAGTCCGGGACGGCGACGCAGGCCCCGCAGCCACCTGGATCGTGGACGTGGAACTGGGACTGGGCGCGCGAGGGAGCTCCCGACTGGACGTGGAACTGGGATTGGACGGCCGTGGTGCCGTGCAGTTCCTGCGTCTGGATCTGGAACTGGAACTGGAACTGGACGGGTCAACCGGCTCCAACCGGTGCCACGGCCCCGCCCACGGGAACGCCCGACCGTTCCGGAACTCAGCAGGCGAACCTCGTCGTCGCGAACGCAGATGCGACGGTGACGGCGGAGGTGACGCAGACGATCGGGCAGACCGGCGACGGCGAGCAGTACGCCGGCCAGCTCGCCTCGGTGGAGCAACACGCGGACGCGACCGCCGTGGCGACACAATGGGACGTCCAGTCCGTCGCCACGGCCGACCTGCTGACGCCGCAGTCGAACCGCGTCTTGGGCCACGCCTCCGTCACCGTCTCCGGAGATCTCGTCCAGCGGGTCGAGCAGACGATGCTGGTCGACGGCGACGGGACGGCCGCGCAGTGGAGCGGTCAGCAGATCGACCTCGTGCAAGACGCTCGGGCGGACGTCCGCGCGAAGCAGGACGGGCTCTCGCCCGACAGGGCC
Organism: Gaiella sp.; assembly: GCA_036265415.1. Classification (GTDB taxonomy): domain Bacteria; phylum Actinomycetota; class Thermoleophilia; order Gaiellales; family Gaiellaceae; genus Gaiella. The sequence goes on from DATAPC010000011.1 coordinate 25,293, forward strand.
GGCACCCACGTCGCCTCCGCGCTGGCGTCCGCGGAGGCGGTGGCCGGCGTCGACCAGGACGTCCTCCAGGTCGCACTGGTCGACGGAGGCGCCACCGACCAGTGGGCGGGCCAGCTGACGCTCGTCGAGCAGGCCGGCGCCGCCGTGTCCGTGGTCGAGCAGACCGGCGCCGAGGCGCCGGGGTTCGTGGGCGGCACGGCGCGGGGGCGGAGCGCCTCGGGCGCGGTCGCCCTCGTCGACCAGGACGTCGCGCAGGGCGCGGTGCGCGGCGGCGGCCTCGGATCGCAGACCGCGATGCAGACCGCGTACGTCGGCCAGACGGGTGTCGCGAGCGCCACGACGTCGCAGCGGGCAGGAGGCGCCTCGAGCCCCGTGGCCTCGAGCGACGCGAGCGTGACGAACCGCGCGCTCGTCGTCCAGGTCGGCCTGCAGGAGGGCAGCGGCGCCGTCACATTCGACGTCCAGGACCTGACCCAGCAGTCGATCGTCGTCCAGCATGCTGTCGCCGTCTCGACGTCGGCCGGTGGCATCGCCGGCTCGGCGGTCGTCGTCAACTGCGCCGTCGTGGAGCAGACGGCCGCGCAGTCGCTCGCCGGTGGGCCGACGACGGCGTCGAGCGCGACATCCCCCGCCTTCTGCACACCTCCGTCGGCGGCCCTGGGCGGCGGCACCTCGGACGAGGCGGTGCTTCTCTCGGGGACGCCGACCGTTCTCTCCGCCGCGCTCGCAGCGGAGGTCGCGCCGCCACCGGCGGACTCCGGTGTTGCGTTGTTCCACGGACGTCCCTCGGCTGCAAAGCCGACGGCGCGAGAGCGTGTGAGCACACCGCGCGCGACGCGCGCGACGCTCGTGCGCTCCGAGCCGGGCGTCGGTCGACCCCTCACAGGGGCGCCCCAGATCACACAGATTTCCGTCCCGCGTCCCACGCAAGCGCGCCTCGACACGCGCCCGGGGGATCAGGCGGGAGCCGGAGACGCCGGCAGGGAGCCGCCACTCCCGCCGGCGGGAGGCCCGCCCCTGCGGGTCTCCGCGCTCGCCGCGGCAGTCGCGTCCGGCGCAGGGCCCTCGGGGATCGCAGCGATCCTCCTGGCCTTCGCGCTCGTGCCGCCGCTGCTCGTACGGGCGCGCGAGGGATCGGTCGTCAGGCGACCGGTCGGAGTCCTCTCACGGGTAGACGTCCCCGTCTGACCTTTCGTCACGCCACGTGACTCGCCGGGCGCTGGTCCGGCGGGCAACCGTTCATTCGGCTGTGACGAAAGAAGGTGAGATACGTGTCACGCAGACTGCTCGCACTCGGAGTGCTCGCAGTTGGGCTCGTCCTTCCGGCCAACGCGCTGGCGGACATCGGGTTCAACAAGGACGCTCTGAAGGCGAACGTCCAGGCGTCGATCCAGAGCGCAACGGTCGTCCAGACCGGCGTCGCGACGTCCGGGCCTGCGACCGCCAACGGCGGTGCCGCCACGGGCGGCGCCGGCACCGGCGGCGCCGGTGGATATGTCAACACCGGCAACGACGGGACATCCCAGAGCCAGAGCGCCACGTCCTCGACGGGCGCGGCGACCTCCGGCGGGGTCAACGGCGGCAACACGGCCTCCGTCGGCAACGACGGCGGCTCGATCTCGAACGACAACGCGACCAGGGTCGACGTCGACAACGGCAACAGGGCCGAGAGCGACGTCGATCAGGACGCGAACGGCGGCCTCTCCGCCGCGACCAACGCCAACCACGAGGGCGACAACACGTCCGCGGGCGGCGGCGCTGCGAACCTCTGCGGCGTCATGGCCGGCGGCTGTCAGTCGGCCAACGGTGGCGACAGCGGTCGCGGTGGCAACGCCGACACGGGCCGTGGTGGCGACACCTCGTCCGACTCCGGCAACGGCGGCAACGGCGGGGCGGCAGCCTCGACCGGCGCCGGCGGAGCAGGTGGGGCCGGCGGAGCGAGCTCGGCGACCGGCACGGCCGGCGCCGGCGGCTCGGGCACCGGCGGCTCGGGCACGGGCGGCGACGGTGGCAGCCTGTGCGTCACCTGCAACGGTGGCTCGGGCTCCGGCGCATCCGGAACCGGCGGAGCGGGCGGCGCAGGCGCGCCGACCGCGTCCGACGCGTCCGGCGGCGCCGGCGGCAGCGGCTCGTCCGGGGCAACCGGTGGAGCCGGCGGATCGACCAGCTCGCCCAACTCGGGCGACGGTGGCGACCCGTACGCGATCGGTGGCGACACCGGCCGCGGTGGTGACGGTGGCTCGAACGGGCTCGGCCAGACCGCCATGGGCGGCGGGGCAGGGCCGGTGTCCGACACCACGACGCAGTCGGCGAGCTCGTCGGCGAACGGCGGTAGCAACACCAATGGGAGCTTCACGGCGACCCAGACCGCCAACCCGACGACGACGACGACGTCGAACTCGACCCAGGGCGGGTCGACCGGTCGCGGCGGCGACACGTACGGCGCACTCAACGCGACCGGAGACGCGGTCTCCGGGGCGAACACGACGGCTGCTGTCGGTGGCGACGTGATCGCCAGCCAGACCGGTGCGGGGAACGCCTCCGGCGGCGCCGGCACCGGCGGTGCGGCGAATGCGAACGGCGGAGTCGCGACCAGCGGCCCCGCGACGGTCTCCAACACGGCGACCGTGTCGCAGACGTCGACCCAGAACATGAACGCCTGGGACAACGACAACTGGGTCTCGATCTGGGCGTTCAAGAAGAAGCAGCACAGCTGGTAGCACGAGGATGAGGGATCGATCGCCCGCGATGACCACGACGTTCGGAACAGCCACCCGACCAGGTCGCCTGACGGCCTCGCGACGGTTGCTGGCCCTCGTCGGAGAAGTCGCGGGCGGCCCCCTCTCGGGAACCGGCCGATGCGGCGCCGGCGCGGGTGCAGCCGAGGGGCTACGCCCGTGCCGGGAGGCCGGCGGCGTCGATCCGACGCGGGGGAAGCCGAACGACTTCCCCCGCGTCCTCATGTTCCCGGCGAGCCGCGCGCGGCAGGATGTGCTCCATGCGCATCCTGCTCTGGCACGGATACCTGCTCGGCGGCACCGGCTCCAACGTCTACACGCGGCAGCTCGCCCGCGAGTGGGCACGCGCCCGCCACGACGTCACCGTCCTGAGCCAGGAGGCGCACCCCGAGGCGTTCGACCTCGGGGGGGCGGCAACCGTCCGCCCGAACGTCCAGGGCTTCCTTCCCGTCTTCGTGCTCGACCGGTACGACGGTTACGCCGACGTCCGCCGTCTCCCCGACTGCACCCGCACCGAGCTCGAGCGCTGGGTCGAGGCAAACGCCGCAGCCGTTCGCGAGCTGCTGCCCGCCGATCTCGTGTTCACGAACCACGTGCTCCTCGGCGGTCCCGTGGGGCTCGCGTCGGGCGGCACGTTCGCGGTCAAGGCGCACGGGTCGGAGCTCGAGTACTCGATGCGCGGCCGGCCCGATCTCGGAGCGTGGGGCGCAGAGGCGCTCGCCGACGCGCGGGCGACGTTCGTCGGCTCCGCGCACATCAGGGCGGTGGTCGACGACGTCTGCGGCCACACCGAGCGCGTCTTCGAGGTTCCGCCGGGGGTCGACGTCGATCTCTGGCAGCCTGCCCGCCGCGATCAGGCGCTGGCGCAGCTTCTCGACGAGGCGGCGCTCGACCGGCCGAACCCCGGGAACGCCGACGAACGTCGCCCGGATCACGACAACGCCGCCCGCATCCGGGCGTTCCTCGCCGGAGAGGAGTCGACCGTCGTCTACTTCGGCAAGCTCATCGAGCAGAAGGGCGTCGACGTGCTGCTCCGCGCGCTCCGCGACGTCGAGGCGCGCGCCGTGATCGTCGGCTTCGGCCCCGAGCGGCGGCAGCTCGAGGCGCTGGCGGATGCGACCGGCGTGCGCGCGCTCTTCACCGGCCCGCTCGAGCACCGCCATCTCCGCCACCTGCTCGCTTTCGCGGACGCCTGCGTGGTGCCGTCCGTCTTTCCCGAGGCGTTCGGCATGGTCGCCGCGGAGGCCGCCGCGGCGGGGTGCCCGCCCGTCGTTTCGCGCCACTCCGGCCTCGCCGAGGTCGCCGCCGGCCTGGAGGAGGCACTTCCTGCGGCACTCGCGGGCCTCGTCGCGTTTCCGACCGGTGACGTCGACGAGCTGCGCGAGCGGCTGCGCCGGCTCATCTCGCTTCCCACCGAGGATCGGACGCTCCTCCGGTCGACGGTACGACGGGTCGCTGAGGAGCGCTGGAGCTGGGCCGGGATCGCGCGACGGCTGCTCGAGCTCGCAGCGGACCCGCGAGCGTGAGGCCACGCACCCGGACCGCACTCGTCTAGCCTTCCCGCTCCATGGGCGCGACCGGCCGCCAGCCGTCCGAGCAGATCCTCGAGGAGGCGTACGAGCGCTTCGAGGCGGCCGAGGACTTCACCGTCTCCGTCGAGGAGGAGTTCGCCCTCCTCGACCCCGAGACGCTCGACCTCGTCAACCGATTCGAGGAGGTTCACGCAGCGGCGCGGGGGACGGCGCTCGAGCCGAACCTGGTCGGGGAGCTGATCGCCTCGGAGGTCGAGGTCAAGACGGGGAAGCAGGCGTCGTTCGCGGACGTGCCCGCTGCCCTCGCCGAGCGGCGCGCCCAACTCGCGGCCCTCGTCGACCCACTGGAGCTCGCGCTCGGCGCGACCGGCACTCATCCGTGGGCGAGCTGGCGCGACCAGCGGATCATCGACACGCCGCACTACCGCCGCAACGACGAGATGCTGCGTTACGTCGTCTGGCGCAACAACACGTTCGGCGTCCACACACACGTCGCCGTGAGGGGCGCGGACCGGGCGGTGCGCGTCGCGTCGGCGCTCCGCAACTGGCTCCCCGAGCTGCTCGCCGTCTCCGCCAGTTCCCCGTTCCACGAAGCTGTCGACACGAAGCTCCACTCGGCGCGGACACAGGTGTTCACGCGCTTCTTCCCCCGCTGCGGCGTCCCCGACGCGCTGCCCTCGTGGGCGGCGTACGCCGACTACGTGCGGTTCCTCTACGCCACCGGCTCGATCGACGAGCCGACCCAGCTGTGGTGGAGCGTCCGACCGCATCTGTCGTTCCCGACGGTCGAGATCCGGATCTGCGACGCGCAGCCCGACGTCGGGGAGGCCCAGGCGCTCGTGGCGCTCATGGTGTCGCTCACGGCGCGCTGCGCCCGGGCGATCGACGAGGGCGAGCCACTGCCCGAGCATCCGAACCGGCTGATCGAGGAGAACACGTGGCGTGCGATCCGCTACGGCCTCTCGGGCGACTTCATCGACCTCGAGCGCGGTGACGTGGTGCCCGCCCGCGCGCGGATCGAGCGGCTGCTCGGGTGGGTTCAGCCGGTCGCCGAGGAGATCGGCGCGGCGCCGTGGCTCCGCCTTCCCGAGCAGAACGCCGCCGAGCGCCAGATCGCGCGCCACGCCGAGGGCGCGACCTTCGAGGAGATCTACGCCGAGCAGGTGGGGCTGACCGTCTCCACGGGCTGATGCGGGAACGCCCTGTCGGGGCAGTCTTCCGGCTTGTGCTGCATAATCCCCCGCGCTGACGCCGCTTCGGCGTCACTTTGTGCGCCTTGACCCGGAGGATGGATGGACTTCTTCGTTGACCACGCCGTGCTGTTCGCGCTCGTCTGCTCGGGCGTCGCGATCGCCTACGGCCTGTACCTGACCTGGTGGCTGCTGAACCAGCCCGCAGGCAACGCGCGGATGCAGGAGATCTCCCGCGCCGTCCAGGAGGGCGCCGCGGCGTACCTCAGGAAGCAGTACACGACGATCGCGATGGTGGCCGTGGTGCCGTTCCTCGCGCTCGGCTTCTACGACAAGCTCGGCTGGGGGACCGCGATCGGCTTCCTGATCGGCGCCGTGCTGTCCGCCGCCGCCGGCTTCATCGGCATGAACGTCGCCGTGCGGTCGAACGTCCGCACCGCCGAGGCGGCCCGCGAGGGAGTCGGCCCGGCGTTCCGGGTCGCATTCCGCGCGGGCTCGGTCACGGGACTCCTCGTCGTCGGCCTGGGGCTGCTCGGGGTCGCCGGCTACTACTGGATCCTCACCGACTGGATCGGCAACTCGCCCGAGTCCGCGGTCGACGACCTCATCGGCCTTGCGTTCGGCGGCTCGCTCATCTCGGTCTTCGCGCGGCTCGGCGGCGGCATCTTCACGAAGGCCGCCGACGTGGGCGCCGACCTCGTCGGCAAGATCGAGGCCGGGATCCCCGAGGACGATCCCCGGAACCCCGCCGTGATCGCCGACAACGTCGGCGACAACGTCGGCGACTGCGCCGGGATGGCGGCGGATCTGTTCGAGACCTACGCCGTGACCGCCGTCGCGGTGATGCTGCTCGGCACGGCGTTCCCGTCCGGCGAGCTGTGGTTGTATCCGCTCGCCCTCGGCGGCATGTCGATTCTCGCCTCCGTGATCGGAACCTTCTTCGCCCGGGTCGGCGGCGGCGAGAACGCGATCATCAACGCGCTCTACAAGGCCGTGGTCATCGCAACGGTGCTGTCCGCGATCGGGTTCATCCCGGTCACGCTCGCGTACGACGGCGAGCGCTTCTCGTTCTGGCAGCTCTACATCCCCGCCCTGATCGGGTTGGGGGTGACGTTCCTGCTCGTCGCGATCACGGAGTACTACACCGGCTCGCGCTGGCACCCGGTGAAGCGGATCGCCGAGGCCTCGAAGACCGGGCACGCGACCAACATCATCGCCGGGCTCGCCTATGGCATGCAGGCCACGGCGCTGCCCGTGCTCGTGATCGCCGCCGGCGTCGTCGGCGCGTACTACGCCGCCGACGAGTCGATCTTCGGCATCGGCGTCGCCGTCATGGCCCAGCTCTCCATGACCGGGCTGATCGTCGCCCTCGACGCCTACGGGCCCGTCACCGACAACGCGGGCGGGATCGCCGAGATGGCGGACATGCCCGAGTCTGTGCGCGGCGTGACCGACCCGCTCGACGCGGTCGGTAACACCACGAAGGCCGTCACGAAGGGCTATGCGATCGGCTCGGCCGGCCTGGCTGCCCTCATCCTCTTCGACGAGTACGTGCGCGGACTCGCGGACGAGGGGCTGAACGTGACGTTCGACCTCGCCGACCCGTGGGTCATCGCCGGCCTGTTCGTGGGCGGGATGATGCCCTTCCTCTTCGCCTCGCTGGCGATGACGGCCGTCGGCCGTGTCGGCGGCGAGGTCGTCGAGGAGGTGCGGCGCCAGTTCCGCGACGACCCGGGCATCATGGAGGGCACGTCGCGACCGGACTATGCGACGTCGATCTCGATCGTCACGGGCTCCGCGATCAGGAGCATGCTCGTGCCCGCCCTGATCCCGATCGTGATCCCGATCGTCGTCGGGATCATCAAGCCGGAGATGCTCGGCGGCCTCCTGATCGGGACGATCGTGACGGGGCTCTTCCTCGCGATCTCGATGACCTCGGGCGGCGGCGCGTGGGACAACGCCAAGAAGCTGATCGAGGACGGGGCTCACGGCGGCAAGGGCTCCGAGGCCCATGCAGCGGGCGTCACCGGCGACACGGTCGGCGACCCCTACAAGGACACGGCCGGCCCGGCGATCAACCCCATGATCAAGATCGCGAACATCGTCGCGATCCTGATCATCCCGATCATCGCCTCGATCCACGGATAGCAGCGTGGGGGAGCCCATGGTTCCCCCACGAACCCCCTCCTTCAGGGTCGCGGCGTCGCGACGGTGAGGCTGGCCTCACGTGCGAGTGAATCGCCGGCCGCGACAGCTGAACATCCTCGTCAGGCCGTTGAAGGGAGGTGCGCGGCCGGAGGCCGGCACCGCGTGGTCCGTGCGCTGCGCAGAAGGAGGGGCTCGCGGGGGAACCATGGGTTCCCGCACGTAGACGGGGGCCCGCGGGAGGAACCATGCGGTTCCCCCCGCGCTTCTAGACTGCGCCGGTGCCCGGTAGCCGACGGCGGCGCGAGGTGCGGATGGAGCGGGTGCTCGGGACGCCCGCCCTCTTCGCCACCGCCTACGGCAACGTCGGCTCCTCCATCTACTACGCCCTCGGCCTCACGGCCGTCTTCGCGCTCGGGCTGACGCCGCTCGTCTTCGTCGTGGCGGGCGTCGTGTTCGCCGCCACCGCCGCGACGTACGCCGAGGGGACGGTCCGCTTCCCGGAGGCGGGCGGGTCGTCGAGCTTCGCGCGCCACGCGTTCGACGAGCTGATCAGCTTCGGCGCGGCGTGGGCCCAGATGCTCGTCTACATCGTCACCATCGCGACCTCGGCGTTCTTCGTCCCGCACTACCTCTCGATCTTCTGGGAGCCGCTCAAGTCCAACCCATGGGACATCGTCGGCGGCGCTGTCGTCGTCGTGCTCCTCGTCACGCTCAACATCGTCGGCGTCACGGAGGCGGCGAAGCTGTCGATCGGGCTCGCGGTGATCGACTTCGCGACGCAGGTGCTGCTCGTGCTGCTCGGGTTCGTGCTCGTCTTCAGCCCGCAGACGCTGGTCGACAACGTGCACTGGGGGACGGCGCCCACGTGGGGCAACCTCGCGATCGCGATTCCGGTTGCGATGCTTGCCTACACGGGGGTCGAGACGGTGTCGAACCTCGCCGAGGAGGCACGCGAGCCGCAGGACAGCGTCCCGAACGCGTACAAGCTCGTGGCGCTGGCGGTCTTCGCGATCTACTTCACGCTGCCGCTCATCGCGCTGTCGGCGCTCCCCGTGAAGCTGATCGACGGCGAGCTCACGACGCTGCTCGCGCTGCCCCCGGAGGACGGCGGGTACGCGAACGACCCGATCCTCGGCGTCGTCGACAACCTCGGGCTGACGGGCGGGCTCCTCGACACGGTCGAGCTCTACGTCGGCGTCCTCGCCGCGACGATCCTGGTGATAGCGACGAACGCGGGGATCATCGGCGCTTCGCGGATCACGTACTCGATGGCGACCTATCGGCAGATGCCGGAGGTCTTCCGCAAGCTCCACCCGAAGCTCAAGACCCCGTACATCGCGCTCGTGCTGTTCGCGGGCATCGCCCCGATCATCCTCCTGCTGCCGGGCGACGTCACCTTCGTCGGCACGCTGTACTCCCTCGGGGCGACGCTCTCGTTCACGGTGGCGCACGCCGCGATGGTGAAGTTGCGGCTGCGGCCCGATCCTGCGGTGACGTACCGTGCCCGGCCGAACGTGACCGTCGCCGGCGTCCAGTGGCCGGTGTTCGCGATCTTCGGTGGGCTTGCGACCGGCGCGTCTTTCGTCGTGATTCTCGTCCAGAACTCCTTGACACGCTGGGTCGGGCTCGGCTGGATCGTGCTCGGATTCGTCGGCTACGCGGTGTACCGCCGTCGGTGGGTGCGCGCCGGGCTCCGGGAGACCGTGAAGGCGCCGCCGGCGTTCGGCGCGGCGCTCGCGCTCGCGTACCGCCGCATCGTCGTGCCGATCGTTCCGGGACGGCCCTCCGACGACGCGCTCGACGTCGCCTGCCGGCTGGCCGCCGAGCGGGGCGCCCGCGTGGTCGCGCTGACGGTGATCGAGGTGCCGCTTGAACTGCCCCTCGACGCCGACCTGCCGGAGGAGGAGCGCCTTGCGAACGACGAGCTCGACGAGGCGATGGCCTTCGGCGACACCTACGGCGTGCGGGTCGTCGGCCGCCTGGTACGCGGCCGGAGCGCCTCGGTCGAGATCGTGCGCGAAGCCGAGCGGCGCGGCGCGGAGATCATCGTGCTCGGATCGCCGCGCAAGGACCTGATGAGGCGGCGCGGCGTGTTCGGCTCGACGGTCGACCGCGTCATGCGGAGGGCGCCCTGCCGCGTGATGGTCACCGCCTCCCGACAGCGGAGCGCGGCATGAGCTGGTACGGCAAGGCGGTCTACGCGTTCGGCGCGGCGTTCATCGCGATCGGCGTCGCGCTGCTCGTCGTGACGGCGGTTCACGGCGGCGGCGTGGTCGGATTCGTCCTCGGCGGGCTGTTCGTCGCGCTCGGCGTCGCCCGTATCCAGCTCGAGCGAAAGCGGGCGCGGTAGATGGCGCGGAAGGTACGCGGCTTCGAGCGCGTCCTCGACGCGCCGGCGCTGTTCGCGATCGCGTACGGCGAGATCGGCTCCTCGATCTACGTCGCGCTCGGGATCGTCGCCGCGTCGGCGCTCGGCCTCACGCCGGTCGTGCTCGCCGCCACCGGGCTCGTCTTCCTCCTCGTCTCGCTCTCGTACGCCGAGGGCACGGCCGCGATCCCGGAGACGGGCGGCGCCGAGACGTTCACGCGCCGCGCTTACAACGACCTCGTCGGGTTCGTCACCGGGTGGGCGCTGTTCCTCGACTACCTGATCGTGATCGCACTGTCGGCGCTGTTCCTGCCGCACTACGTCGGGGCCGCGCTCGAGGTCGAGGGCCTGCGCAGCTCCCCCTGGGACGTCGTCGTCGCGGTGTGCGCCATCGGCGTGATCGGGATCGTGCGGCTCGCCCGCCGCTCGCGGCTGCATCGGCCCGCACTCGTCGTGGCGCTGCTCGACCTCGTCGTGCAGTCGCTGATCGTCCTCATCGGCCTGGCGCTGGTCTTTTCGCCCGACACCCTGACGAGCGGGCTCGCGCTCGCGCCGGGGCAGGACTGGCTCGACGATCTGCTCTTCGCGATCCCGCTCGGGTTCCTCGCCTACACCGGCCTCGAGACCGTCGCGAACCTCGCGGAGGAGGCGCGCGAGCCCGGTCGGACGCTGCCTCGGTCGCTGTTCTCGGCGATCGGGCTGGTCGTCGTGCTGACGGTGCTCGTCGCGGTCGTCGGCGTCACTGCCTTCCCGGCAGAGAGCGGCTCGTCCGACCTCGGCGGCAAATGGCTCGAGGCTCCGCTCGTCGGCATCGTGACGGCGTTCGAGGGAGAGCTGCCGTCGAACGTCGTCGAGCTGCTCCGGGTCGCAGTCGGCCTCTCGTCGGCGCTGATCCTCGTCATGGCGATCACGACCTCGATCTCGGGCTGCGCGCGCCTCGCGCACTCGATGGGGACGCACGGCATGCTTCCCCGCGAGCTCGGGCGGTTCGAGCGGCGGACGCTGGTCTCGCGAGAGACGATCGCGGCGATCACGGTGATGGCGATCGCGATCGTCCTCGTCGGCGCCACGGTCGACGACGAGGCGCGCTTTCTCGCGAGCACCTACAGCTTCGGGGTGCTGCTGGCCTTCACGCTCGCCCAGCTGGCGGTCATCCGGCTGCGGCGGCGGGAGCCCGACCTGCCGCGTCCGTTCCGTGCCCGGCCAGACGTGCGGATCCGCGGGGTCGCCGTGCCGCTCGCGGCGCTCGTCGGCGCTCCCCTCACGGCGGTGATCTTCCTGCTCGCGATGGTGACGCACGAAGGCGCGCGCTACGCGGGGCCGGCGTGGCTCGCTCTCGGTCTCGTCATCTTCGCCGTCACGCGCATGCGCCAGAAGAGAGGCATGTTCGAAGGTGTCGATCCACGGGCTTCGCTGCCCGTCGGCGCGTCGTTCCGCCGCATCCTCGTGCCGATGAAGCTCGGCGACATCGGCGAGGAGATGGTCGCGACGGCCGTCGCGCTCGCCAAGGAGTCGAACGCGCGGGTCGAGGCGATCACGGTCGTCCAGGTTCCGCGCGAGCGCGCGCTCGACGCCCCGCTCCCGGCCGCCGTGGCGGAGGAGGCCGCGGCGTCGGTCGAGGAGGCGCGGGCGCTCGGGGAGGAGAACGACGTCGACGTGCGCGCCGAGGCCGTCCACGCGCGCTCGATCGGGCACGCGATCGTCGACGAGGCGACGCGTCGGGACGCCGACCTCATCGTGCTCGGGTCCGCGCCGCGCTGGCGACGGCAGTCGCGTTTCTTCTCGCCGACCGTCGACCACGTCCTCCGGCACGCGCCCTGCGAGGTCCTGGTCGTCGCCTTCCCCGAGGGCGTGTTCGACGAGTAACCTCAATCCCATGAAGGCCGTGATCATCGGCTGCGGCCGTGTCGGCGCCTCGGTCGCGAAGCAGCTCGCGGCCGACGGCTGGGACGTGACGTGCGTCGACGACGACGAGAACGCCCTGACCCGGCTCGGCGAATGGCGCGGCGGCTTCGTCGTCGGGCACGGGATGGACCTGGAGGTGCTCGACCGGGCCGGCGTTGCGAGCGTTGACGCCGCCGTCGTCGCCACCGACGGCGACAACTCGAACGTCGTGATCGGCCAGGTGCTCCAGCGCCGGTACGACGTCGGTTGCGTCGTCGTGCGCGTGTTCGACCCGCGCCGGGCAGAGTTCTACGCCGAGCGTGGGCTCCGGACGGTCTGCCCGACGAAGACGGCGATCGCGACGCTGACGGACGTGGTGCGCTCGTGCGAGGCGAGCCCCGTGGGAAGCGAGGCGTAGCGCGGTGTACGCGATCATCGCGGGCGGCGGAAAGGTCGGGGCCAATATCACGCGGTCGCTCGTCCGGATGGGCCACGAGGTGACGCTCGTCGAGCAGCGGCGAGATCGCTTCGAGCAGCTCGAGGCCGAGCTCGGGCCGATCGTCCTGATGGGGGACGCGACCGAGATCCACGTCCTCGAGCGTGCGGGTATCGCCCGGCCGCCCGAGATCGTCCTCGCCGTCACGGGCGACGACGAGGACAACATCGTGATCTCGCAGCTCGCCAAGGAGGGCTACGGCGTCCCGAAGGCGATCGCGCGCGTCAACGACCCGCGGAACCAGCCGCACTTCGACATCCTCGGGATCACGCAGACCGTGTGCGCCACCTCGGGACTGCTGGGGCTCGTCGAGCACGAGGTTCCGGAGCACGATCTCGTCAGGCTGCTCGAGCTGCGCGGCGAGGGCCTCGAGCTCGTGGAGCTCCATGTCCCGCCCGATGCGCCGGCGGCCGGCAAGCGCGTGGCCGGGATCGCCCTGCCCGACGGCGCCAAGCTCGTGTCGCTGATGCGGAACGGCGTCGGGGAGATCGTCCGCGACGAGACCGTGATCCGGCCGGGCGACCAGGTCGTCGCCATCCTCAAGCCGGGCGTCGAAGACCGCCTCCGGCGCGCCGTCGTCGGCTGACCCGACCGCTCCCGCCCCGTCGGCGGGCCGTCTGGACGAGAATGGGCGGGGATGACGCTCTCCGAGCTCGCCGTCACCATCGGAGTGCTCGGGGTCCTCGGGCTGGCCGCGAGCCGCTTCGGCCTCTCGGCGATCCCGGCCTATCTGTTCGCCGGAATCCTTCTCGGGCCGAACGAGCCGGAGTTCCTCAAGGTCGTGCAGCCGTCGGAGGTGACCGACTTCGTCGCCGAGATCGGCCTCATCTTCCTGCTCTTCTTCCTCGGGCTCGAGTTCAGCGTCGACCGGCTCGTCCGCAGCGGCCGACACGTCGGCCTCGGCGGCGCGGCCGACCTCGTCGTCAACGCCGGGCTCGGGCTCCTCGTCGGCGTCGCGGCGTTCGGGCCGACGTTCGCGGCGCTCGTGCTCGCAGCGTGCATCTACGTCTCGTCGAGTGCGATCGCGGTGAAGGCGCTGATCGATTTGCGACGCCTGGCTGACGACGAGACGGACCTCGTGCTCGCGATCCTCCTCTTCGAGGACATCGCCATCGCGGCCGTGCTCGGATTCGTCGCGACGGGCGGCGGCACCCTGGCGACGACGGCCGGAGTGACGCTCAAGGCGCTCGCGTTCGTCGCCGCCTCGCTCGCCGCCTCCCGCTTCCTCGGGGCATGGCTCGGGCGGATGCTCGGCCGGCTCGAGCTCGAGTTCTTCCTCCTCGCGGTGTTCGGCTTCGTCATCGCGATGAGCGCCGTCGCGAAGGAGCTCGGCATGTCGGAGGCGATCGGCGCGATGATGGCCGGCGTCGTGTTGTCGGACAGCGGCGTGCGGGAGGAGATCGAGCAGCGGTTCTTTGCCGTCCGGGACGTCTTCGCGGCACTCTTCTTCTTCGCCTTCGCGCTGACCATCGAGCTCGACCGAACCGGCGACGTCGGCTGGATCGTGCTCCTCGCCCTCGCGGCGACGCTACTCGGCAAGCTGGGGGTCGGCGTCGTCGCGGGCCGGCTCGGCGGCTTCTCGGTGCGGCAGGGGGTCAACGCGGGAGCGGCGCTCGTCGCCCACGGCGAGTTCACGATCATCCTCGCCCAGCTCGCCGCCGGGAACGCCGCGCTCGCAGCCGCGCACCGCGACGACATCGTCGCGTTCGCAGGGCTCTACGTCCTCGCCAGCGCGACGGTCGGCGTCGTCCTGATGAAGGAGTCGAAGCGGATCGGGCGCCTGCTGAGCGCGGCCAGGGCGACCGCATGAAGCGCGGTGCTGCTTGACTGTGTGAGAGGGTCCGAGGAGGGACGATGCCACTGGAGCTGAAGGAGACGCGCCTGCCGGGAGTGGGCGTGAAGTGGACGATGACGCCGGCCAGCGGTGCCCGCGTCACGGTCATCCAGCACAACGACGGCGAGCGCGAGGTCTACGTCCACCGGCGCGCGCGCGACGACGAGCCCGCGATCGTCCTCGAGCTCCATGACGACGAGGCACGGCAGCTCGGCGCCCTCCTGGGCGGCGCCTACGAGCGCCCGAAGATCGTCGAGGAGCTCGAGATGGCGCTCGGCGAGTTCCAGATCGAGTGGATCAAGGTTCCGTCCGGCAGCTGGGTGAACGGCCGCACGCTCGCCGACTGCGCTTTCCGCAAGCGGACGGGCGTCACGGTGATCGCGATCCTGCGCGAGTCGGAGTCGATCGCGGGGGCGCAGCCCGACGACGTGATCCTCGACGGCGACACGATCGTCGTCGTCGGCAAGGCAGGCCAGTTCCGCGAGGTGCGGAAGCTGCTCGCCGACGGCCCCGGCGACGAGGACTAGCGGCGCTCACACCCGCCAGTAGTTCCGCGTCAGCAGCACGAGCACGGGCAGGAGCTCGAGGCGCCCGATCCACATCAGGAGCGCCATCACGATCTTCGAGAAGTCGCTGAAGGGCGCGTAGCTCCCCATCGGGCCGGCGAAGCCGAGCCCTGGGCCGACGTTCCCGAGGGTACCGGCCGACGCCGCGACGGCATCGGTGATCCCGAGCTGGACGCGCCCGAAGCGTGCGTCGATCGCGAGGAGCGCCGCGCCGACGATGAAGATCCCGATGTACATGACGACGAACGCAAGCACCGCGCGAAGCGTTCTCTCCTCGACCGGCCGGCCGTTGAGGCGGATCGGGATGACGAGCTCGGGATGGATCGTCTGGCGCAGCTCGCGGCGCAGGAGCCGGCCGACGAGGAGGTGACGCACGATCTTCACCGACCCTGTCGGCGAGCCCGCGGAGGCTCCGACGAACATCAGGCCGATCATCGCCATCAGGGCGAGCGTGGGCCACGAGACGTAGTCCGTGATCGCGAAGCCGGTCCCCGTCATCAGCGACGTCGCCTGGAAGAACGCCTGCCTGACCGCCTCCTCGCCGGAGAACAGGCCCTTGTCGACGATCTCGGCGAAGAGGAGGATCGACCCCAGGACGAGGAGCAGACCGTAGAGCCGCGCCTCCTCGTCCCTGGCGAGCGCGCGCGGGTCGCGGCGCACGAGCGTGCGGTAGAGCAGCGCGAAGTTCAGACCGGCGAGCGCCATGAAGGCGGCGACGATCCACTGCGTCACGGGGGCGAACCCCTCGAGCGACCTGTTCTCCGTCGCAAACCCGCCGAGCGGCATCGTCGAGAGGGCGTTGCCGACCGCCTGGAAGGGGGTCAGGTCGTCGTCGAGCCCGGAGACCCCGACGAAGAGGAGCGCACCGATGAGGACGATCGTCAGGCCGATGTAGAGGAACCAGAGCCGCCGGGCGGTGTCGCGGATCCGCTCGGCGAGCTGGTCGACCTCCGGGCCCGGGAGCTCCGATTCGAACATCTGCCGCCCGCCGATGCGCAGCCGCGGGAGGACGGCGAGCGCGAGCACGATGATCCCCATCCCGCCCAACCACTGGCTGAGCTGGCGCCAGAGGAGGATCGACCGGTCGAGGCTCTCGACGTCCGTCACGACCGTCGCACCGGTCGTCGAGAACCCGGACATGCCCTCGAAGAAGGCGTCCACGGGCCGCGACAGCTGCGCCTCGTCGGAGAACAGATACGGGAGGCTCGCGTAGACGGCCGCGAGCAGCCAGGTGAGCGACACGACGAGGTACCCCTCACGGAAGCCGATCGGTCCCGCGGCGCGCCGGCGGCCGAGCCGGGCGAGGCCCAGTCCGACGCCGCCAGCGGCGGCTCCGGCGGCGAGGAACGGCCAGAACGGCTCGCCGTACCCGACAGCGGCAGCCGCCGGAAGCAGAGACGAGAGGCTGAGGTAGGCGAGGAGCGTCCCGGTAAGCCCGAGCGCGCCGGCGAGGTCGATCCCGAGCCGCGCGCGCTCGCCGATGCGGGCGGCGCGATAGGGGCTCACAACACCTTCTCGACGTCCGCGACGCGCGCCCGCTCCGTGAAGACGATGACGCGGTCCCCCGCCTGGAGCACCTCGTCGCTGTGCGGGAACACCGCTCGCCCGTCACGCACGATCGCGCCGATCAGCGCCCCGCGGATCGGCATGTCGCTGAACCGCAGCCCGACGTACTCGCTCGTCGGCTGCGTCGTGATGTCCAGCACCTCGTACCGGTTGCCCTCGAGCATCGCGACCTGCTGCGTGCGCGGGTCGTGGGCGAACCGGACGATCTCCTCCGCCGTGACGGCCCGCGGGTTGATCGTCACGTCGACCCCGGAGAGCTCGTAGACCTCGGTCGAGATCGTGTCGTGGACGACGGCGATCGTGAACCGCACGCCGTGGACGCGGGCGAGCGTCGCGGCGTAGTGGTTCTTCGCATCCTCCTTCATCGCGAACACGGCCGCCTGCGCCCGACCGATCCGCTCGCGCTCGAGGAAGTCGGGGTCGATCCCCGTCGCGTTGTAGATGCGGCAACGGGGCAGCTGCTCGGCGATCTCGCGCGCCCGCTCGAGCACGGGCTCGATCACGCGGACGCCGATCCCCTGCTCCGCGAGCGTGCGCGCGATCGCCGTCCCGACCTGTCCGCCGCCGAAGACGACGACGTCCTCGACGACCCCCTCGCCCGGGGCGAGCAGCCCGCCCCAGGTCCGGGCCGCGCTCGGAGAGCCGATGACGACGATCCGATCGCCCTCGCGGATCACGTCCTCGCCGCCCGGCAGCGTCAACGACGTCTCGCGGATGATCGCGAGGACGCGCGAGTCGTCGGGGATCGGCGCGTCGCGCAGGGGACGGCCCACGACCGCCGGATCGGCGCCCTGCGGAATCTCGAACTCGACGATCTGCACCTGGCCGTCCGCGAACGAGTCCGTCTGGCGGGCCGACGGCATCCCGATCGAGCGCGCGACGGCGTGCGCGGTCTCGAGCTCCGAGGAGACGGCGAAGTCGACGTCGAGGCGGCCCTCGCGCCAGAGGTCGATGTACTCGACGTTCGACGTCCGGATGACGATCGTCGCGCGCGGCCCCTCGACGCGGGCGAACGAGCACGCGACGAGATTCACCTCGTCGCGCGAGGTGCACGCGATGAACAGGTCGGCCCCGCTCGTCCCGGCCTGCTGGATCGCACGCCTGCTCGCCCCGTTCGCCTCGATCGTCCTGAGGTCGTAGCGGTAGGCGAGCGGCTCGAGCCGGTCTCTCACGGTGTCGATCACCGTGAGATCGTGCTCGCCGTGCAACGCCTCGACGATGGTCGACCCGACCTGACCCGCACCGACGACGACGATCTTCACGCCGCGGCGGAGCCTACCCAGACGGATACGCTGAGACGACGGTGCGTGGGGCCTCTTTCGCTCTGGCGACGCTCGCCGCGGCCGCCTTCGCCGGCGTCTCGCTCGCGGCAGGCGCCGCCTCCCCGAGACTCGCGGTGGTCGTGCGCGGCCTTTCGGCGCCGGTGCTCGTGACGCAGGCGCCGGGCGAACGCGGCCGCCTGTACGTCGTCGAGCAGGGTGGCCTCGTCCGTGTCGTCGAACGGGGGCGCGTTCTGCCGCGGCCGTTTCTCGACGTGCGGTCGCTGGTCGTCGCCGGCGGCGAGCAGGGACTGCTCGGGCTTGCGTTCTCGCCGGGCTACGTGCGGGACAAGACCTTCTATGTCAACTACACGGCAAGCGGGGACGGGTCGACGAGGATCGTGCGCTACCGGGCCGCGAACCGCCGCGGCATGCCCGGCAGCGCTGCGGAGATCCTGCGCGTCGAGCAGCCGTACGCGAACCACAACGGCGGCAACCTCCAGTTCGGCCCCGACGGGAAGCTCTGGGTCGGGCTCGGCGACGGAGGCTCTGGCGGCGATCCAGAGGATCGTGCGCAGAACCCCGAGACGCTGCTCGGCAAGATGTTCCGGCTCGACGTCCGGAGCTCCCAGCCGCGGCCCGAGCTCGTCGCGATCGGGCTGCGGAACCCGTGGCGCTACAGCTTCGACCGCCGCACCGGCGACCTCTGGATCGGCGACGTCGGCCAGGGCTCGATCGAGGAGATCGACCGGCTGGCACGCGCGACGAGCGGGCTCGTCAACTTCGGCTGGAACGTCTACGAGGGGCGCAGCAGATTCGGGAACGACCGCCTCGGGCCGGGGCGCCTGATCCAGCCGGTCGCGCAGTACACGCACGCCGACGGGTGCTCGGTCACCGGTGGCTACGTCTACCGCGGGAAGGGCATCCCACGCCTCGCCGGGCGCTACGTCTTCGGCGACTACTGCAGCGGGAACGTCTGGAGCATCGCGACGAAGGGCGGCGCGCTGCGCCGGGAGCCCGTCAGTGTGCCTCAGCTCACGTCGTTCGGCCAGAGCCTCGACGGCGCGACGCTCTACGCCGTCTCCGGCGCAGGGACCATCTACCGCTTCGCGCGGTGACGCCAGTCTGCGAGACGTGCGGCGCCTGGTTCCCGGACGGGCCGGCACCCGAGCGATGCCCGATCTGCGAGGACGAGCGCCAGTGGGTTCCCGCCGACGGCCAACGCTGGACGACGCCGGATGGGGTTCTCGAGGGCCGGCGCGCGGACATCCGCGATGTCGAGCCATCCCTGCTCGGGATCGGCCTGACGCCCTCCTTCGCGATCGGCCAGCGTCTGCTGCTCGTCTCGACCCCCCGCGGGAACGTGATCTGGGACATGATCCCGGCCGTCACCGACGACGCGATCGAGGCGGTGCGGACGCGCGGGGGCGCAGCGGCGATCGCGATCTCCCATCCCCACTACTACGGTGCCGCGAGCGAGTGGAGCGCGGCGCTCGGCGACATCCCCGTCCTGCTCCACGCCGCCGACGCGGAGTGGGTGACGAGACCCTTCTCGGCGATCGAGCACTGGCAGGGCGACTCGCGCGAGCTGCCCGGCGGGCTCACGCTGCTCCGGCTCGGCGGCCACTTCCCGGGCGCGACGGTGCTTCACTGGCCGGGCGGCGCGGATGGCGCCGGCGCGCTCCTTTCGGGCGACGTGGTGATGGCGGTGCCCGACCGGAACGTGTCGTTCATGTGGAGCTACCCCAACCTCGTCCCGCTGCCCGCGAGGGAGGTGGAGCGGATCGCGGCGGCGCTCGAGCCGTGGGCGTTCGACCGGATCTACGGCGCCTGGTGGGACCGCGTCGTCGCGTCGGACGCGAAGGCCGCCGTCCGACACGGCGCCGCGCGCTACCTCGCGGCGCTCCGCGGCGAGCTTCCCGTCTGACGGGCGCGCAGCGCTCAGCCGGCGCGGCGCCGCACCTGCGGCGACTGGCCGAGCGCCGCATAGGCGACAGCGTTCAGCGAGTCGTTCAGCGCCCGCAGCTCCCGGCTGACCAGGAGCAGACCCTCGCTCGACTCGAGTCGCGAGTCGATTCGCTCGAGCTGCGCGGCGATCCGATCGAGTCGCTCGAGCAGCGCGTCGAACTGCCGGTCCGGGACGTCCTGTCGCTCCATCGAGGCGATTCTACGGACGGTACGCGCCGTCGCGGCGCGCCGAGAGCCACCGCCACGCGAGCACGCCGACGAGCGCCCCGACCGCGTCGATGAGCACGTCGAGGAAGGCAGCATGGCGTCCCTCGACGAAGTGCTGGTGCACCTCGTCCGACACGGCGTAGAGAGCGGCGAGGCCGAGGGCCAGCTCGGGCCGGCGCGTCGCGCGCAGGAGAAGCGCCCCGAGGATCGCGTACTCCGTCACGTGCGCGAGCTTCCGCAGCAGGAGATCCCAGCCGCCGAGGCCGCTCGAGAGGCTCGGGATGGACGAGAACGCGAAGATCACCGCCGCCCAGGCGACGACGGGGAGCCACGCGCCCCACGCCGAGCGGGGCGTCGTCAGCGCCGAGGTCGACACCGCGCGAATGGTAGGTTTCGTGGACATTCGCGTGTGATCTGGCTCAACCATGCGGGTTAGAGCGGGGCGGTCGGTTCTGTCGCACTCGAAACCTCACGCCAGGAGCTCACGGGTGTCCTTCCCGACTGCGCGGTTACCGTCCTCGCCACGGAGTGGCACGGCACGCAGGCGTCGACCCTCACCTACCGCGACGACCAAAGAAGGGGTCGACGCGAGCTCCTCCACCGCACCAACGAGGCCGCTCGCGAGATCGAGGAAGAAGGCCGGACATGGAGCGCGAATTCGGACACCGAACATCCGGGCAGCCCAACTGACGCGACCACTGATCCCGTCCGGTGAACCATCGAGAATCGGCGCCGGTGAGCGATCAGTCGCAAACGATTTGGTATTGCCCCACCTGCCTGCGACCGGTCGGGCCGGACGAGGGATACGTGGAGGCTGACGAGGGCGAAGCCCCCGGTTTTGGCAGCGCGGAGCATGCAGACGAGGACATTGCCTGGGGTCGCCGCGTCCGCTTCCACCAGGGTCACTTTCGCGACCGAATCAGTCTCAACGTCTACCGTCTGGTCGGCGACTGACGAGAGCGGGCGGCGGTCGCCGGTGCAAGCGAGCGCTTGGGTCGGCGAGCGAACCCCGTATGGTCGCAGGACGGCGCAAGCATCTCGTTCGCAAAGGCCGCCCTTGAATCAGGCAGAGTTGGACAGGACTGAGGACGCGGAGATAGCGCGCTTAGCGGGTCAGCCTGGGGCGAGACGATGATCTCGGCCACGTGGTCGAGGTTCACAAGGCGGGAGTGCCGATCCTCGTGTTCCACGTCGGCCCAGCCGTGGCGGAAAAATCCGTCGCGTTGCATGAGCTGAGTCAACTGATGAGATTCCTCTGCGTCCACCCGAGGAGTCGATGTCCGACGTTCGCCGTTTACGAGCACCAGTTCCATGTGGCCAGGATTGTCGTCGAATGGCCAACGCGTTCCTCGAAATCGAGGACGGGTCTATCGTATCGTCACGCCTGTGAGACGCGGGAGTAGACCCGGGGTACCTTGACAGGCAAGTGTGATGCTGGCGTCCCTCACGTGCTGTGGCCGGCGTCGGAGACGCAGCAGGGTGACGAGCTCCACCACGTCGCTGGTTCTTAGCTGCGCGGCGACCGACCGAGCGGCGCTGCCCGACCAGTTCTGGAGAAGGCAACAAGCGACTGGCCGACCGCGAACGAAAGGGGGCGCCGGGCACAGGGCTCATGAGAAGGGGCCCCGAAAGGCCCCTTCGTCGGATGCGCTGCCGTCGAGTTATGCGGCGACCAGAACGCGGTCGCTGCGAACGACGACCTTGCCGCTTGTGATCTTCGGCTCGTTGGGGATCACCGTGTCGAGCTTTTCGTCGCGCAGCCAGGTGGCGACGATCTTCGTCGAGTCCATGCCCTGCTCAGGCGTCTCGAAAAGACTGAGCGAGCTGAAGACGCCGTTCCCGGCCTCGATCAGGTAATAGCCCTCAAATCCCGGCACCTTGTTCAGCTTGGGGAGGAGGCTCTCGTTGACCTTGCGGGTCAACTCGGCCGAACGATTCTGGTCCACACCCTCGTAACGGCGAATAGTCGCAAACATGTGATGCTCCTTCGTTCCGTGCAGGACAGGGAGTCCGAACGAACCCTCTGCTGCGCCTAGGCCGGGGGTGACAATCGAAGAGGAACAACGACCCTCGACGCCGTCAAAGACAACCAACGCGCGGGCATAGTCTAGCTGCGATTCCCGAGCGCCGTCGGCGTCGCCCACCGGACAGGTTTGCGGCGGCGGGCTGTCCGGCCAGGAGGCGGTTTCACCCGGGGGTCTGCGAGGTGGCACGCGTTCTCCCGCGCCTGACAAAGCAGAAGAGGAGGATCGCAACGCCGGCGAGCGCCCCCAGGGTCTGGCCGGCGACGGCGACCTCGATTGCCTGAGAGGCTCCGACGCCCGAAGCGACGAGCCCCGCGGCCCCTGCGCCGGCCTGTGTGGCGGCACCCGCGGGGGCAATTGGCAGCGCCCCTACCACGGCGCCGGCGCAGAGAAAGACCATCGCAAGCGTGATCGAGAAACCGGCTCCGAGGGTCCCGAGCAAGAGAACGAGCGCAAGAACGCGCACGAGCCAGTGCGCACATGCAAACGCCCATGCTCCCGAGGCATCGCGCAGCGAGATCGTGCGGGGCCTCAGCCAGCGGCCGAGCCGGAAGCCGCGCAGCCTCCTGGTTCCGACAACAGCCGGCAGCGCTACGACCAGGGCGGCGGCCGCGATCCCCACACCCGCGACGACCGCCATGCTGCTGCGCATGCCGACCGAGTGTCCCGGCAGAGCCGCGGACGCGAACGCGAGGGGTGCCAGAGCGGCGGCGTCCACCAGGCCGAGCATGACGAGGGATAGGCAAAGGGCACGAACGCTCGCTGGACAGCCCTTGGACCGTCGGACGATGGCGACCCGAGCCGCGTCGCCGAGTCGCGACGGAAGGGCAACCGATACCAGCGAGGCTCCCCCGGAGCCGGCGGCCAGCGCGAGCGTTCGCGGTCGCTCGTCCGCTGAGAAGAGCGCCCGCCACGCGTAGATCTTGAGAGCGCCGGCGAGCAGGAAGAGAAGTCCCGCCGCGGCCAGGACGCCAGGGTGACCGTGGACGAGCGGCCACGAGGTCCCGGCAAAGCGACGAGCCGCCAGCACCGTAAGGGCGATGACCAAGAGGCCGCCGCCGGCCGCGAGCGCCAGACGGCGGCTCCGCCAGCAGGCGAGGTCGCCGACACCGACGAGGCGCGGACCGTGAAGGACGTCGTCCGCCAGCGCGGTTGCGTGCGCCGGCACGGCGATCATTCCGAGGTCGCGACTATCCATTGTGTCTGCCGATCCACCTCAGCCCTCCCCACGTCGTCCGCTACCGCTGGCGCCCCCTTCGTCTTCCCAGTCCTGTAGCTCGGTCGATCCCGCCTTGCCGCTCTCCGCTTCCTCCATGCGTGTGGCCCGTCTGGATGGAGGCTCGGCGAGCGTGTGCGAGCGCCGGTACGCGCCGTACGCGGTTATTGCCTCGAGGTCGTGTCGGCGTCGCCCGGGAAAGTAGGCGTCGGAGAACGCCTGCCAATCGAGGCCAGCCGGTACTTCCGTGCTGCTCGCGATGGCGGATGCGGCACTCTTGCTCACCGGACGCTTTCTGCCCCCGTGAAACGCGCCCGCGCCAGCGAAGCCCGTGGACTGCCGCGGTTCGGCCTTAACCAGCACCATGCCGGGGCTCCGGCCCCCGGTGTGTCCGGTGGAGGTTGACGACGCGCAACTGCCGCCAGCGGGGCTTGACGAAAACGCCTCGCAGGCCCCGACCCTGTTGGTACAGCGGCTGCGTGGCAACCCAGAGTAAGCCGAGCAGGATCATGCCCGCGACCCACAGGACGCCGACGCGCGTTGCCCCAATGCTTCCGATCAGAAGCCATGCGGCCATGGCGGCGCTCCAGAGCACGAATGCCCATGTGGCCTTACGCCAATGCAGGAACTTCGTCATTCGTACATCACCTCTTCGCAACTCGCCGGGTCGAGGAGCCGAACCGAGTCCATCGGTCGATCTCGACGGGCCGAGCAGAAGAGGACCCGGGGAACGGCCCCCTACGCCCCACCGTGCCGGGTGCCGCAGACGGAACGACGTTCTCGTGCGCGATCGCCTTGCCGTTGCTGATCTTTGGGGGATTGGTCGCCCTTCAACCAAACGACCCTGATCCTGGTCGCCTCCAGTTGTCGTTGTTCCTGAACCCCTCGAACTGCAGCAGGTCGCGGACGACGGCTTGGCCGGCCTCGCGGCTGAGCTTGTCGGTTCGTTTCATGACGACGGCGCCCTCGTAACGGCTGACTGTCGCGTGCATGGTGTACTCCTTCTGCTCTTCGTTCAGGGAGAGGCCCCGAACGAGCTCCCTGCTGCGCTCGGGCCAAAGGGGAACAGCTGAAGAGGTGTGCTAGGCCTCGGCGGCTACGACGCTCGACCGGACGCTCAGGCAGCATACCACGTTTGTGCGATCTGTCACATTTCATGATAGTCTCTGTGTTGGCACTCTCGGTCACTGAGTGCCAGATCGCTTATCAGTCAAGAGACCCGAAGGCCACGTTGTTGGGAGGCGTGCATGAATCTGCAACCGCTCGGTGACCGTTTGATCGTGGAGGTCCTCGAGGAGGAGGAGGTCACGGGCAGCGGCATCGTGCTGCCGGATACGGCGCGGGAGAAGCCGCAGCGCGGCAAGGTCCTCGCCGTCGGCCCCGGCCCGCGTGACGAGGACGGGGAGTACATCAAGATGGACGTGGAGGAGGGTGACGAGATCATCTTCTCCAAGTACGGCGGCACCGAGATCAAGATCGGCGCCGACGAGGTCCTGATCCTGCGCGAGTCGGA
>DATAPC010000012.1:0-45788 GCA_036265415.1 Gaiella sp.
CGCAAGCCGAGCGACTACCTCCGCTCCAACGTCTGGTACACGTGCAGCGGCAACTGGCTCGACTCGGCGCTGCTCGCCACGATCCACGAGGTCGGCGCGGGTCGCGTCATGTTCGCCAGCGATTATCCCTGGGAGCAGATCGCTGACGGCGCCGACTTCATCGAGGCCGCTCCGATCAGCGAGGACGACCGTCGGAAGATCTGTCATGAGAACGCAGCGCGCCTCTTCGACCTCACCGTCTAGGACCGCGGGCCCGGAGAACCGGTCCGTCGCACGCACCCTCGCGGTCCTCGACCTGTTCCTCGACGGCGGCGCGACGTACACGCTCAAGGACGTCAGCGAGGGGCTCGGGATCCCGAAGAGCACGGCCCACGGGATCCTCCACGCGATGCACGGCAAGGGGTACCTCACCCTCGACCCGGCGACGAAACGCTATGCGGTCAGCCTCCGGCTCGTCGGGCGCCTCGCAGCGACTCCCACGATCGAGATCCTGCGGCAGCGCGCACGCCGGCACCTCGAGCGACTCTCGAGCGCACTCGGCGAGACGACGAAGCTCATCGCGTTCGAGCGCACGCACAGCGTCGCGATCGACTTCGTCGACGGCGCCGGCCCGCTCAAGTACTCGGTCACGCTGGGTCAGCGCTGGCCGTTCCACGCGACGGGTGGAGGCAAGCTCTACCTCGCGCAGTTCGACGACGAGCGGCTCCGCGAGCTGCTCACCGAGAAGCCGCTCGAGCAGATCACCCCGCAGACGGTCGTCGACGTCGACGCGCTGCTCGCGCAGGTCGCCGAGGTCCGGCGAAACGGCTGGGCTCACCAGCGCGAGGAGATCCACGAGGGGATCGCCGGGTTCGCCGCTCCCGTCGTCGACGCCGCCGGGAAGCTCCTCGCCGCGCTCGTCGTCATGGGGCCTACGGCGCGGGTAGACGGGAACGCCGACCGGATCGTGGCCACGCTGCTGGCGGAGGCCGAGGCGCTCAGCGTCGGGGTCGGGGCCCTGTCCCCCGAGCCCGACGCCGCGGCCGTTCTGGCGTGAGCAGCCCGACCGCGACGGCCGAGGGCGTCGATGCTGCTCCGGGCCGGAGCCTCGGGACGATCGCCGTACGGCTCCTGCTCCCCGCGCTCACGTTCGTCGTCCTCGTCGGCCTGTGGTGGCTCGCCACGATCGTGTTCGGGTGGCCCTCGTACATCGTCCCGACCCCGCTCGAGGTGTGGCAGGAGATGAGCGACCAGCGGAGCATCCTCGCGAGCAGCTTCAGGACGACGCTTTGGGAGGCGCTCGTCGGCTTCGGCCTGGCGATCGCGATCGCGATCCCGTGCGCGGTCGCGATCGCCTACTCGCGACTGCTCGAGCTCACGGTCTATCCCGCACTGGTCGGGTTGAACGCGATCCCGAAGATCGCGATCGCGCCGCTCCTCGTCATCTGGATGGGCTTCGGTGCGGGCCCCAAGGTCGTCATGGTCGTCCTGATCTGCTTCTTCCCGATCGTGATCAGCACGGCGACGGGGCTCAAGTCGACGCCTGCCGAGATCGCCGAGCTCTCGCGCTCGCTCTCGACGTCGACGCTGCAGGACTTCCTGCGGTTCCGCTTCCCCTGGGCGCTGCCGTACGTGTTCGTCGGGCTGAAGGTCGCGATCGCGCTCGCGGTGATCGGCGCGGTCGTCGGGGAGTTCGTCGGCGCGACCAAGGGCCTCGGCTACGTCATCGTCGCGTCGGGCCAGAACGCGAACACCACGCTCGCGTTCGCCGCGATCGTGCTCCTCTCGCTGATGAGCATTCTCCTCTACTACGCGGTCGCTCTCCTCGAGCGCGTCGTCGTCCCGTGGGCCGAGGAGACGTAGAGGGATGACCGCGATCGACCTGAAGGGCATCTCCCACATGTTCGAGGCGCGCGGCACGACGCTTCGCGCCCTCGAGGACATCGACCTCGAGATCCGCGAGAACGAGTTCGTCACGCTCGTCGGCCGCTCGGGCTGCGGGAAGTCGACCCTCCTCCGCCTCATGGCGGGACTCCTGCGCCCGACGCGGGGCGCCGTCGAGGTCGGCGGGCGGCCGGTGACGAGGCCGCGCCCGGACGTGTCGCTGATGTTCCAGCGGTCGGCGCTGCTCCCGTGGCGGACGGTGATCGAGAACGTGATGCTGCCGGTCGACATCCTGCGTCTCGACCGCCGTGCACACCGCGCGCGGGCGGAGCAGCTGCTCGCGCTCACGGGGCTCGAGGGCTTCGAGGACCGGCGGCCGAACGAGCTCTCGGGCGGGATGCAGCAGCGTGTCGCGCTCTGCCGCGCGCTCGTCCACGACCCGTCCGTCCTGCTGATGGACGAGCCGTTCGCGGCGCTCGACGCGCTCACGCGCGAGGAGCTGAGCCTCGAGCTGCAGCGCATCTGGGGCGAGGAGCGCAAGACGATCGTGTTCGTCACCCACTCGATCCAGGAGGCGACCCTGCTGGCCGATCGGATCGTCGTGATGAGCCCCCGCCCCGGGCGCGTGGCCCGGATCCTCACGGTCGGCGCCGACCGGCCGCGCTCGCTCGGCCTGACCGCCCACAGCGACGAGCTCGACCGCGTCGGCGCCGAGCTGCACGAGCTGCTCTTCGCGCGCGAGCCCGAACGGAGCGCTCGGGGGTGAGCTCCGTCGAGGGCCGCTAGCCGGGGATTCTCGACGCGGTCCAGTCGACGAGGCCGCCTGCGGCCGTGACCTCGAGCACGAGCGGAGGGGCTGAGGGCGCGTCGAAGGCGACGCCGTCGACCTCGACCGCCCCGGTGGTGTCGATCGCGACGCGGGACCCGTCGCGGGCGGCGTCCACGGCGGCCGGGCAGGCGACGATCGCGAGGCCGAGGTTGACGCAGTTGCGGTAGAAGATCCGCGCGAAGCTCCGGCCGACGACGCCCCGAATCCCGCTCCCCTTCATGGCGAGCGGAACGTGCTCCCGTGAGGAGCCGATGCCGAGCCCGACGACGAGGATCGTGCCGTCGACGAGTCGGCCGCCGCCGTTCCCCTCGGAGACGAGGAAGAGGTCGGTGAACGTACCGCCGACGTCGACCCCAGTCTGTATGCCATCTCGCTCGTCCTTTCTCGTCTAGCCGGCCACCGGCGCGAAGGTGCCCGCTTTGTAGACCTGACCCTCGAGCTCCCGCCCGAGCTGTGCTTCGAGCCACGTCGCGACGTCGATCAGCGCCTCGAGATCGATGCCGGTCTCGACGCCCTCGCCGTGGAGGAGATAGACGAGGTCCTCGGTGGCGATGTTCCCCGTCGCCCGCGGCGCGAACGGGCAGCCGCCGATCCCGCCGACGGAGGCGTCGAACAGGGCGACGCCCGCCTCGAGCGCGGCGAACGCGTTCGCGAAACCGCTGTTGCGGGTGTTGTGGAGGTGGACGCCGATCGGCACGCCGAACGGCTCGATGCGGCCGACGAGGTCGCGCACCTGCCGCGGCACGCCGACGCCCACGGTGTCCGCCAGGACGATCTCGTCCGCTCCCGCCGCTGCTGCGCGGCCCGCGAGCTCGGCCACCCGGCCCGGATCGACGGCGCCCTCGAAGGGGCAGCCGAATGCGGTTCCGATCGTGACGGTCGCGCGGATCCCGTCCGCCTTCGCGCGCGCGACGATCCGCTCGGCGGCGGCGGCGCCCTCCTCGACGGACGCACCTGCGTTCCGGCGGTTGAACTCCTCGGAGGCGGCGAACGCGAAGTGCACCTCGCCGAGCCCGCTCGCCCGGAGCCGGTCGTAGCCTCGCTCGTTGAGGGCCAGCCCGGCATACACGACCCGGTCGCGCCGCTGGACCGCCGCTACGACCTCCTCGGCGCCGGCCATCTGCGGCACGTGTCTGGGGCTGACGAAGCTGACCGCCTCGATGCGCGGCACACCCGTCGCGGCGAGACGATCGACGAGCTCGGCCCTCACCTCTGGCGCGAGCGTGACCGGCTGGTTCTGGAGGCCGTCCCGCGGCCCGACGTCGCAGATCGTCGCGCTCCGGCCGTTCCGCTCGATCGAGTCGGCGCTCATACGACGCCACTCTCTCGCAACGCGTCGAGCTCCGCGGCGGTGAGACCGAGCAGGCCGCAGTAGATCTCCTCGTTGTGGCTGCCCTCCTCCCATGTGCCCGACCACCGCACCGCGCCCGGTGTCCCGGAGAACTTCGGGACGATCCCCGGGCCCACGTAGGCCCCGAACTCGGGGTCGACGTGCTCGACGAGCATCTCGCGCGCCCGGAACTGCGGGTCCTGGAAGATCTCGGCCATCGTGTAGATGGGGCCGCAGACGACGCCCGCCTCGTTGAGGAGGCGATCGATCTCCTCTGCGTCGTGCTGCGCCGCCCATTCGGCGACCATCGCCTCGAGCTCCCCCTGGTTCTCGCCGCGTGCGCTGTGCGTCGCGAAGCGCGTGTCGTCGGCCAGCTCGGGGCGACCCATCGCCTCGCACAACCGTCGGAAGACGCCGTTCTGGTTCGCGGCGATGACCATCCACAGCTCGTCGCGCGACCGGAAGATGTTCGACGGCGCGATGCCCGTCAGCCCCGTGCCCATCGGCTGGCGGACGAGCCCGAGCCGGTCGTACTCCGGCACGGCGCTCTCCAGGAGGGCGAACGACGCCTCCATCAGCGAGACGTCGACGACCTGCCCGCGGCCGCTGCCGAACACGTCGCGGTGGTAGAGCGCGGCGAGGACGCCCTGGACGGCGAACATCCCGGCGAGCGAGTCCCCGAGCGAGATGCCCGCGCGAGGCGGCGCCTGGCCCGGGAAGCCGTTGATGTAGCGCAGCCCGCCCATCGCCTCAGCAACGGACGCGTAGCCCGCGCGCCCGGCGTACGGCCCCGTCTGGCCGAACCCCGAGATGCGCGCGAGAACGAGGCCGGGATTCACCTCGGAGAGCCTGTCGTAGCCGAGGTTCCAGCGCTCGAGCGTGCCGGGGCGGAAGTTCTCGGTCATGACGTCCGAGACCCGCACGAGGTCGAGCAGGAGCTCCTGGCCCCGCGGCTCGCGGAGGTCGAGCGTGATGCACTTCTTGTTTCGCGACTGCACCGGCCACCAGAGCGAGCGGCCCTCGTAGCGGGCCTGGCCCCAGTCGCGCAGCGGGTCGGGCTGCCCCGGCGCCTCGACCTTGACGACCTCGGCTCCCATGTCGCCGAGCAGGCGCCCGGCGAACGGCCCGGCGAGCAACGTTCCGAGCTCGATCATCCGCATGCCCGCGAGCGGGCCGCCGACGCCGGCGTTCTCCGTCACCAGAGCATCCTGCTCCCGCCGCTCTACCACGCGGTCCAGCCCCCGTCCACGTCGAGGACGTGCCCCGTGACGAGCGCCGTCTGGTCGGAGGCGAGGTACACGACGGCGCCGACGACGTCCGACGGCGTGCCGATCCGCCCGATGGGCAGGCGCCGCAGAACGTCCGCCCGGAACGCGTCGTCCTCGAGCATCGGCCGTGTGAAGGGCGTGTCGACGAAGGTCGGCGCGACCGCGTTCACGGCGATCCCGACCGGCGCCCACTCGACGGCCAGCGCCTTGACGAGGCCGTTCACGGCGTGCTTGCTCGCGCAGTATGCGGCGCGGCCCGGGTAGCCGACCTCGCCCATCTGCGACGAGATCGCGACGATGCGACCGCCGCGCCCGCGCGCGTGGAGCGCGGCCGCGAAGGCGCGGCACGTGAGATAGGTGCCCCGGAGATTCGTCTCGACGACGAGGTCGAAGTCGGCGATCGGCTGCTCGAGCGTGGACCCCGGCCGATTCAGCCCCGCCGCCGTGACGCAGATCGAGAGGCCGTCGTCGGCCCCCGCCGTCTCGACGAGGCGCTCGACGTCGGCGGCTGACCGCACGTCTCCGACGCACGTCTCGGCGCTCACTCCACGTCTGCGTACCTCACCCGCGACCGCGGCGAGCTCGTCCTCCGAGCGGGAGAACAGCGTCACGCTCGCTCCCGCCTCCGCGAGGGCGAGCGCGGTCGCGCGGCCGATTCCCCGCCCCGCACCGGTGACGATCGCGTGCCGGCCGTCGAGCCGCTGCGTTGGAAGCATCGGCGACGCCACGCCCGTCACGATCCGAGCTCCTGTCTGAGCCGGGCGAGCGCCACGTACGCGCGGTCCCTGCGGTCGATCAGCTCGTCTGCGCGCGCCCGGGAGAGCTCGAGGAACCCGCGTCCGGTCTTGACCCCGAGATCACCGCGGTCGACCCGCTCGCGCAGGATGCGGGGCGCGGCGAATCCGTCTCCGAGGGTGCCCTCGAGCGTGTCGAAGATGTCCGCGTAGACGTCGAGTCCGGCCATGTCGGCGATCGTGAACGGGCCGAAGAACGGCAATCGGAAGCCGAACGACGAGCGCACCACCTCGTCGACCTGCTCCGGCGCGGCGAGGCCCTCCTCGACGATCCGCGTCGCCTCCCTGAACATGGCGAACTGGATGCGATTCGCGACGAAGCCGGGCCCGTCCCCGACGACGACCGGGGTCTTCCCGAGCCGTGCGAGCGCTGCGACCACCCGCTCGACGACGTCGTCCGCCGTCGTCGCGGTGCGGATCACCTCGACGCACGGGACGAGCAGCGGCGGGACGAACCAGTGCACGCCGAGGAAACGCTCCGGCCGCCGCAGCCGCGCAGCGAGCTCCGTGATCGGGATCGAGGACGTGTTCGTGGCGACGACGGCGTCGTCGAGGGCCGCGGCCTCGATCGCCGCGTAGACCCCGACCTTGACGTCCGCGCGCTCGACGACGGCTTCGACGACCAGGTCGGCGCCGCGAACCGCGTCCTCGACCGACGCGGCCGCGCGCAGGTGGCGCTCGGCCGTCTCAAGGGCGCCGTGCTCGACGTTCCCGTCCGCCTCGAGCCGGTCGAGCAGCCCGAGCGAGCGCTCGAGAGCGGCCTCGGAGAGCTCCGGGGCGGCGTCGACGAGTGCCGTGGCGATGCCGCTCGAGGCGAAGACGTGCGAGATGCCGATGCCCATCGTGCCGGCGCCGACGATCGCGACGCGGGACGGCCAGCCGCCCTGCGGCTCCGTCACAGCGACGCCCTCAGGACGGCTTCGAGCTCGGTGGGGCCCGCCGCCGTCGGCGCACCGACGAGGAGCCTGCGCTGGTCGACGGCGCCCGAGACGAGCGCCGCGAGGTCGTCGTCTCCATAGCCGAGCTCGCTCAGCGTCGTGGGCGCGCCGACGTCCCTCATCAGGCGTTCGAGTGAGACGGCGAGGTCGTCGCCGCCGTCGAGCAGCCGCGCTGCGGTCGCGCATCGCGCCGACGCCTCGTCGGCGATGAAGCGGAAGGCGGCCGGTGCGGTGACGACGACGGCGAAGCCGTGTGGCACCAGGGCGGCACCGCCGTACCCCGGCGGTCGCCACTCGTGCTTGAGAGACGCGATCGGATAGGCCAGCGCGTGCGGGATGTGTACGCCGGCGCCGGAGAACGCGATGCCGGCGATGGTCGCTGCGCACGCCATCGCGGTTCGCGCTTCGACGTCGCTTCCGTTCGCGACCGCGGTGCGGAGATGTGCGCCGACGAGCTCGATCGCGCGCTCGCAGAGGGGGTCCGAGAACGGGTTTGCCCCCTGGTACGGCGGGCGCTCGCCGAGCGGAAGCTGCGGCCGCGTGTCGTAGGCGGAGACCGTGTACGCCTCGAGCGAGTGCATGAGCGCGTCGAGGCCGGTCGCCGCGGTGACGCCGGGCGGGCACGACACCGTGAGGGACGGGTCGACGATCGCGAGCGACGGGCGCAGGTGCGCGTGGGAGACGCCCGTCTTCGTGCCGAGCCGCGGGAAGTCGACGATCGCCACGGTCGTCACCTCCGACCCCGTGCCCGACGTGGTGGGCAGGGCCACGACGGGCAGGACGGGCCCGGGCACGGGCCGTCCGGCGCCGGTCGGCGCGTTCACGTAGTCGAGCAGCTCACCGCCGTGGGTGGCGAAGAGGGCGCAGAGCTTCGCCGTGTCGAGCGCGGAGCCGCCGCCGACACCGACGAACCCGTCGAAGCCTCCGCTCGCCGCCTCCCTGGCCTCGGCCACGGACGCCTCGTTCGGCTCACCGGCGACTCCGTCGTAGATCACCGGCTCGACGCCCGCAGCACGGAGCGACTCCTCGAGGCGCTCGCCGAGGCCCGACTCGGTCACGAAGCGGTCGCAGACGACGAGTGACCTCGTGACGCCGAGCTGCCTCAGATGCTCGCCGGTCTCGGCCGACGCACCCTCGCCGAAGACCACCCGCGCGGCGTTGAACGTGACGACCGTGGCGGTGCCGCCGGTCACCGCGCCCCGAACCCCTCGCGGCCGCTCACCGCGACTGCCAGTCGGCGAGGCCGAGCAAGGAGTTGACGTCGTCGAAGCTCATGAAGCGGTCGGCGACCGCCGTCGTCGAGCGGTCGCGGACGACTGCGTCGCAGAGCTCCTCGTACGCCTTCGCGAAAAGCCAGGTCTGTGTGCTCGGGAAGATGACGAGCTTGTACCCCATCTCCTCCAGCTCCACCGTCGGGATCGCGGGTGACCTCCCCGTCTCCGACATGTTTGCGACGCCGGGGGCGGAGCAGCGCTCGCCGATCGCCACGTAGTCCTCGACGGTCGGCGGCGCGTCCACGAAGATGAGATCCGCTCCTGCGTCGTGGTAGGCGTTGCACCGCTCGATCGCGTCGTCGAGCCCGTTCACCTGCAGCGCGTCCGAGCGCGCGATGATCAGCGTCTCGTCCCTCCTCCGTGCCGCGACGGCGGCGCGAACCTTGATCACCATCTCGTCGGCGGGGATCACCTCCTTCCCCTCCATGTGGCCGCACCGCTTCGGGGAGACCTGATCCTCGACCTGCACGGCATTCGCGCCGGCCGCCTCGAGGTCGCGCACCGTGAGCCAGACGCCCGCCTCGGAGCCGTAGCCGGTGTCGGCGTCGACGACGATCGGCAGCTCCGTCGCCGCGCGCATCCGGCGGACGCTCTCCACGACCTCCGCGCGGCCGACGAGGCCGACGTCCGGGAGGCCGAAGTGGTGCGCGGCTGTGGCGTAGCCGCCGTGGTAGAGCGCCTCGATCCCGGCCCGCTCCGCGATCTTCGCGGTGAGGCCGTCGTGGGCAAGGAGGGCGACGATGGCTCCCGGCTCGGAGAGGCGGGAGCGAAGATCGGTCGTCATGTCGTGTCTCCTGTCGGGGCGTGGCCGAAGTCGAAGGGCGCGACCGGACCGCGCTCCGTCCGCAGTCGCGCGCGCTCGCCCTCGGTGGCGGGGATGTCGACCGCGTCGTCGTCGACGACGCCGTAGTCGCGTAGCGCCACCTCGCGCGAGACGAGATCGCGGCGGACGTCGCGGAGCACGAGTTGCGGATCACGCTCGAGCGGGTCGCCCCAACCGCCCGCCCCTGCTGTCCGGAAGACGAGCACGTCGCCTACCGCGACGGGCACCTGGTCGATCTTCGACGCGAGCTCGACGACCTCCCCGCTGGCGCGAAGGAGGGTCTTCGTGCTGCACCCCCGTGGCGGCCGCCGTTGATCCCCACGGCGGGATCGTCGCACGGTCGTCGTTCACCGTGAACGCGCAGACCGAGCAGGTCTTCCGCAACCTCGCGCGCGTGGTCGAGGCGGGCGGTTCGAGTCTCGCTTCGCGTCGTGAACGTGACCATCTTCCTCACGGACATGTCGAACTTCCCGAGAGTCGTCGAGCTGCGTCGACGCTGGTTCACGCCGCCCTATCCCGCAGACACGATCGTGGAGGTCGGCGCGCTGGCCCTGCCGGAGCTCGAGATCGAGATCGAGGCGATCGCCGTCGCCGACGAGCCCGCGTCCTGAGCCCGGCGGAGGTCGCCTCGCCGACCGACGGTGCGCTCTACGAACCAGTGCACAGCGCCGAACCGCCGCGCACGAAAGCGCCTCTTTTTCAGCTCGTCAGCAACGGACGTCGGCCCGGACAGCAGTCGATCGCGGGACGACGCGGAGACGGCACACACCAGCAAGGGGCTCGTCTCGAGCCCCTTGCCCGCCCCCACCGATTGGCCGCCGGGGTTCTCCCCATCCCTCCCCGGGTTGGCAGGGCATGTCTGCCGCGCTCGCCCTAAACCGCAGGCTAGGCACCCGTTCAGGTGAGGCAATCCCTCACACGAGTGAGCCCCTCCTGTTGCAGGTCACGCCGAGAACGCCCGCCGAACCTCCCTCGGCTACCCCATCCGGGGGAACTTCGCGCGGTCGCGCAAGTTTCGTCCTCGGCGCGCATCTTCAGTGTCAGAGGATCCGGGAGTGGCGGTGGTCGGCCTGGCGGCGCCGGCACACCGCCCCCGGCCCCTAACTGCCCTGACGCGGACTACGCGACCGCGACCGGGCTAACCGCCCGGACGGTCGAGACCTTTCCGACCCCGCTCCCGGCGACAGGCATCGGGTTCGTTTCAGCGGCGTGCAGGAAGGGAACGATCACGCGGCTATCCGAACACGGAGGAGTAATGGGAATCATCGCGTTCATCATCCTCGGGCTCCTTGCCGGCGCGATCGCGAAGGCGATCATGCCCGGTGACGACCCGGGTGGCTTCATCGTCACGGCGATCATCGGCATCGTCGGTGCACTGCTCGGTGGTTTCGTGGCCGCAGCCTTGTTCGATGCACATCCGCTCGACGAGTTCTTCGATATCTCGACGTGGCTGACCGCCATCGTCGGGGCGATCGTGCTCCTCGTGATCTATCGCCTCGTCGTCGATCGGGGTGGGCACGGGCGTACTCTGCGCACCTAGGACACTCTCCGGTCGGGACGCCTTGCGGGGCGTCCCGACCAGCCTTTCGATTCACTCGACCTGGTCCGCGCTCAACGGCTCTCGGCTCACCGCGAACCTCCCCCGTGCGTCGACGGGCCGTCTCGTGCCGTGGAGCAGCCTTCGGGTGAAAGGCGCTCCCGTGATCCCGTGCGCCGTGATGGAGACGAGGATGATGACCGCGACGGTCCAGAAGACGAGGTTCTCCTGATCCGTCTGCAGGACTCCATACGAGAGCGCCGCCGAGACGTAGTAGAGGGAGCCGATTCCCCGGACACCGAACCACCCGAGGAAGAGTCGCTCGCGAGGGTCGAGACCCGATCGCGAGAAGGCAATTGCGACTGCCAGCGGCCGGATCACGAGAAGCAGGACGGGGCAGAGCAGCCAGCCACTCCAGCCGGGCTCGCCGAGCCCCGAGAGAGTGACCATGCTGCCGAGCAGCAGGACGACAGCGAGCTCGCCGAACTTTTCGGCGACCTCGGAGCCCCGGTGGACCGCCCGGTGGGCTTCGTGGTCACGCTCGTACCGCCGGAACGCAATGCCCGCCGCGAAGGCGGCGAGAAAGCCGTAGGAGCTCGCGAGCTCTGCCACCCCGTAGACCACGAGCACGGAGGCGATGGGGATCCAACCGTCCAGCGCCGGGAGTACGAGACGCCGGTCTCGCAATGGCAGGAGCACGGCCGCGATGATGAAGCCGCCGAGGGCTCCGATCGCGATGCCGGCGAGGATGGCGTAGACGACGTCGGCGAGGAGCCACTCGGGGAGCCAGGACGCTCCGGAATGCCCGGAGACGAACAGCGCCAGCACGACGAAGGGGAATGCGAGGCCGTCGTTGAGGCCGGCCTCCGCGGTGATCGCGAACCGCGGCTCGCTGTCGTCCTCCTCGCCCGGTGGGCCGACGCCGATGTCGCCCGCCAGCACGGGGTCGGTCGGCGCGAGCGCGCTTGCGAGCAGAATCGCAGCGGCGAGGGGCAGTTCCATCAACCACACGCCGTACGCCGCCACGGCGGCGATCGTGAGCGGCATCGTGATCGCGAGCAGACGGGCGACCGAACCCCACGCGCGGGGTCGGAGTGGCCGGTCGAGCTTCAATCCCGTCGAGAAGAGCGCGATCACGACCGCCAGCTCGCTGAGCCGCTCGATCAGCTCGGCGTCCTGCCGCGGAACGAGCCAGTCGACCCCTGTGAGACCGATCACGACCGCGGCGGCGAGTCCGATCACCAGGTAGATCAGGCTGGCCGAGAAGGCGCGATCGTCCTGATGCGAAAGGGCGCCGATGGCGGCGAAGATCGCCAGTCCGACGACGACCAGGCCCGCAGCGTACGGGTCGGCCCAGTCGAAGCCGGGGCCGGCGGCGAGCGGCCCGACGGAGGTCATGCCGCCGGCATACCCCGGATGCGCACTCGGCTACGCGTAGCCGGCGCTCTGGGTGCCCACACCGGGAGCCCAGGCCGGATCGGACAGAACCGGCTGCGGAAGCCACCATGTAGCAGCAAGTAGAAGACGTCCGAACTGAGCCCGAGTCGAGCATGAAGCTCCCCGGATGGGGGAAGAGTCGATGCCTCGTATGGGGGAGCCTTTCCGGACGATGTCTGCGGTCAGACATGCACACGCATACGGCATGCCCGACGTTGCGGCTGCGAGCCAGCGGTCGAGCGAGCGGAGCACTGTGCTCCTGCTCGCGATCCTCGTCATCGGGCTCGCCGCCGCCGCGATCTGGTTCGTCTGGCTTCCCCTGATCCAGGAGCCGGCAGCACGCTCCTGCGAGGTGTACGTCATGCCATCGGGCACCATCAAGTGCGTCCCCTACGGAAAGCCCGGATCCTGGACGGCGCACCCCGCCACTTCGACCCGTCGAAGCCAGGCGTAGAGGGAGCCGCTTCTCGTGATTCCCACGGCTTTCAGGAAGCCGAGCGGCCCGTCACTGCTCGCTGTCGTCAGGCGATCTTCCGATCGAGGTACTGCAGGAGCTCGTGCGCAGCGAGCTCGATCTCCTTGTGCCGCCACTCCGCGGCGCGGTAGTGGCAGGCGATCAACCCCATCCGATGCAAACGTCGAAAGTCGCCGTACACGAACGCGAAGCGCGCCTTCGTCTCCTCGGCCGCGCCCTCGGTGAGGCCGAGATGCCAGGCGGAATACTCGTCCCACGAGTGCGCCTTCAGAAACGCGTTCTGTTCGCGCGCACGAGGCTGCACGTCCTGCCAGCGTGAGCGAAGCACGTACTGGCGCGCGTCGATCAGGCGCTTCGCGGCCTTGACGGCGTCCCTGTTCACCGTATAGGCGGGCACGTCCGCATTCTCGCCGTCTTTGGAGCTTGCCGCCTCGATGCGAATGTTTCTCGACGGCCGAGCTCGGGGACACAGTGGTCGTGCCGATCGAGACCGCCGGCGACCGCCAGTTGTGGGAGACCCGCCTCGCCGCCGTCAAGGAGGAGCTGGCGTCAGGGCAGGTGGAGAGCCTGTCCGACGTCCTGCGCCTCGGCGAAAAGGTGCTCACGGCAGCGGGGATCGACATCGGCGCTCACTTCGACGCCATTGCAAACGAGGCAAAGCCGCCGGCCCGACCGGCGAGTCCGCGGAGCCGCTCGACGATTCTCCGCGCCCAGGGCGCGTACTACGTTCTCAGCGGCCTTTGGGCTGTCGTCGACCGGCGAGGATTCGAAGGAATCACCGGTCGCAAAGCCGACTACTGGCTCGTCAGAACGGTTGGACTTCTCGCCGCAACGATTGGATCGAGCCTCCTGGCCGGGACCCGCGCAGGGCGTCCGTCGACCGAGACGACCGTGCTCGGAGTTGCCGCGGGCGTCTCGTTCACCGCCGTCGATCTGGTCTACGTCGCTCGCCGGCGCATCAGTCCGGTCTATCTCGGGGACGCCGCCGTCCACGGGCTTTTCGCCGGGTTTGCCTTGCTCGGCGAATTGCGACGTGAATCGTCTCGAGGGTGACGCGCGGCGCATTGTCGCCAGCCGTCCCCGACGCGAGAACCTCTCCTCCCCCCGCTGTCGACATCACCCGCGCAAACCAACCCGATTCGCGAAACTGCACACTGCCTGTCGTCCTCGCGTGAGCTCCGCCAGCGCCGCAGCGAGGCGTTCGTCATCCCGCCGGGATGTCGGCGGCAGCTGCCAGAGAACCGGGGCCTAGCTTGCCCGAGCCCGAGAAGGGCTCGAGCAGCTCCACGAGCTGGTCAGCCCCTCGGTCGAAGATCACGAAGCCGTCGGACGTGAGTGAGCTAGCGACGTGCCGCAGCCAGAGGAGCCACGCCTGCAGTCCTGCTTCGCGAACACTGGGTGGCGCTCGTCGTCGCCGCACCGCCGCAACGGAAACATGCGGCTGCGAGGCTCGCGGCGCCGGAAGGCTTCGGGGCAGCGCGTCGTGAGGATCGTCGCACTCTGGTGCGTCTCCGGGTCAACAAGGCGGCCCGGCGGCTATGGAGAAGGTTCGGCGATGTAGGCGCCTTGCAGTCATCTTCGTCCTTGCGAGAAGTCGGGACGCCGTAGTCGCACTGCTCGATTCTCGTCGGTAGACGTTGTCTGGGTCGGAGAATGGACGAGGCGCTAGCGGACAGGTTGTCGGCCGATTGGCGGGGCGCTGGTACCGATCCAGGAGGTTGGCGGGTTCCCGCTCGAGATCCACAAGCACGTCGCAGAAGACGAGGCCAGCGCGTTCGTCGACCTTCTACGCGAGGCAGTGCCGCTCGCGCCCGACCTCGGGGCGCCCGCGCTCCAATCCGCCGACCCCGGCGACGACTACCTCCTCGCGCTCGCCCGACCTCATCGCGTCGCGCTCGCCCGGCTCAGTCGCGGCGGAAGCCGTAGCGGTCGAACTCGGGCGCGACAGCGGAGGCGGCGTCGGGCGCGGCGACGATCTTCGTGGGGTCGTCGGGTGAGACCACGAGGCCCACCACCTCCCGCCCGCCGTCCTCCCGCTCGACCAGCGCCCAGGCGACGATCCGGGCGCTCTCCGAATCCTCCGCGTACTCCCCTCGGTACAACGCGTGCCAGCCGGCAATGGCGGGCACGAGTGAGTGGATCGTCGGCGCCATGCGGAGATGATACGAGGCGCGAAACCTGCGTCGACGTGCGGTAGGGTCGCCCCGTGAGCGGCACGGTGTGCGTTGGCGGATGAGCGTGCCGCTCGACGTCGACGCCGTCCGCGCGCTCGCCCCAGGCGAGCTGTACTCGCTCGAGGGCCGGGTGGCGATCGTCACGGGCGCGGCAGGTGGGCTCGGACGATGGTTCGCCGCGGGCCTCGGCGCGGCGGGCGCGCGCGTCCTCGTGACCGATCTCGAGCAGGGGCCCGTCGACGAGCTGGTCGCGCTCCTGGCCGATGCAGGCGTCGAAGCCGCAGGCGTCGCGGTCGACCTCGCGGACGACGACGCCCCAGAGCGGCTCGTCGCGACGGCGGTCGACGAGCTGGGAGGCGTGCACGTGCTCGTCAACAACGCGGCGGTCAACCGGCGCCTGCCGATCCTGGAGATGGACCGCGAGAGCTGGGACTGGATCATCAGGATCGATCTGCGGCTCCCGTACTTCCTGTCGCAGGCTGCGGCGAGCCGGATGATCGAGCAGGGCCGGGGCGGCGCGATCGTTTCGATCTCGTCGTTGAACGCGCTGTACGCGCTCGAGCAGATCTCGGTCTATGGCCCGGCGAAGGCCGGCCTCAGCCAGCTGACGAAGGTGATGGCGCTCGAGTGGGCCGAGCACGGGATTCGCGCGAACGCGATCGCGCCCGGGTTCATGGACACGCCGCTGGCGGCGCCGATCTGGGCGGACGACGACATGCACCGCTGGATCCTGAATCGGGTGCCGCTCGAGCGGCCGGGGCTGCCCCGGGAGCTCGTCGGCGCGTGCCTGTTGCTCGCATCGGATGCAGGCTCGTTCCTCAGCGGGCAGACGCTGTACGTGGACGGCGGCGCGAGCGCG
Organism: Gaiella sp.; assembly: GCA_036265415.1. Classification (GTDB taxonomy): domain Bacteria; phylum Actinomycetota; class Thermoleophilia; order Gaiellales; family Gaiellaceae; genus Gaiella. The sequence continues at coordinate 15,602 of DATAPC010000012.1, forward strand.
GGCGGGCGCTGGTTCCACCCCGATCGGTAGACCTGTAGGATCGCATTCCAGCACCGCAGAGGAGGTTCGATGAAGATCGCCGTCGTCGGCGCGGGCGCGATGGGCTCGATCCTGGGCGCCCGGTTCGCGACCGGGGGGCACGACACCGTGCTCGTGGACGTGGTCGTCCCGCTCGTCGACGCGATCAACGCAGAAGGGGTGACGGTCGTTCGCGGGGACGAGGAGACGACCACTCGCGTCCCTGCGACGACCGATCCGACCTCGATCGGGCCCGTCGACCTCGTCGTCTTCTTCACGAAGTGCTACCACACCGCTGCGGCGGCCGAGTCCGCCCGCCCGCTCGTCGGTCCCGAGACGGTCGTCGCGTCGCTCCAGAACGGCTGGGGCAACGGCGACGTGCTCGCCAGCGTCTACCCCGAGGAGCAGATCGTCGTCGGGGTCACGTACAACAGCGGCCTCGTACAGGGTCCGGGCAGGGTTGTGCACCCCGCCGACCAGCCGACGATCGTCGGGGCCTTCGCGGACGGCGAGACCGACGAGGCGCGGCCCGCGAGGCTTGCCGAGGCGATCGCGGACGGCGGGCTCGAGGTGAGCGTGGCCTCGCCGGTGCGGCCCGAGATCTGGAAGAAACTCGTCCTCAACGCCGCGACGCTGCCGACCGCCGCCCTGACCGGGATGAACGCCGGAGCGCTCACCGAGCACACCCCGATGCACGAGCTCGTGAGCGAGACAGCGCGCGAGGCGGTGGCGGTAGCGCGTGCCCTCGGCTACGACATCGACGGCCAGGAGCGCGTCGACTCGATCCATGCGCTGCTCGAGAAGGCAGGCCCGGCGAGAGGGTCGATGCTGCAGGACTTCGAGGCGGGTCGGAAGACCGAGATCGACGTCATCAACGGCGCCGTCGTCCGCGCAGCCGACGAGCAGGGGATCGACGTGCCCCTGAACCGCGCGTTCGTGCAACTCGTCAAGGGCTGGGAGTTCCTGCGAGGGCTCGAGTGAGCACGCGGCTCACCTACCACGGCGCGGCAAGTTTCGAGATCGTCGGTCCGACACACCGCATCCTCATCGATCCCTTCCTCTCGCAGAACCCGCTGGCGCCGTGTGCGCCGGACGACCTGGAGCCGCCCGATGTGATCCTCGTCAGCCACGCGGCGTTCGACCACTACGGCGATAGCGCGTCGATCGCAAAGCGCACCGGCGCCCCCGTCGTCTGCGACGCTGCGGTGCGCGCGATGTTGATCGACGAGGGGGTCTCGCCCGACCAGGTCTCGGCGACCACCTGGGGCATCGTCGTCGAGGCGGCCGGTCTGACGATACGACCCGTCGAGTGCCACCACTGGTCCTCGGGGACGCTGTCCGACGGCCGCCAGGTCGTCGGCAACCCGATCGCGTTCATCGTCGAGACGGAGCCGGGGGTGCGCATCTACCACTACGGCGACACGTGCATCTTCGACATGCGGCTGATCGGGGAGCTGTACCGACCGACGATCGGCCTGCTCGGTTGCACGCTCCCGCGGGAGCTCTCGCACCTGATCCCCGGGCCGGCGACGTTCCTCACCGGTGAGATGGACGCCGACGAGGCGGCGCGGACGGCCGAGATGCTCGGCGTCGAGATCGCGGTCGCCTGCCACTACCTCGCCAAGGACTCGGAGGTCGACCGCTTTCTCGAGCTCGTGCCGACCTACGACACGACAGGCAGCCGCCAGGTCGTCGCGCCTGCCGTCGGCCAGACGCTCGTGGTGGACGGATCCCGCTGGACACTCGAGGAGGCAGCGGCGTGATGCAGGTCGCGCAGCGGATCGGGCCTTTCGCCCTCGAGGCGTGACCCCTCGCTTCCGTGTCGGCATCGGCAGCGATCTCGTCGGTGCCGACGGCTCCTCGCTGCTCGCAGAGCCGGTGCGCGATCTACTCGAGCCGGTTCCCGGGCTCGGACTCACCACGATCGGAGAGCCGCGAGCCGAGCTGACACCGTCGGACGTCGGCGACCACGACGCCCTGATCACTCTGTGGCAGCGCATCACGCCCGAAACGCTTGCGGGGGTCGAGCGGCTGGCGACGATTGCGCGCTGGGGCGTCGGGGTCGACATGATCGACCTCGAAGCCTGCACCGAGCGCGACGTGGTGGTGTCGATCACCCGCGACGCGGTGCGGCGGCCGGTGGCGGAGGCGATCCTCACGTACCTGCTCGTGCTCGCGAAGCGCGTGCTCCACGGCGACAGGCTGGTACGCGCAGGACGCTGGGACGAGAAGGGGGGCGCGGGGCTGGGGCTGCGCGGAAAGGTGCTGGGGACGATCGGCGTCGGGAACATCGGGGCGGAGCTGGTGGAGCTCGTGGGGCCGCTCGGCTTTTCGCGGATCCTCGCCTTCGACCCGTACGTGACCGCAGACGAAGCGAAAATGCTCGGCGTCGAGCTCGTCCAGCTCGCAGAGCTCCTCCATGACGCGGACTTCGTGTGCGTCAACTGCCCCCTCACGCCGGAGACGCGTCACCTGATCGGTCCGCCCGAGCTCGACCTGATGAAGCCGACTGCGTACCTCGTCAACACGGCACGCGGGCCGATCGTCGACGAGGCGGCGCTCGCCCTCGCCCTCGCCGAGGGGAGCATCGCGGGCGCGGCGCTCGACGTGTTCGAGGAGGAGCCGCTGCCCGCAGCCTCGCCGCTGCGTAGCCTCGAGAACGTCGTGCTCTCGCCGCACGCGATCGCCTGGACCGACGAGCTCGTGGCCTTGAACGGCTCCGGCGCGTGCGAGAGCGTTCTCGCGGTGCTGCGTGGCGAGGTACCCCGCCACGTGGTCAACACGGACGTCCTCGACCGTCCCGGGTTCCGCGCGAAGCTCGAGCGGCTGCGTGCGCGCTGGGCGACAAGCAGCGAGTGAAAGGGAGCGATGGCTGACGAACCGAAGAAGCTGACGATCTTCGACGTCCAGGCGAAGGTGGCCGCGGGCGAGAAGGTGTTTCAGGTCACGGCGACCGACTTCCCGACCGCGCTGCTCGTCGACCGCGCCGGGATCGACTTCATCCTCATCGGCGACTCGCTCGGGATGACCGCGCTCGGTTACCCGAGCACCGTGCCGGTGACGATGGACGAGATGATCCACCACGCAAAGGCGATCAGCCGCGCCGCGAAACGGTCGATCCTCGTGGGCGACCTGCCACTCGGTGCCTATCACGCGTCGACCGCGGACGCCGTGACGAGCGCGATGCGGATGGTGAAGGAGGGCGGCGCGGACGTCGTGAAGATGGAGGGCGGCGAGGACGTCGTGCCGATGATCGAGGCGGTGGTGCGAGCGGGGATTCCAGTGATGGGCCACATGGGCCTCACGCCGCAGCTGATCTCCAAGCTGGGCGGCTGGCGCGTCCAGGGAAGGAGCGGGGCCGCGGGCGCGCAGCTCGTCCGCGACGCCGACGCGCTCGAGGGCGCCGGCTGCTTCGCGGTCGTGCTCGAGGCGATCCCCGACCGCGTGGCCAAGCTGATCACCGAGCGGCTCGAGATCCCGACCATCGGGATCGGGGCCGGGCCGGATTGCGACGGCCAGAACCTCGTGCTCCACGACCTCGTCGGCCTCTTCGACCGCTTCCTGCCGCGCTTCGCGAAACGCTACGTGAACGTCGGCGAGACGATCGACGGCGCCCTGCGCGAGTTCCAGCAGGAGGTCCGCGACGGCGTCTTCCCCTCTGCGGAGCACAGCTTCGCAATGGACGACTCGGAGTACGAGGCGCTGCTCGCGCAGGTCGGCGATGACGCCTGAGCGTGGACGGGTGGTCGGGCTTCGCGCAGCGGACGCATACGAGCTGGCTCCCGGAGTGACGATGCGTCCGCTCTTCGGGGCGGGAGCGATGCTCAACCTGCTCGAGTTCACTCGCGGAGCCCGCGTGCCGGTGCACGACCACCCGCACGAGCAGCTCGGCTACGTGCTCGAGGGGGAGCTCGCGCTCGAGATCGACGGCGTCGAGCACCTGCTCCGTCCCGGCGACGCGTACCGGATCGCAGGCGGGACGCCGCACGCGGCTTGGTCGGACGGGCCGTGCGTCGTCCTCGACGTCTTCCAGCCGGTGCGCGAGGACTACAGGCAGCGCGCCGAAGGGTGATGCCGCGCTAGCGCGTGATCTCGCGCACGGGGCTCCGGGGCTGCACGTCGATCCCGAGCCCTGGCTTCCCGTTCAGCCGGACACGTCCGTTCTCGGCGAGAGGCTCGCCCGCGAAGAGCCAGTGCGGGAGCTCGTTGCCGACCTCGATCGCATGCGGCGGGAAGTACTCCGCCATCGGGCAGGCGGGCTGGCTGGCGACGACGTGGTAGTTGTGCACCTGGCCGGCGTGGGGGACGACGTCCAGTCCGAACGCCTCCGCGAGCGAGCAGATCTTCACCGCCTGGGTGATCCCCCCCACCCGGTTCGTGTCGAACTGGAGCACCCGCGCGGCGCCGCGCCGCACGATCTCCGCGAATCCGGCGAGCGTGAACTCGTGCTCACCGTGGGCGATCGGAATGGGGCTCTCGCGCGTGAGCGTCGCGTAGCCCTCGAGGTCGTCCGGGATCAGCGCCTCCTCGAGCCAGCGCAGGTCGTACGGCTCGAGCAGCCGCACCATGGCGCGCGCGTAGTCGAGGTTCCAGCCCATGTACGCGTCGGCCATCAGGTCGGCGTTGTCGCCGACGACCTCGCGCACGGTGCGCACGAGCTCGACGTTGGCGCGCATTCCACGGCGCCCGTCCGGCGGCCCCCAGAGGAATCGCTGCTTGAAGGCGGTGAAGCCCTCGTCCACGTAGCGCTGGGCCTCCGCGGCGAGGTCGTCGAGGGAGTCCGAGCCGTACAGGCGGCTTGCGTAGACGCGGATCGTGTCGGCGCGACGGCCGCCGAGGAGGTCGTGCACCGGCGCTCCGAGCGCCTTGCCGAGCGCGTCCCAGAGCGCGAGGTCGACCGCACTGATCGCGACCATGCCGAGCCCTTTGCGGCCCCAGGCCATGGTCGCGCGGTACATCAGCTGCCAGGTTTCCTGGATCTCCGCGACGGCGCGGCCGCGGATGAGCGGTGCCAGGCGGGTCTCGACGATCGACGGCAGGAGGTCGGCGGCCAGTGCTGCGTCCCCGATGCCGACGATCCCCGTCGAGGTCTCGACCTCGACCACGAGCCACCTGGGGAAGGCGAAGCCCCGTTCGTCGCGGGACGCGTCCCACCCGCGAAGAGGATTCGCGTAGCGGACGCCCGCGCCCTCGGTGGGCGCCTCGAAGAGGCGGCAGCGGACGTCGGTGACGACGCCGGCCGGGTGGTCGGCGCTCACCCAGGCACTCCCGTCGAGCGCTCCTCCCGCAGCTCTCGAGCGAGCGCGGCGTCGCGCGCCGCCGCCTCCTCGGAAAGGTTCCCCTCGGTGATCGCCACGTCGGCGAGATCGGACAGCTCCGACGCGTTGGAGAGCTCGGGCAGGATGCTCCGGCCGGCTCTGTTCCACGTGTCTATCCCGCCGAGCGCAACCGCCCGCAGCGGCCCCACGCGGCGCCAGCGTCGTGCGAGCCCGTCGCGCATCACCGTGTCCACGTCCTCGGCGCTCGCAACGCCGTGCTCGACCAGCCAGACGCACTCGCGCACGAGCGCGAACTGCAGCCGGTTCCACACAAAGCCCGGCACATCTCGCCTGACGACGACAGGCAGCTTGCCGAGTGCAATCAGCGTCTCCCGCGCAAGAGCAACGGTCTCGGGGGCGGTCCGCTTGCCGGCGATCACCTCGACGGTGGGCATCAGCAGCGGCGGGTTGAGGTAGTGCGTCCCGACCGTGCGCTCCGGCGCACCGATCGCGTCGCCGATCGCCGAGATCGAGAGCGAGGAGGTGTTCGTCGCGATGACCGGCTCCGACCCGCCGCCGAGTGCAGCGCGGAGCACAGCGACCTTCAGGTCGAGCTCCTCGGGTAGCGACTCGACCAGCAGGTTCGCGCCGCTCGCCGCCTCGTCCGGATCGCCCGCGGTCGATATCCGCCCGGCCGCAGCGCGCACCTCGTCCCGCGTGGAGAGCCCGTGCGCTTCGAGCACGGCGAATCCCTCGTTCACCCGCTCCTGGGCGCGCTCGATGTCCCGGGCGTAGAGGCGCACATCGTGGCCCCCGAGGGCGTACTCGCACCCGATCTGGGCTCCCATCAGGCCCGCACCGATGATCGCCACGCGCACGAGTCGTAGTATCGTCGTACAGCTTGGACGAGCGCGTCGCCATCGTCACGGGAGCCGGCTCCGGCATCGGCGAGTCCACGGCCCGGCACCTGGCGCAGCGAGGGCTCGTGGTGGCGCTCGTCGGCAGGCGGCGCGAACGGCTGGACGACGTCGCCGCAGGGATCGCCGAGGCCGGCGGGCGCGCCTTCTCCGTCCCGGCCGACCTCGCGGCGCCGGAGGCACCCCGGGAGATCGTGGAGCACGTGCTGGCCGAGCGGGCGCGCGTCGACGTGATCGTCAACAATGCCGCGAGCTTCCAGCTGAAGACCGTCGAGGCCTTCACGCTGCACGACTTCGACGACCACGTCGCGGTCAACGTGCGCGCGGCGTACTTCCTCGTCCAGGCGGCGCTCCCGGCGCTGCGCTCCTCGCCCGCCGCGGTGGTCGTCAACGTCTCCTCCGCAGCCGCTGCGATGTATCGGCGCGGGCAGACGGTGTACGGCCTGACGAAGGCCGCCCTCGAGCACATGACGATGAACATGGCCGCGGAGCTCGCTCCCGACCGCGTCAGGGTCGTCTGCGTTCGGCCTGGTCCCGTCGCGACCGAGCTCCACGCCGCGGTCGCCGACCCCGAGGCCAGGCTGCGAGAGCTCGGGACGCTCGTCCCGTTGGGACGCGTCGGCCAGCCGGACGAGATCGCCCGCTGGATCGGGCATCTCGCCGACCCCGACGCCGAGTGGGTCACGGGCACGGTGCTCACGATCGACGGTGGGCGCATCCTGGGCCCACCCGGAGCCTGAGCACGGTGCGCGTCACTGCTGTCGACACCGTCGTCGTCAACGCGCGGCTGCGGAACTGGGTGTTCGTGAAGGTGACGACCGACGAGCCGGGTCTTCACGGCTGGGGCGAGGCATCGCTCGAGTGGAAGACGCGGGCCGTCGTCGGTGCGGTGCAGGATCTCGCGGACATCGTCACCGGCGAGGAACCGCTGCGGCTCGAGCACCTCTGGCAGGCGATGTTCCGACAGCAGTTCTTCAAGGGCGGCATCGTCACCATGTCGGCGATCAGCGGGATCGAGCAGGCGCTCCACGACGTGAAGGCGAAGGCGCTCGGAGTGCCGTTGTACGAACTGCTCGGCGGACGCGTCCGCGACCGTGTGCGCCTCTACGATCATCTGGGCGGTGGCGAGAGCACCGCCGTCTACGACGACGCGGTCCCGGCGGCATTCGCGGAGCGAGCGCGGGCGAGCGTTGCCGACGGGTTCACCGCGCTGAAGATCCTCGCGGTGCCGCCGAGCCGGCCGCTCGAGGCCGCGGCGCCCGTGCATCGGGCCGAGGCACTGATGGGTGCGGTGCGCGACGCGGTGGGACCCGACGTCGATGTGATGGTCGACCTGCACGGGCGGACGACGCCGGCGATGGCGATTCGCTACGGCCACGCACTCGCGCCGTACGACCCCTGGTTCCTGGAGGAGCCGGTCCAGCCCGGTAACGTCGACGCGCTGGTCGAGGTCGCCCGCGCGCTCCCGATCCCGATCGCCACGGGGGAGCGGCTCGTGACTCGCTGGGAGTTCCAGGAGCTGTTTGCGAAGCGCGCCTGCGACATCGCTCAACCCGATGTCTGCCACTGCGGCGGCATCGCCGAGCTGCGGCGCATCGCCGCGATGGCCGAGACGGCGTTCCTGTCGATCGCACCCCACAACCCGCTCGGCCCGATCGCGACGGCAGTCAACGTCCACGCGGCCCTCTCGACACCGAACTTCCTGATCCAGGAGGTGATGCGCTCCGATGTCCCGTGGCGGGACGAGGTCGTCGACGCGCCCGTCGAGATCGTCGACGGCCACGTATTGCCGCCGACCCGCGCCGGGATCGGCGTCGAGGTCGACGAGGAGGAGGCGGCGCGCCATCCGTACGCACCCGAGCCGCCGGCGCGTGTGTTCCACGACGACGGGTCGGTGGCGGACTGGTAACGGTGCCGCTCGATCCCGGCCCCCGACTGGTCAGCGCCCGGGGCGACGCGCGATCGCCCGCGGGAAGCGGTCGAGACGGAAGGGCTCGAAGACGTCGGGTCGCGATCCGCTGACGATCATCTCCGCCATCCCCTCCCCCGCCGGCGGCGAGACGGTCATTCCGAGCATCGAATAGCCGGTCGCGAGATACGCGTTCCGGTACGGCTGCGCCCAGTCGAGGATCGGCAGCCCGTCGACCGTCATCGGACGCAGCCCAGCCCAGGGTTCCTCGTAGTCGGGCGTCTCGAGGTCGACGTACCCGCGGGCGAGCTCGTACAGGTTCGAGATCCGCCGCTCGTCGATCGCGAGGTCGTAGCCTGAGAACTCCATCGTGCCGCCGATGCGCACGCGGTCGCCGAGCGGGGTCACCCCGGCGTGGATGTCGGCGAAGAGGATGCCGTGCCTCGGCATCTGCTTGGGGGTGAGCAGGAAGGAGTAGCCCTTGCCGGGCTCCATCGGGATCTTCACGCCGAGCTTGGCGGCGAGCGGCGTCGTCCACGATCCGGCCGCGAGCACGAAGTGGTCGCCGCCGACGTCGCCGGCCCCGGTGCGGAGCGACCGGACGACGGTGTCCGTGCGGTCGAACTCGATCACCTCGGCGCCCTCCAGGAACTCGACGCCCATCTCCCGCAGCCTCGTCGCGAGCCCCCCGACGAGCGTGTCCGCCTTGACGTTCCACTGCTCAGCGAGGTGGAAACCGGCCTTCACCCGATCGTTGAGCGACGGCTCGAGTTCGTGGATCTCGTCCTCGCCGAGGACGTCGTCCGGGAGGTCGTAGCCGTGCCTCCGCATCCCCTCGAGGCTGCGCAGCACCTTCCGTGCGTCCTCCTCCTTGGACGTGGCGCACACCATGCCGAGCTTCCAGAGATCGAACCGGATCCCGTCGGCGACCATCCCGTCGACGAGGTCGAAGGCGGGTCGGCCGAGCGCCGCGAGCGCCGCCGTGCCACGGTCGTAGTCGCGTTCGTTGCAGTACGTCCAGAAGCGGAGCAGCCAGGGCGTCAGGCGGGGCAGGTAGCTCGGCCGGAAATAGAGAGCCGAGTCGGCCCGCACGAGCGCCCGGAGACCGTAGATCGTGAGACCCGGCTCCGGCAGCGGGCCTGCCTGCGCGGGCGCGATCCACCCGCCGTTTCCCCACGATGAGGCGGTGCGTGCCCCGACGTGGGCGCGCTCGACGATCGTGACCTCGACGTCGCGGCGACGGAGGTAGTAGGCACAGCACAGCCCGGAGATCCCACCTCCGACGACGACTGCCTTCACGAGGGAATACCGGCGGTCGCCTCGACCTCGATCAGCATGCCAGGAACCGTGAAACCGGTGACGATCGTCGTCCGCACCGGGCGCGGTGCCGTGAAGTACTCCGCCCAGACGGCATTCCACTCGTCGAAGTGCGCCGGGTCGAGGAGGTAGCACTGCACACGGAGCACGTGCTCCAGGCCGGAGCCTGCTTCCTCAAGCGAGGCTGTGATCTGATCCAGCACGCTGCGTGCCTGCACGCCGAAATCCGAGGAGACGACCTCCATGGTCGTGGTGTCGATCGGGGCCCGCCCCGAGAGGAAGAGGAGGTCGCCCCACCGGATCGCGCTCGAGATGAGCGGCTCCGAACCGCCGACCGGGAGCTCACCGACAACGATGCGGCGGGTCATGTGTGCACGCGCCTCCTGACCGGTTTGCGAGAATCGATCATACGGCATGCCTGACGACCGGATCGCCACGTTCCACGTTGGAGTCGAGCGCGGCACTCGCAGACACGACGGCACCTTCGTCTTCGCGCCCTACGACCTGTCGCCGCTCGAGGTCGACGGCGTCCGATGGGACTTCCTTGCCGAGGACGCCCGCCCATTGGCGCCGGACCTTCTCCGCGGGATCGACGGCCTCTACCACTACTCCGCGCCCGTGACGGACGCCAGTCTCGACGGGGTCGACCGGCTCGTGGTGCTCGCGCGCCACGGCGTCGGCCTCGACTTCATCGACCTCGAGGCGTGCACGAGCCGCGGGATCGGCGTCACGATCACACCGCAGGGCACGACTCGACCCATGGCCTCCGCGGCCGTCGCCCTGGTGCTCGCCTGCAGCCATCGCCTGCGCGAGCGCGACCGGACGCTTCACGAGAACGACTGGGGTCCGAAACGCTTCCTGCCGCAGGGCACGGGTCTCACGGGCCGGACACTCGGTGTGATCGGCTACGGCCGGATCGGACGTGAGGTCGTGCGCCTGCTGGCGCCGTGGGGCATGAACGTGCTGATCACGCAGCGAACGCCTGTTGCCGAGGATGGCGTCGGATACGTCGCGCTCGAGACGCTGCTCGCGCGGTCGGACGTGGTCGTCGTCGCGTGCCCGTTGACGGACGAGACACGCGGACTGCTCGGCGCACGCCAGCTGGGGCTGATGAAGCCGACGGCCTTCCTCGTCAACGTCGCACGCGGCGCGATCATCGACCAGCACGCGCTCGTCGAGGCGCTCCGGGAGGGAGGTCTGGCCGGTGCGGGTCTCGACGTCGTCGATCCGGAGCCGCTGCCGGCCGGCGCTCCGCTGCTCGAGCTCTCGAACGTCGTCGGCGCCCCGCACTCGCTCGGGTACACGGACGAGCTCGTCCGCGGCTGCGTCGAGTCCGCCTGCGCCGCGCTTCTGTCCGCGGCCGCCGGTCGCATTCCCGCCGAGCTCGCCAACCCCAACGTGGTCGACAACCCGCTCTTCACCGAGAAGCTCGCCCGCTTCGCTGCCCGACCAGGAGGCCAGCCATGACCATGACCGCAGAGCGGCTCAGGCTGCTGCACGGCTCCGCCGCCCCGTTCGCCGAGATGCAGGCCCTGCGAGCGGGGCCCGTCACGATGCTGCTCGACGGCGTCGACCTGCGTTACCTACGCATCGGCGGCACCGAGCTCGTGCGCCGCGTCTACGTGGCGGTCCGCGACGTCGACTGGGACACCGTGCCCGGACGCGTCTCGAACCTCGAAGTGGAGCAGGGCGAGGCAAGCTTCCGCGTCGAGTTCGACTCCCGGCACGCCCGGGGGGAGATCGACTTCAGCTGGCACGGCGCGATCACCGGCGAGGAAAGCGGCCGCGTCGAGATCGTCCTCGACGGGCGCGCGGGGGACGGCTTCCCGTACAACCGGATCGGCATCTGCGTCCACCACCCGTGGCGCGAGACGAAGGCAGCCCGCTTTCGCGCCCGCACCCCGGACGGCGAGCTCGAAGGCGCCTTCCCCGACGAGATCGGCCCGCAGGCGCTCGTGGACGGCACGTACCACGCGCTCTTCCCCGCGTATGACCGGCTCGAAGTCGAGCTCGCGGCAGGCGGCCGGCTGCTGTTCGAGTTCGAAGGCGATCTGTGGGAGACGGAGGATCATCGCAACTGGACCGACGCGAACTTCAAGACGTACTCGACGCCCATCAGCCTCGGTCGACCGGCGCCGCTCGCCGCGGGCCAGGGGCTGCGGCAGCGCCTCCTGATCACGCCTCTCGAGGTCCCCGTGGGCGCGGAGACGCAGGGCCCCGTCCGCCTGTCCGTCGGGCGGCCGACGGGCACGCGCGTGCCCGCGGTCGGTCTCGGCTGTGATCGAGATCACCACAGGCCCGACGCCCGCGAGCGTGAGCTGCTCAGTGGCCTTTCGCCGGCGCACCTGCGGGTCGAAGTGCGCCTTGGCGACGAGAACTGGCGTGCGGCGCTGGCGGCCGCGCAGGAGACGGCTGCGGCGATCGGATCGCGGCTCGAAGTGTCGCTGCACGTGCTCGAGGAGCATGCGGCCGAGCTCCCTGGGGTCGCGGCCGCGCTCGCCGGCGGCCCACCGGTCGCCCGGTTGCTCGTGATCAACGCCGACTCGCGTACGGCGACGCCGGCCGAGACCACGCGCCATGGCCTGATGGAGGTCGTCCGCGCGGCGCTTCGCGAGGAGCTGCCCGACGCGGCATTCGTCGGCGGCACCGAGATCTACTTCACCGAGATCAACCGCACACGCCCCGAGCTCGCGACGTGGGACGGGATCTGCTACTCGATCACCCCGCAGATTCACGCGTTCACCGATGTCGACGTCGTCGAGAACCTCGACGCGCAAGCGGAGACGGTGCGGAGCGCAAGGGCCATTGCCGGTGACAAGGCGGTCGTCGTCTCCCCGATCACGATGCGTCGCCGCGTCAACTTCCATGCTGCCGGGAACCCGGCGCCCGACGTTCCCGGGCAGCTCCCGGATTCCGTCGACGTCCGTCAGTCCTCGCTGCTCGGCGCCGCGTGGACGGCGGGGAGCCTGAAGTACATGGCCGAGGCGGGGGCCTCGTCGGTGACCTACTACGAGTCGACCGGCTGGCGCGGAGTGCTCGAACGGGCCGCGGGCTCGGAGCGGCCGGAAGCGTTCCGATCGGCCGCGGGCGAGGCGTTCCCGGCGTATCACCCTCTCGCGGACGCGAGCGAATGGGAGGGTGCGGAGGTACTCGCCTGCGAGTCCAGCGACGTGCTCGCCGCGGTGGGCTTCGCCGTCCGATCGGAAGATGGGGGTACGCGCCTGCTCGTCGCCAGCCTCGCACCGCGCGAGCAGGAGGTCGTCGTCACCCCCGTGACGGGTGCCCTCGCGCTGCGGCGCCTGAACGAGTCGAGCGCGGCAGACGCCGCCGCCGACCCGGCTGCGTTCCGACGGCAGTCCGACGTCGTCCGGGCAGCGGGGAAGCTCGAGCTCACCCTCGGACCCTACGAGGTCGTCCGGGTCGACCCGGCCTGAGTCAGGTCGGGTGCGCCGCTCGCCGACGGTGCCAGTCCGTCGCGGCCTGCACGGCCGCGCCCGCGCCCAACACCCCGCCGTCGCGTCCCCGGGCCGCCGCGAGCTGCACTCCGACGGGCGCCCCGCCGGCGCTCGTCCCGCACGGCAGCGACAGCGCCGGCACGTGCGCGAAGGCGAAGACGAAGGTGTAGGGGACCACGGCCTCGGTCGTCGCAACCGTGTCCGCTCCGTCCGCGAGGGGCGCCTCGACCGGGATCGTCGGAGTCAGCAGAACGTCCAGCGCGCCGAAGCGCCGCTCGAGCTCCTCGTCCCACCGCGCTCGCGCGTGTCGCAGGGCCTCGAGCTCGGCCTCGCCGAGCTCGGCGGCCCGCGAGAGTCGGCGCCGGGTCCCCTCCTCGAGCAGCTCGGGCCGGGTGGCCAACGCCTCCCGGTAGACCGCCAGCGCTTCGCCGCGAATCAGGCGGGAGCACGCGTCGACCGCGTTCTCCCATCCTGGGAGGTCTACCGTCGACAGCGACGCGTCACGCTCTTCGAGCACCTCGACGAACGTCCTGACGCAGGACGCCACCCCGGGCTCGGCGGCGTCGACGAGTGCTTCGACGACTCCGACGCGCAGCCCCTTCAGCTCCCCGAACCCGTCGTCGGCGCGTGCGAAACGTGTGAGGACGGCGAGCACGGCGTGGACGTCCGTAACTGCGCGTGCCAGTGGGCCGACGGTGTCGAGCGAGGCGGACACCGGTTGCACGCCCCGGTTCGAGACGGCGCCGTACGTCGGCCGAATCCCCGACACGCCACAGAGCGAAGCCGGCAGCCGGACCGAGCCTCCGGTGTCCGTCCCGATCGCCGCGAGACACAGGTCGGCGGCGACGGCTGCGCCCGAGCCGCCGCTCGAGCCACCCGGAACCCTGTCCGGCGCGGCGGGGTTGACGACGGCGCCGAAAGCTTCGTTCGCAGAGGTTGCGCCGAACGCGAGCTCGTGCATGTTCGCCTTGCCGAGGATCACCGCACCCGCCTCGCGCAGGCGGCGTGTCACTTCGGCGTCCTCCGTCGGTCTTCGGTCGGCGAAGAGCCGCGAGCCGACCGTCGTCGGCACGCCGGCGACGTCGATGTTGTCCTTGAGCACGATCGCCATGCCGTCGAGTGGCAGCCGCTCCCCGCGCCTGCGGCGCACGTCCACCTCGCGGGCCTGCCTCAACGCAAGCTCCGGGGTGATGGTGGTCATCACGTGCATCGTCTCCGCCCGCTCGAGCCGCTCCAGAAACGCCTCGGCCTGCTCGACGGCCGGAACCTCGCTCCGCAACGCCGCGTCGTCGACGAGCGCTCGGATCTCGTCGTCGGTCATGCCGCCGCAGCGACGGCGTCGAGCGCAGCGAGCACGGCGTCGGCCGCCTCGGCGGTGGTCGCGGAGCCTCCGAGGTCGCCGGTGAGCGCAGAGCCATCATGCAGGGCGGCGGCGACTGCGTCCTCGATCCAGTTCGATGCGCGCTGCGCAGCTTCGTCGTCCGCTCGTCGCCCGAGCCAGTCGAGCATCATGCCCGCAGACAGGATCGTGGCGGCCGGGTTCGCGATCCCCTTGTTCGCGATGTCGGGCGCGGAGCCGTGGGCGGCCTGGAAGAGACCGTGCGCGTCGCCGACATCCGCGGAGGGCGCGAGGCCGAGCCCGCCGACCGTGCCCGCACCGAGATCGGAGAGAATGTCCCCGAACATGTTCTCCGTGACGACGACGTCGAACGTCGAGGGCCGCTGCACCAGATAGAGGGCAGCCGCATCCACGTAGATCGCCTCGAACCGGACGTCGGCGTGCCGTGCGGCCACCTCGGATGCGACGTCGCGGAAGAACGCGTACGACGCGAGCACGTTCGACTTGTCGACACAGGTGACCAGCGGTGACCGATCCCCCCGCCTCGCCGCACGACGCTCGGCGAGTGCGAAGGCCGTCTCAACGATCCGGCGCGTGCCGGCACGTGTAACGATGCTCGTGTCCGCGGCGACCTCGCCCTCCACGCGGCTGCCGCCGTGTCTGCCGGCATACAGTCCTTCGACGTTCTCGCGCACGAGCACGTAGTCGATCCCGTCCGCCGTCTCCCGCAGCGGCGTGGGCACGCCCGGGTAGAGGCGAACCGGCCGGATGCCGGCGAAGAGGTCGAGGCCGAAGCGCAGCCGGAAGATGACGTCGGCGCCGGCCTCCCGGCCGTCCGGGTGGCGGGCGTCGGGGAGCCCCGCCGCGCCCAGCAGGATCGCGTCCGCCGTCTCGCACGCGCCGTACACGTCGTCGGTGATCGCCTCGCCGCTGCGGCGCCAGGCGTCCGCGCCCACCGCGAAGGTCTCGAGGCGGAGCGCGACCTCGCCGCCCGAGACGTCCTCCACGCGACGAAGCACGCGCACGGCCTCGGCGACGACCTCTGGGCCGATCCCGTCGCCCGGCAGGACGACGACGTCGTACGTCATCCGGTGGCGTCGACGTACGCCCGATAGTGCTCGACGTACTGGGCGATCCCGTCCCGGATGGAGTTGTACTGCGGCTGCCAGCCGAGTTGAGCCCGCGCGTTCTCGATCGAGAGCGGCGCCCGAAGAGCGACGACGGGCTTCTCCGCCTCGGAGAGCTCCTCGCCGATCTCGACGTCGGCGCCCGGGACGAGCTCGCGCACGATCTGCGCCACCTCGGTCGTGGTGACCATCGCGCCGCCCGTGGAGCCGTAGAAGATCCGGTCGGCGTCGTCGGGGGCGTCGAGCATCGCGACGACCAGGCTCGCAATGTCGCGCGCATGCGTGTAGGCACGGGGATGCGCGCCGCCGAACTCGAAGTGCGCCTGCACGCCGCGAACGGCGTTTTCCACCATCGTCTTGATCGGTCCCACGTACTGGTTCATGCCCAGCCCGTACACCGCCGACGGCCGGATCGTGCGGAAGTCGAGCCCGAGCGCCTGGTGGTAGGCGAAGAGCATCGCCTCCGCGGCGGCCTTCGTCGATCCGTAGAAGTCGGTGCCGGGCCCCGCGTCGGCGAGCAGGATCGGGTGGTTGGCGTCGATCGGCTCGTACACGACCCGCGGCAGCACGCCGACCGACGAGAAGTTGACCAGGCGGGAGACGCCGAAGGCGATCATCGCCTCGACGAGGTTCATGACGCCGCCGACGTTGACCTGGAACGCGGTCGTCCGGTTCGTCGCGAGGTAGGCGGGGTCGAGGATCATTCCGGCGTGCACCACCTCGTCGGGGCGGTGGACGCGGAAGACGTCGAGCACCCGCGCCTGGTCGCCGATCGACGCGAGTTCGACGGGGACGTCGTCGGCGTCTGCGCCGATCGTGAAGCGCGCCTCCGGGATGAAATCGCGCACGTCGAGCACGACGACGCGGCGACCTGTGTCGAGCAGCGCGCGTACCAGGTTGCCGCCGATGAAGCCGGCTCCGCCCGTGACAAGGGTCGTCCGCTCGGCGACGGGCGGCCGGACGCGATCCCGTGCGCCGATGTCGACGTCGGGCCGCGCCATGCCCTGCTCGTAGCGCTGGTCGCTCATCCCTGAACGGCCCCGAGCGTCAGTCCGCGAACGAGGTGCCGCTGCACGAGGATCCCGAGGAAGAGCGCGGGCACGAGCGACACCATCGTGAGGGCACTCGCCTCGCCGTACTGGTTTCCCTGGAACCCCGTGATGATGCCGGCCAGCGCCACGGGCAGCGTGATCGCGCTGTCACGGGCGAGCACCTGGGCGAAGAGGAACTCCGTCCACGAGAAGATGAACGCGAACGCTGCTGCGGATACGAGCCCCGGCGCCGCCAGCGGGCACGCGATCTTCCAGATCGCCTGGATACGCGAGCAGCCGTCGACGAGTGCGGCCTCTTCGAGCTCGACGGGCATCTGGCGGAAGTAGACGTACATCATCCAGACCGTGAACGGGAGCGCGAAGACGGTGTAGAGGAGGACGAGGCCGGTCTTCGTGTCGACGAGCTGGATGCCGAACCACGCCTCCGAGTACCGGCTGTAGAGCAGGAAGACCGGGATGATGACCGCGATCGGCAGCAGCATCCGCTGGGAGAGGAACCAGAACGCGAGGTGCTTGCCGCCGGTCCGGAAGCGCGCCATCGAGTACGCGGCCGCCGTTCCGATGATCAGCGCGATCACGGTCGTCACGCTTGCCACGATGAGCGAGTTCTCGAGGCCCTTCCAGCCGTTGAAGTTCTCGAGCGCGGTCGTGTAGTGGATGTTGGTCGGGTTCGATGGCCACCAGACCGGCGGGTCGGCGAGCAGATCCTCCTGCGGCTTGATCGACGTGACGGCGGCCCAGTAGAGCGGCAGGAGCAGGAAGCCGGCGTACGCGGCGATGATGACGGCTCGCGCAACGGTGCCGAGCCGGAACGGGCTGCCGCGAACGACCCGCGTATCACCGCGTCCGCGCGTGCCGGCGCTTGCCGTGTCGATGGCCACTGCTAGGCCTCCACCGGCTTCAGCAGTCGACGCACGAGCCAGAACGAGACGAAGGTGAGCATCACCATCAGCATCAGGGCCCCGGCGGTGCCCTGGCCGAGGTGGAAGAGCTCGAAGCCCTGCTGGTAGAGGTAATACGACGCGGTATACGTCTCGGTGCCGGGCCCGCCGCGCGTGAGCGAGTAGATGATGTCGAACAGCTTGACGGCGTCGATGAACCGGAACGTCACCGCGATCAGCACGATCGGCGCGAGCAACGGCATCGTGACGAAGAAGAACGACTGGCGCGGCTTCGCGCCGTCGAGGTCGGCAGCCTCGTAGAGGTCGTCGGGAATCGCCGACAGCCCGGCGAGCAGGATGATGAACATGAACGGCGTCCATTGCCATGCGTCGGCGATGATCAGAGAGATGTAGGTCCACGGCGAGTCGTTGGTGAAGTCGATCGTCACCGGGTGCCGTAGCAGCTCGCCGAGCAGCCAGTTCATCGGGCCGAACGGGCGGCGCAGGAAGAGGTCGAAGAAGCCGCCGACGATCACGGGGCTCATGAAGAGCGGGATCACGAACAGCACCGTCAGAGCGCGGCGGCCGCGGAACGGACGCATCATGGCGAGGGCGAGCACGAAGCCGAGCGCGAGCTCGACCGCCACCATGGTCGTCGCAAGGATGGCGGTGACCCAGAGCGAGTGCACCCACACCGGGTCGTTCCAGTTCTCCTTGTAGTTGTCGAGCCCCACCCAGGGATGCTCCAGGCCGAGCGAGAAGTCGTACTGGACGAAGCTCGCCCAGATCGCGAACCCGAGCGGGAAGATCGTCAGCGCGAGGACGATCAGGATCGACGGGGCGACCAGCATCCAGCGGATGTTGCGGTCAAACCACGAGGAGGCGGCTCGTGACCGCCTCCTCGCGATGGTTGTCTCGGCGCGAGTCGCCACGCTCTGGAGTCAGGCAGTGATCCTGACTGCCTGACCCTTCTTGGCGACGGTGTTCTTGCTCGTCGAGCCGGGGAGCTTCAGGAACGCCGCGTACGACGCCCTCTGCTTTTCGACCCCCAGCTTGTTCGTGATGCCGTCCCACTCCTTGGCGACGTCGTTGAGCGCCGTCTGGATGTCCTTACCGGCGTAGATCGCCGTCATCTCGCGGTCGAGCGCGTTGGCGTAGTCGGCCGCGCCGGTCATGATCGGGTCGAGCACTGCGTTGTTCGCCGCGTCGTTGAGTGCCTTCAGATACTCGCCCGCCGAGGGCCAGCGAGACCTGAACTGCTTCGACTTGTAGTGCGAGATCCGGTACGCGTCGCGCAGGGTGTAGGGCAGCTGCACGCGCTGGAGCGAGATCGAGGGGCTCGTCGCCCACTGGGTGAAGAGGTAGGCGGCGTCCTTGTTCTTCGAGTCCGAGGACACCATCTTGACGAAGGAGCCCGCGTGCTCGCCGTTGAGTTGCGGCATCAGCGAGTAGCCGACCTTGCCCACGATCGTCGACTTGGGCAGGAAGTTGAACGCCTTGTCGCGCTGGGCGTAGTTTTCGGAGATCCTGCCGGTCGGCGGCCACGCGTAGATCATCGCCGTCTTGCCCTGGAGCCACTGCACCCAGGAGTCGACGAAGCTCAGCTTCTCGATGCCGGGTGCGGACGCCTTGATCTCGGCCATGATCGACTGCATCGTCTTGACGCCGATCGGGTTGTTGATCTGCGCCTTCATCGTCACCGGGTTGAAGAACTGCCCGCCGCGCGCACGGAACTGCTGGAAGAAGTAGAACTGGTTGCCCGGGTTCCCGAGCCCGCGGCCCTCACCGCCGCCGTACACCTTCGGTGCCATCTGGTCGGTGATGAACTGTGACGTCTCGGTGAACTCGTCCCACGTCCGCGGGACACGGAGGTTGCGCTTGAACTTCGCTCTGTAGGCGGCCTTGAGCTTGGCGTTCGAGAAGATGTCCTTGCGGTAGTAGAGGTTCCAGACGTCGCCGTCGTCGAAGAAGCCCCAGGTCCTGTTCTTGTACTTCATCAGGGCGCGGTAGAGCGGGTGATAGTCGTTCAGCGTCGACCGCGCCTTGTACTTCGCGATGTAGCCGTCGATCGGATCGATCACCTTCTGCTCGGCGAAGTCCGGCATCCAGACCGGCGACCCGTCGATGACGTCGATCCCGCCGGTTCCGGCGATGTGCTCGGCGATCACCTTCGAGTAGATCTGGGCGAACGGCGACTCGATCACCTTGATCTTGATGCCCGTCAGCTTCTCCCAGAGGGGCCCGGTGAAGTTGTGGTCGTCGAGTGCCTGGAGCCCCGACTCGTTGGTCTTGGTGAGGGTGATGCCCTTGTACTGCTTTGCGGCATTGACGGCCGAGGTCGCGATCGGATCCCCGCCTACCGCAGTCGAAGCCTCGATCGCAGCCTGGGCCTGCTCCGCGGCCATGAAGAACGGGCCGGCGGCGGCCGCCGCCGCGAGGAGCTTGGCCGAGTCGAAGAGGAAATCCTTGCGGCCAGTGGGCGTGCCGAAGATCGAGGGATCTGGACCGTCGAGTCCCTCGTGAATGTCCTCACTCACGATGCCCTCACGACTCCTTTCTGATGGCGTGCTGTATGACCGGTTACGATCATCGCCCTTCGCCGACGCTGCGTCAATGGAGAAGGGCAGTGCATTTCAGGTGCCGATCCGTTCGCCCGTCTCGGGGTCGAAGAAGCGCAGCGCCCCCGGAGCGACCGCGATCTCGGCCCGCGCGTCCTCACGAGCCGTCGTGTCGGAGTGGAACCGGCCGACGAACGATGTGTGTCGCGCTCGCCGCTGGAGGTCGAGCTCGGTGAGCGCTGAGGCGTCGACGTCGGCCGCGATCTCCCGGAGTGCGTCCGTGACAACGGGCGTTGCGTCGACCTGGAAGTGCACGACGGTCTCGGCGCCGAGGAGCTCGCGCAGCTGCACGAGACCGTGGAAGCGCCGCCCCGCCGGCGTGTCGCCCGCCTGCGCCGCGTCTTCGAGGTGCTCCGGGCGGACGCCGACGATCACTTTGCGGTCGACGAACGCATCGAGTGCGGGGCCGCCCTCCGACGGCTCGATGGCGAGCTGCTGACCGTCGCCGAACGTGACGCCCAGGCTCCCGTCACGGCGCACGACCGTCCCCTCGAAGAAGTTCATCGCGGGACTGCCGATGAACCCCGCCACGAAGATGTTGCTCGGACGGTTGTACAGCTCCTGCGGCGAGGCGACCTGCTGCAGCTCGCCGTTCCTCATCACGGCCACACGCTGACCGAGGGTCATCGCCTCGACCTGGTCGTGTGTCACGTAGATCGTCGTCACGCCGATCTGCTTGTGGATCAGTCCCAGCTCGGCCCGCATCTGTGTCCGCAGCTTCGCGTCGAGATTGGAGAGCGGCTCGTCCATCAGGAACGCGCGTGGCTCGCGGATCATCGCGCGCCCCATCGCCACGCGCTGCCGCTGGCCGCCCGACAGCTGGCGCGGCCGGCGAGGCAGTTGCTGCTCTATGTCGAGGACCTGCGCCATTCGCTTGACCCGCTGGTCGATTTCGGGCTTGGGCAGCCGGCGGAGCCTCAGCGGAAAGGAGAGGTTCTCGTACACCGTCTTGTGCGGGTAGAGCGCGTAGTTCTGGAACACCATCGCGACGTCGCGATCGCGGGGTGGCAGACCGTTGACCACCTCGTCGCCGATCCGCACCTCGCCTTCGGTGATCACCTCGAGCCCCGCGACCATGCGCAGAGCCGTCGTCTTGCCGCAACCCGAGGGTCCGACGAACACCATCAGCTCCCCGTCAGGGATGTCGAGCGTGAGGCTCTTCACGGCCACCGTTCCGTCCGGATAGACCTTCTTCACATCCGCGAACGACACCCGGGCCATCGGCTAGCTCACGTGCTCACTCCGCTGCAGAGCCGCGGCGACGTCGACGCAGGACGAGCGCACGGCGGCAACCTATACGACAGCGTGCCGTCCGTCCAGGAGACGAGGTGGCATGCTGTATGACGTATCATCGTCCGGATGAGCGAGCCGCACGACGACGGTTCCGCATCAGCCGGCGCGGAACCGGCGCTCTTCGGGCTCGTCAATCGCGAACGGCGACTTTCGGACAAGGTTGCCGACTTGATGCTCGAGACGATCCTGTCGGATCGTCTCAAGGTCGGCGACCGGCTCCCGTCCGAGCGTGAGCTCGGCGAGCAGTTCGGCGTCTCGCGCACGGTCGTCCGCGAGGCGATCCGCGCGCTCGTCACAAAGGGCGTGATCGACGTCCGCTCCGGCAGCGGGTTGCGTGTCGCGGCCGTCGACGCGAACGCCGTGAGCGAGTCGATGAGCCTCTTCCTTCGCGGCGGCACGCTCGACTTCGAGAAGGTGCACGAAGTGCGCACGGTCCTCGAAGTGCACCTCGCCGGCCTCGCGGCCGAGCGCGCGACCGACGAAGACGTCGCGCGACTGCGCGAGATCCACGGGCGCATGCAGCGGGAGAGCGACGATGTCGAAGCTGCCGCCCGCGACGATCTCGAGTTCCACCGCGCGATCGCCCGCGCCACGCACAACGAGCTCTTCCTGCTCCTGATGGACTCGATCGGGAGTTCGTTGATCGACATCCGGAGGGAGAACCTCGCCTCCGGCTCCGCGCCGATGACACTCAGCCAGCACGAGACGATCCTGGAGTTGATCGCGGCGCACGACCGCGAGGCGTCGCGGACGGCGATGCGGACACATCTGGACGGCGTCGCTTCGTTCTGGCGTGAGCATCCCCACGGCCCGACTCCGACCGTGGCCGAACCCACGTGACACTGCTCCGACGCCTCGACCACGTTGCGGTGCTCGTACGCGACACCGACGAGGCGCTGCGTTTCTATTCGGGACGGCTCGGACTCGAGGTCGCCTCGAGCGAGGAGATACCGGGACTGCACGTCCGGCTGACGTATCTGGACACGGGCAACGCCTACCTCCAGCTCGTGCAGCCACTGGCCGACTCGCCACTCACCGCCTGGCTCGAAGAGCACGGAGAGGGACTCCATCACATCTGCTTCGGCGTCGACGACGTCGCTGGGGCAGTCGGCGAGCTGAGCGATCCGGGGGCAGAGATCTCACTCGGAGAAGGCCGTGGCCGTGTGTCGAGCTTCGTCAGCGCCGACGGTAGCCACGGGGTGCGGATCGAGTGCACCGAGTTCGTCCGCTCGCGGGACGTGGACGAGACGCCCGGCTTTCTCGACGCGCGACCGGCTTAGCGTTCAGCCGTCCTTCGCGCGGGCAGCGTCGACGAGCCGGTCGAGCGGCAGCCAGAACGTCCGCCGGACCGCCGGGTCGCCGATGAAGCTGGGTGTGTCGTGGATCACGAGGAGGCGGTCGGTCGACCGGATCAGGCGGAGCTCCTTGAGCGGGCCAGGGAGACGGGTCAGGCCCGCCACGATCTCGCGCGCGCCGTCCTGACCGACGACGTCGTCGTTGTCGCCGGCGAGCACCAGCGCCCTCGTGTTCTCGATCGCCGAGAGGTCGAGCGACATGTCGACGAGGACGGGGTCGACCGGGAAGATCGAGTACACGACCCGCGGCGCCGGGACACCCCATTCCTCGGCATGACCCGCGTACACGAACGCCAGCGTGGCGCCGAGGGAGAATCCAGCCGCGACCACCGGCTCGCCGTCGTAACCGATCGCGTCGAAACCTGTTTGCAGCCCGGTCGCGAGGTCGTACGGCGTCAGGATGAAGGGGTCGTCGCCGCCTTCCTGGTACTGCGGGAAGAGCACCGTGCTTCCCTTCTCCAGCAGGTGATCCATCCACTCGATGTGCCAGTAGAACGGCAGGTTCGCCCCGTACCCGTGCAGAAAGACGACCACGCTGCTCGTCTCACCCCTCTTCGGCCGGAGCACCCACACGCGTGTCGCCCCGGTTCCGTACGGGGTGGCGGTGCCGCGCTCCGTGTCGACCACCGGTCCGCTGGGGCGCGGAAAGTCGTCCGCTGCGTCACACCCGGTGCCGAAGAGGGCGAGCACGACCGCCACGCTGACGACGAGCGCCACGCGCACGATCGCGCCCTAGCCGCCCGCGTCCGGCGGCAGCCCGAGCACCTGCCCGCCGTCGACGTGGATCACGTTGCCCGTGGTCCACGCGGAGGCGGGGTCGACGAGCGTCCAGACCCAGACGGCGATCTCCTCGGGCATGGCCATCCGCCCGAGGGGGACTCGGCGCGAGAGGTCGGCGTAGGCGGCTTCGAGGTCGTCCGCCCATACCTGGTGGATCGGCGTCTCCACGGGACCTGGGGCGATGCAGTTGACCCGGATCCGTCGGTCGGCGAGCTCGTACGCAGAGGCCCGTGTGAGGTACTCGAGCGCCGCCTTCGTCATCCCGTAGAGGCCGTTGCCCGGTTTGACGATGCTGCCGACCGACGACGAGACGTTTACGATCGCGCCGCCGGGCGAGCCGGCGAGCGGAGCTGTCGCCTCCTGCGTGAGCAAGAGGGGAGCGCGGGTGTTGACGGCGAGGTGACGGTCGATCTGCTCGACGGTGAATGCGGCGAGTGGGCCGACGGCGATCGTGGCCGCGTTGTTGACGAGCACGTCGAGGCGGCCGAATGTCCCCACGGTCTGCTCGACCAGCCGGCCGGGCAGCGTGGGGTCGCCGAGATCGCCCGGAAGTACGAGGGAACTCGTGCCCGCCGCCTCGATGACGCGCGCGGTCTCCTCCAGCAGCTCCCGCCTGCGCCCGACGAGCGCGACGTGCAACCCACGCTCGGCGAGCAGGCAGGCGGAGGCCTTCCCGATGCCCGTTCCGGCGCCGGTGACGAGCGCAACATGCCCTTCCCGCCCGCTCATCGGGAGAGACGCGGGACGCGCTCGGCTGCGGTCACGCGCGCGTTCGTGCGGTGCCCTGTACGACCGGATTCGTCAGCTCGCCGATCCCGCTCGCCGACACTGTGACGGTGTCCCCGGGTTGCAGAAACCGAGGCGGGTCCATGAACGTGCCGCAGCCGGCGGGCGTGCCCGTCGAGAGGACGTCGCCCGGCTCGAGGGTGATCACCGACGAGAGCCACTCGATCGCGGCGGGAGGCGGACCGAGCTGCTCGCCGATCAGCGCGTCCTGGCGCAGCTCGCCGTTGACGTGCGACTGAATGCGGATCGCCTCCCAGTCGGGGAGTTCGTCGCGCGTGACGATGCACGGGCCCATCGGGCAGAAGGTGTCGAAGTTCTTGCCGAGGTCGACCTGCCCGTTGTGGAACTGGACGGAACGCGATCCGACGTCGTTGATCACCGTGTAGCCGAAGACGTGGTCGAGCGCGTCCTCGGCACGCACGTTCTTCGCTCTTGCGCCGAGGATGACGCCGAGCTCGACCTCGTAGTCGACCGCGAAACCGTGCTCGCGCAGTGGGCCGGCCGTTTCGCCCGGCACGCGGCGGATCACGTCGTCGTTGGGCGGAATCACGATCTCGGCGTCGGGGCCGACGATGGCGCTCGCGAGCTTGATGAAGCCGATGATCACCTTCTCATCGGGGAAGACGAAGCCGGGCTCCTCGTCGCCGTGGCTCGCGTAGTTCACGCCCGACCCGAAGATCTTGCCCGGATTCGTAAGCGGAGCGAGGAGACGGTCGACCGCGACCGGCTCGGAGCCCTCGACGGCAGCGGCAGCTGTCTCGAGTCCGCGCTCGCCGTCGCGGATCAGCGCCAGCGTGTCGGGGTACCCGGTCGGATGGACCTGCCCGCCGGCCTGGACGCCGCAGCCGAGGGCGCCCCGGCTCTCGTACTGGACGATGCGCATGCCTGCTCCTTCCTCGCGTGGTGAGGGAGCCTAACCTGTATGACAGTAGGATGGCGCGGTGCTCAGTGGGGTGAGCGAGCCGGTCGTCGTCCTCGACGACGACCCCACTGGCGTGCAGACGCTGGCCGGTATCCGCGTTCTCCTCTCGTGGGATGCCGGCAGGGTCCGGGCGGCCCTCTCGGGCCGACGCTCCGTGCATCTGATCACGAACACGCGTGCCTTGCCCGCCGCCAGCGTCCGCGCATTCGTCGCGGACGCAGCCCGCATCGCACGCGAGGGAGCACCCGACGCGGCGGTCGTGCTCCGCGGCGACAGCACGCTCCGCGGCCACCTCGTCGAGGAGTACCTCGGCGTCCGCGACGTCGTCGCACCGTCGGGATGGCCCGTGCTCCTGCTCGTGCCCGCACTTCCTTCGGCCGGCCGGGTGACGATCGGCGGCGTCCACCTCTACGAGCGCGACGGGCAACGCACGCCGCTGCACGAGACCGAGTACGCGCAGGACGGCGTGTTCGCGTATTCCAGCGCCCGGCTGCTCGAGTGGGCGGAGGAGCGGTCGGCGGGGCTCTTCGCCCGCGCCGTCGGCCGGGAACTGCATCTCGACGTGCTGCGCTCGCGGGGGCCCGCGGCCGTGACCGAGGCGCTGCTCGCCCTTCACGGTTCCGCTTGCCCTGCCGTCCTCGCGCCAGACGCCGAGACGGTCGGCGATCTCGAGGTCGTCGCCCAGGGTTATCGGGCCGCGACCGCGCATGGAGCTTCGGTCGTCGTCCGCTGCGCCCCGACGTTCGCCGGGGTGCTCGCTGGCACCACTGCGCCGGCGCTGCTCCCCCCTCCCGTCGCGGACACCGTGCTCGTCGTCTGCGGCTCCTACGTGCCGCAGACGACCCGCCAGCTCTCGCGACTGCTCCACGCCCGGCCACGATCGCTCGTCGAGGCGGACGTCGTCGCCCTCGCGGGAAAGAAACCCGAAGCCGAGGTCACCGAGCGGGCGGCGGACGTCTCGCGCAGACTCGCGGCGCACCGGTTCGCCGTACTGGCAACGCCCCGCGAACGCCCCCCCGGCACGGCAAGCCTGGACGCCGGCGAGCGGATCGCAGCCCGCCTGGCGCAGGTCGTGGCAGGCGCCCGTCCGCGTCCCTCGCTCGTGGTGGCGAAGGGCGGGATCACCGCAGCGGTGACGCTCCGCGACGGGGTCGGCGCAGCGGAGGCCGAGGTGGTCGGTCCGATCGAGCCGGGCGTCTCGCTGTGGAGCGCCCGTTGGCCCGACGGACACGAGCTCGACTACCTCGTGGTGCCGGGGAACGTCGGTGACGACGACCTGCTCGCGCGGCTCGTGGCCGCCGTGGCAGGATCGCCCGCGTGCTGACGTCCTTTCGCGAGATCCTCGCGGAGCGCCGTGCCGCCCGTGCAGCCGTGGGGGCGTTCACCTGCTACGACGCGACGACGGCGATCGGCGTCGTCCGCGCTGCGGAGGCGCGCGGAGACCCGGTGCTGCTCCTCGCCTCGGCGGCATCGTTCCGGTCGCCCTCCGGCCGCTTGCTCCTGCCGGCTCTCCTCGCGGTTGGCGCCGAGGCTCGCGTTCCTGTGTGCGTTCAGCTCGACCACGTCGACGACGGCGACCTGATCCAAGCGGCGCTCGAGGCCGGGATCGGCGCAGTGATGGCGGACGGATCGAAGCTGTCCGCAAACGACAATGCCTCGTTCGTCGCCTCGGTTCGTGCGCGCGCTGCAGATGCCGGGGTGGAGGCCGAGCTCGGCCACGTCGAGGGCGGCGAGGATGTTGCGGGCTCAGCTGAGGCGGGCTCGTTGACGGATCCGGACGAAGCGGCCTGGTTCGTCGCTGCCACCGGCTGCGACTGCCTCGCCGTCTCCATCGGGAACGTACACGGGAAGTACGCGCGCGCGCCCGAGCTCGACTGGGAGCGGCTGCAGGCGATCCGCGAACGCGTGGACGTCCCGCTCTCGCTCCACGGCGCCTCTGGGATCCCGGACGCCGACGTCGCCCGTGCAATCGCCTTCGGCGTCTGCAAGGTCAACGTCAATACGGAGCTTCGCGAGCGCTACCTCGCGCAGCTCGAGGCCGCGCTCCCCGCGGCCAAGGACGGCCTCCGCCTCATCGATCTCGAAGCCGAGCTTGTCGACGCCGTGGCCGAAACCGTAGGTGCCAAGCTGTCGCTGCTCGCGCACTGACGCACCGGTACCTGCGAACGCCGTGCTTGCAGGTGAGGAACATCCCGCTCGAGTTCACTGCCAACGTCTCGTTGCAGACCGAAGCCTCGAGATCGGCGGCCGGTGCATCGGCAGGATGCGAGATGCCTGCGTTGGCGACAACTATGCCGAGCCCCTCGAACTCCGCGATGACAACGCGATATGCGTTCTCGAGCGACGGCTCGGAAGCGACGTCGACCTCGAACGCGACGCAGCGGCCGGTGCTCTCCGTGGCGATTTCCGGATCGGCGGGGTCGAGCCGCGTGGTGTCGAGGTCGACCAACGCGACGGAGGCGCCCTCGCTGCGAAGCGGCCGTCGATCGCCCGCCCGGATCCCGGACCGCTCACCGGGCCGCGTGCGCGCGCTGCAGCTCGCGGTGGTCGCGCAAAAGGGCCAGTCCGCTAGAGCTCCACGACCGATTCGAATTCTCGCGGAGGAGGTGCATCCTCGAACAGGCGGCGCTCGCGCATCCACTCCTGCGACCGCTCGTACGTCTCGCGTGTGTACGGCAGAAATACGACACGCTCGCCGCTGCCGAAGCCGCGCACGTCGATCATCTCGTGGAAGCGTTCCGGGATCTCCTTCAAGTAGTAGTGCTTGTAGCGCTCGGGCTCGTAATCGAGATCCATCTGCGCGCGCTTGAGCCCGTTGAAGTACTTCTCGACGTCGCCCGGGTCGATGTCCGCGCTGAAGAGGAAGCCCGCCATGAACGTGCTGTCGAGCACCTTGCGAAAGCCCTGCTGCTCCAGGAGGTACGTCGCAGCGCCCCAGATGTTCGCAGCGGGGACCTCGTCGTTGAGCAGGGCGTCGACGCGGTCGTACGGCATACCGACGAAGCGGAGCGTGATCTGCTCGGGGTCGAGCACCGCCTCGAGCGCCTGAATGGCTGAGAAGTGGCTGCCGGAGTGATAGCCGACCGCAACGGCGACGCCGGCGAGATCGTCCGGCCGTCGGATCTCGGAACCGCCCGCGACGTAGATCCCGCTCGGAAGGATCGAGTACGCGTGCCCCCACATTCGGCCGTGCTGGTCGCTTGCGGCCTGGTTGACCGCCCAGTGGCAGGCACAACTCATATCGCGCTTGCCAGGCGCCTGCTTGCCGAAGAACTCGTACGCACCCACCCGGATATCACCCCGCGCATCCGGGTCGGCCGCGCCGGCCGCGCCGGCCGCGGCCCGCTCGAGGGCGACGACGTCGAGCTCGTATTCGAGCCCTTCCTCATCGAAGTACCCTCTCTCGACGGCCACCCAGTCCTGCAGCCTGCCGTGTGAGGAAATCCTGAACCCTGCCACGTGGCCCTCCCCTCGGAGGAGTTCGCTGCGTTGGCGCCTGAACGCACGGCGCTCCACAAGAAGATAGAGGTCGAGCCGAACCTGCCCCCAGTAACGCGCCGCTTCCCAAGCCGCATCTGGATCCTGCTCTAGAAAGGTTCACCTCCTTGGCGGCGGCACTCGTTTGACCGGCACACCGAGGGGGGACACCGGTGACACAGACGAGAGGAGCGCTCATGGCAACGCAGCTCGAGACCGATCGCGGCATCGTCCGCGTGCCGACCGGGAGGTGGGCCGTCGATCCCGCCCACTCCGCGGTCGAGTTCAGGGTCAAGCACATGATGATCTCGACCGTCCGCGGGCATTTCGGCGAGTTCGAGGGCACGATCGAGGCTGCGCCCGAGTATCGCGACTCGAAGGTGTACGGGACGATCCAAGCGGCGTCTATCGACACGAACGAGGCTCGCCGCGACGAGCACCTGCGCTCGGCGGACTTCTTCGACGTCGAGAACCACCCGACGATCGAGTTCGAGTCGACGTCGATCGAGCACGCCGGCCGCGGCGACTACCGGGTGACCGGCGACCTGACGATGCACGGCGAGACGCATCCGGTGACGCTCGACGTGACGGTGCACGGGGTGACGCAGGACGGGCAAGGGCAAGACCGTGTCGGCCTGGAGGCGCGCGGGACGCTCAGCCGAAGCGACTTCGGCCTCCGCTGGCAACAGGCGCTCGAGACCGGCGGCGTCGTCGTCGGCGACGAGGTCCGGGTCTCTGCGGACATCGCCGCGGTCTGCACCGAGCGCCGCGACACCTAATCGTCTCGAGGAATCGCCCCGACGGTTGAATCGCCTGACGCCCCCTGCAGCCTTTCGGCGAGCCGGCTGCGTTTGCGCGGGGCGAGGCCGGGTAGGGAGCCGACGACGGGTAGCCTTCCTCGGAGTCAAGTCCGTCGACGAGCTCGACCCGTCGTACCTGGCGCTGCCGCCGAGCTGGGCATCGTCGCGAACGGTTCCGGCCAACGGAGAGAGAAGTCTCGAGGCTGCGCTCGCGCCGAGCGCGCGCGGTTAGCCGAGGAGGACGGCGGCGGGCCGACGGAAACGGCTGGGTACTCCGCGAGCGGGACGAGTGCCTTGCTCCAGGCCTCGACGACGGCGACGGTCGCTATCGGCTCGCGCCCGAGCACCGGTTCCCTGTCGCCCACGAGGACTGTCTCGCGGCGTCGTCGTGGCTCGCGGAGCACGTGGACTCCCTGAACCTCGACGGTAGCCGTCTCGCGATCGGCGGGACGAGCGCGGGCGGGAATCTCGCGGCCGCCGTCACCCTTCGCGCCCGCGCCGATAGCCGGCTCCGATTTGCACGGCAGGTGCTCGTCTACCCGGTCCTGCTCCACCGTCCAGTGACGCGGCCGAATTCGGAGGATCCGGCGCCCGAGGGCTTCTTCGGACGTCCCGACGTCGACTGGTGCTGGTCGCACTACCTCACGGGACTTCCGCCGGCGTTGGTCGTGACCGCAGGCCTCGACCCTCTGTGCGAGGACGGTGCGGTCTACGCGGCGCGGCTCCGGGAAGCCGGTATCCCCGCCGAGCTGGTGCGGTTCGCCGAGATGCCTCACGGTTTCTTCTCGCCGGCAGGCGCGCTCGACGAGGCCGAGGAGGCCCAACTCGCAGTCGTTCGCACACTCCAGGAGGCGTCTCGAGCCGGCCGCGTCTAGATCCTGCG
>DATAPC010000013.1:0-16298 GCA_036265415.1 Gaiella sp.
GGCGCAGGTCGAGCGGGGCGCGACCGTCGCGGTGTTCGGCTGCGGGCTCGTCGGGCTCGGCGCCGTGATCGGCGCTCGGCTCGCCGGAGCCGGGAGGGTGATCGCGATCGACCTCTCCGAGGACCGGCTCGCGCAGGCGCGCCACCACGGGGCGACCGACAGGCGCGTGGCGGGCGACGACACCGTGGAGTGGATCCGGTCGGAGACCGGCGGCTTCGGCGCCGACTACACGATCGAGGCGACGGGGAACGTGGCCGTGATGCGCCAGGCCGTCGAGGCGGCGCGGGAGGCGTGGGGGCTCGCGACGATGTGCGGCGTCGCGGGCAAGGGGGAGACGCTCGACATCGTCCCCCGTTTTCTCATCACGGGCCGTCGGGTCACGGGCTCGTCCTTCGGCGGGGTCAAGGGGCGCACCCAGGTGCCGTTGCTCGTCGACCGCTGGCTCGCGGGCGAGATCGACGTCGACTCGCTGCTCTCGCACCGGCTCACGCTCGACGAAGTCGATCACGGCTTCGAGCTGATGGAGCGGCAGGACGGAATTCGCAGCGTGATCACGTTCGCATGAGCGAGGCGCTGTGGGTACCAGGCCCGAGCCTGGTACCCACGCTGCTCGCGGGCTGCGATACGAGCGGCGGGACGCTGCCGTCGTATCCCAGTCGCAGCCCGAGGCGAACGAGTCCCGATGCGACGGCCCGTCGGAGCGGGCCCGCCTGAGCGGGCATCGCAGATCGGTGCAGGGCGGCCACTCTGGCGGCGGCGAGCTCGCGTCTGACCTCCGGCGTGAGCGCGTCCAGCATGGTCGTCCTCCTCTCCGTCAAGTATCTTTAGATCGAACTTCTCGTGATGAAGATACACCACCTGGAAGCTTGACGTCAAGAGTCTCGAGATGGAAGATCCGGCCGTGAAGACAAAGCGCCCGACCTCGGAGCCGGACTCGGTCGACGAGCAGCTCGAGGTCTGGGGACGCGAGCTGCCGACGCTCGACCTCGAGACGGAGGGGATCGTCGAGCGCATCCAGAAGCTCGAGCGCCACCTCGACCGCTCCGCGCGCGAGACGCTCGAGCGGTTCGACTTGAGCCACGGCGAGTGGCGTCTGATGGGCCATCTTCGCTACGCAGGCCCGCCCTACCGTGGGAAGCCGGGAAAGCTCGCGAAGCACCTCGGTCTTTCGAGCGGCGCGATGACGAACCGCCTCGACAACATGGAGCGACGAGGACTCCTCCGCCGCCTCGACGACCCGGATGACCGCAGGGGCGTGATCGTCGAGCTGACGGAGGCGGGCCAGGAGCTCTGGGAGGAGACGGTCGGCATCCAGGCGCAGAAGGAGGCGTTCGTCGCGGGCGTGCTCGACGAGGACGAGAAGGCCCGCCTGAACGACCTGCTGCGGCGGATGGTGCGGGCGTTCGAGGACCTCCACGGTCCGGAGCACAAGCACCACGCCTGACGCGTCGAGAGGGCCGCCGAGGGCGACCGACTATCCTGCCCCGACGTGAACGTGACGCTCCCCGACGGCACGTCGCTCGAGCTCCCCGACGGCTCGAGCGCGATCGACGCCGCCCGCGCGATCGGGCCGAAGCTCGCCGAGCAGGCGGTGCTCGCGCGGGTCGACGGCGAGCCTCGCGACCTGCGACTGCCGCTGCCCGACGGGGCGGCGCTCCAGCTCCTCACGACCCGCGACCACGACGACCCCGATGCGCTCTACGTCCTGCGCCATTCCGCGGCGCACCTGCTCGCGGAGGCGGTGCGCCGGCTCCATCCCGGGGTGAAGGTCGCGATCGGCCCGCCGGTCGAGAACGGCTTCTACTACGACTTCGAGTTCCCGGAGCCGATCCGCGAGGAGGACCTCGCCGCGATCGAGGAGGAGATCCGGCGCGAGCTCGCCGAGGGACGCTCGTGGGAGCGCGTCGAGATCGGCCGCGACGACGCCCGGGCCCGCTTCGAGGCTGAGGGCGAGCCGTACAAGGTGGAGCTCGTCGACACGGCCGACGGCGACATCTCGCTCTACACGCAGGGCGACTTCACCGACCTCTGCCGCGGCCCGCACCTCCAGGACTCGTCGCCGATCAAGGCCCTCAAGCTGACGGGCCTCGCCGGCGCGTACTGGCGCGGAGACGAGAAGAACACGCAGCTGACGCGGATCTACGGGACGGCCTTCTTCACGCAGGCGGACCTCGAGGCACACCTCGAGCGGCTGGAACGGGCGCGTGCCAACGACCATCGGCGGCTCGGCCAACAGCTCGACCTGTTCCACTTCGACGAGCACTCGCCCGGCTCGCCGTTCTGGCACCCGAAGGGGATGGCGATCTTCAACGCGCTCGAGGACCTGCGGCGGCAGGAGAACGCACGGCGCGGGTACTCCGAGGTCAAGACGCCGCTGATCTACGACAAGGCGCTCTGGGTGACGTCGGGGCACTGGGAGAAGTTCCGCGAGAACATGTTCCAGATCGCAGTCGACGAGGAGCACGTCTACGCCATCAAGCCGATGAACTGCCCCGGGCACATGCTGCTGTTCGGGAGCCAGCTGCACAGCTACCGCGATCTCCCGGTCAGATACGCGGAGGCGGCGCCGCTGCACCGCAACGAACTGGCGGGGACGCTGCACGGCCTGACGCGCGTGCGCTACGTGACGCAGGACGACGCGCACATCTTCTGCACGCGCGAGCAGATCGACGAAGAGCTCGACGGCTGCCTCGACTACCTCCGCTTCCTCTACGCGATCTTCGACATCGAGCCCCGCGCGGAGCTGTCGACGCGGCCGGACAACAAGCTCGGCTCGGACGACGAGTGGGACTTCACCGAGGGCAAGCTCGTCGAGGCGCTCGCGCGGCAGGAGGTCGAGTACTTCGTCGGCGAGGGAGAGGGATCGTTCTACGGGCCGAAGATCGACCTCCACGCGACGGACTCGCTCGGCCGCTCCTGGCAGCTCGGAACGATCCAGCTCGACGCCCAGATGCCCGCCCGGTTCGGCCTGACGTACCAGGGGCCCGACAACCACGAGCACCAGGTCTTCGTCGTGCACCGGGCCTTCTTCGGCTCGCTCGAGCGCTTCATCGGGATCCTGATCGAGCACTACGGAGGCGCCTTCCCGGTCTGGCTCGCTCCCGTGCAGGTTCGCGTGCTGCCCGTCGCCGAGACGCATCGGGAGGCGGCTGCCGAGCTGCTCGAGCTGCGCGAGCTCGGCCTGCGGATCGAGCTGGACGACAGGGCCGAGACGCTCGGCAAGCGGATCCGGGACGCGGAGCTCCAGAAGATCCCCTACGTCATCGTGTGGGGCGATCGCGAGTCGGTCGACGCCATGGCAGTCCGGCGCCGGGGTGGCGAGGGCGTCGCGACGATGGCGCTCGCCGAGCTCACGGACGAGATCGCCCGGCAGAGCCCGATGAGCGGGCGCGCCTGAGGTGCCGCTCCGAAAGAAGCTGCTACGCTCAGCGCCTGCAAAGCAGGAGCGGCATCGCCCCTCACCACGCCGGCCACGGGCCGCGCGTGGTTGAACCGAGTCGGATTCGACGAGGGAATGCCGCCGCTGCATGCAGTGGCGTTTCAACGAATGAGGAGGATCGACTCGGCTTGGTGAACTGCCTTTGAGACCGCGGCGTCGTCCCGAGGACAGGACGCGTCCCGTCGTCCAGCAGGATCGGATCAACGAGCAGATCCGCGTGCCGCGGGTGAGGCTCGTCGGCGAGGACGGGGAGCAGATCGGGATCAAGGACACGAAGGAGGCGCTCGAGTACGCGTACTCGAAGAACCTCGACCTGGTCGAGGTGGCGGCGAACGCCGATCCTCCGGTGGCTCGCGTCATGGACTACGGGAAGTGGCGGTACGAGCAGGAGCAGCGGGCGAAGCAGGCGAGGAAGCACCAGTCGACGATCAACATCAAGGAGATCAAGCTCAGGCCGAAGATCGGCGTCCACGACTACGAGACGAAGAAGGGCCACGTCGTCCGCTTTCTGAACCAGCGGGCGAAGGTCAAGGTCACGATCATGTTCCGGGGGCGGGAGAACCTCCATCCGGAACGCGGTCGGACGCTTCTCGAACGGCTCGCAGAGGACGTCAAGGAGCTCGGGCAGGTCGAGCAGCAACCGACGCTCGACGGCCGGAACATGGTCATGGTGCTGGGGCCGACGAAGAACGCAGGAGTGAGACGAGATGCCGAAGGTGAAGACGGGGAGCGGAGCGAAGAAGCGGTTCAAGGTGAGCGCGACCGGGAAGGTGATGCGCCGCCACGCGATGAAGAGCCACAACCTCACGAAGAAGTCGTCGAAGCGTAAGCGCGACTTCGGCAAGGACCATCCCGTCGCCAAGGTCGACGTGAAGGCCGTGAAGAAGCTCCTGGGGATGAAGTAGCGATGGCCAGGGTCAAGCGATCGATCCACGCGCGCAAGAAGCGCCGCAAGGTGCTCGAGCAGGCGAAGGGGTACTACGGCCGCAAGAGCACGCACTACCGGTACGCGAAGGAGCAGGTCGAGCACTCCCTCGTCTACGCCTACCGCGATCGGCGCAACAAGAAGCGGAACTTCCGGTCGCTCTGGATCGTCCGCATCAACGCGGCGGCGCGCGCGAACGGCCTCTCCTACAACCAGTTCATGAACGGCGTCCACAAGGCGGGTATCGAGCTCGACCGGAAGTCGCTCGCCGATCTCGCCGTCGCCGACCCCGCCGCGTTCACCGCCGTCGCCGAGAAGGCGAAGGCGGCGATCGCCTCGGACGACGCGAAGGCCGCCTGAGCCGGCTGGCCGAGGTCTTCCGCGGGCAGGCCGAGCACTTCGAGGCGCTCGGCTCGCCGCTGTACGCGCGGCTGGCCGAGCGTCTCGCCGACGATCCCGGCCCCGCATTTCCGATCGTCGGGGACGACGAGCGCTGGGACGTGCCGCTGCGGCTCTTCGGAGCCGTCCAGTACCTCGTCCTCTCCGGGTCGGCGCCCGACGCGCTGAGCGGCCGCTTCGACGACTTCGCTGCGGCCCTGACGTCGCACGAGGAGACCCTGCGCGAGCGAATCGAGACGCACGGGGTGCAGACGAACGAGGTGCAGCGCTGCACGATGCTCCTGCCGACGTTCCTTGCCGCCTCCGCCGAGACGGGCCTGCCGCTCGAGCTGATCGAGCTCGGCCCGAGCGCGGGGCTCAATTTGCTCGTCGACCGGTATCGCTACCGCTACGACAACGGCACGTACGGCCCTGCGGACGGCCTGCTCGAGCTGACGACGGAGGAGCAGCCCGGTGGCGCGGTTCCTGCGTCGCTCCTGCGGCAGCGCCTCGTGGTCGGGCGGCGGCGAGGAATCGACCTCCTGCCCATCGACGCGACGACCGCGGAGGGGTACCTCCTGCTGCGGAGCTTCGTCTGGCCGGGCCTCGACGAGCGCGTCGCGCGTCTCGACGCCGCTGTCGAGACGCTCCGCCGGATGCCGGAGCGCCCCGAGCTGCTGCAGGGCGACTACACCGCGGTGCTGCCGGGTCTCCTCGCCGACCGCCCGGCGGACGCGTTGACCGTGGTGTTCGAGACGTTCTCGACCGTCTACCTGCCGGATGCCGCGGCACGTGCGCTCGACGAGGCGCTCGAGGCGGCCGGTGCGGACGGCCGGCCACTCGCCTGGGTCTCGGTGCGACGCTGGGATCTCGGTGCAGGAACGGACTCCGTCTTCGAGCTCGAGCTGCGGGTGTGGCCGGGGGCGGCGCGGGTCGCCGCGCGGGTCGACCCGCACGGGAACACCCTCGATTGGCGTCTGGGCGACCCGGAGGAGCTGCGCAAGTGACCTTTTGTAACTTGCGCCGTCCGTGATCACGTCGCGGGACAACGAGACGCTCAGGCTCGTCCGGAAGCTGCTCGGGCAGCGCAAACACCGCGACGAGACGGGGCTCTTCGCGGCCGAGGGGGAGGATCTCGTCGACGCGGCGCGCGAGGCCGGGGTGCCGCCGGTGCACCTCCTCGTCGCGGGGGACACCGTGGCCGAGGACCTCCTCGCGCGCGTCTCGACCCTGCCGCACCCCGCCCGGGCGATCGGCGTCTACCGCCGCGTCGACCTGCCGGGGGGGACGCGCGAGGCGTGTCTCGGGCTGTGGCGGCTCGTCGATCCGGGGAACGTCGGAACCCTCGTCCGCACCGCGGACGCGTTCGGCGCCTGCGTCGCGGTCTCCGACGGATGCGCCGATCCGCTCTCCCCGAAGGCGCTGCGCGCATCGGCCGGCGCCGTCTTCCGGGTCCCGCTCGTCCCCTGGGACTCTCGCCCGGGGCGATGTGTTGCGCTCGTCGCGCACGGCGGAGCGCCCCTCCGGGAGATCGACCTCTCGCCCCCGGTCACGCTCCTGCTCGGCGCCGA
This sequence comes from Gaiella sp., assembly GCA_036265415.1. Classification (GTDB taxonomy): domain Bacteria; phylum Actinomycetota; class Thermoleophilia; order Gaiellales; family Gaiellaceae; genus Gaiella. The sequence continues at coordinate 6,314 of DATAPC010000013.1, forward strand.
GCGCGCAGGGCTGCCCGACGAGCACGTGGCACAGTGTCACAAGGCGAGCATCTCGTTGCCGGGCGCGGCCGAGTCGCTCAACGTGGCCGCCGCAGGGGCGATCGCGCTCTACGAGCTGTCTCGTCGGACGAACGCTCTCACGCGCTGAGCCACGATGGAACCCTGGAAGACACGATCGCGGCGCACGATCCTCGATCTCGCCCCTTGGCTCACGATCGAGAGCCATGCAGTGGAGCTCCCTGACGGAAGAGTTGTCGAGAACTGGCCGTGGGTGGTGTCGCGGCAGTTTTCGAACGTCGTCGCCGTGACCGACGAGGGGAGGTTCGTCCTGTTCCGCCAGACGAAGTACGGCGCCGACGGAACCACGCTTGGCACCGCGGGGGGCTACCTCGATCCTGGCGAGGACGCGCTCACCGCCGCGCGTCGAGAGCTGCTCGAGGAGACGGGGTACGAGGCGACCGACTGGACGTCGCTCGGGAGCTACGTCGTGGACGGCAACCGCGGCTGCGGGCTCGCGCACCTGTTTCTCGCGCGCGGCGCGCGGCGCGTCGGGGATGCTGTCTCCGACGACCTCGAGGAGCAGGAGCTCCTCACCATGACGCGCGCCGAGGTCGAGACGGCGCTCTTGAGAGGGGAGTTCAAGGTGATGTCGTGGGCGACCGCCGTCGCAGTCGCGCTGGTCGCCGTGAAGCAGCGGTGAGAGTCCCGCCCTAGCCGAACCCGCCTCCGCCACCGCCGCCTCCTCCTCCGCCCCCGCCGGAGAAGCCGCCGCCGAAGCCGCCCGAGCCGGACGAGGGCGGAGCGAGCGCGGAGCCGAAGCCCGATGCGAGGTCGCCGATCGACATCGCGGAGGCGCCGCTGCCGAGGTTGCCCTGGCCGGAGATCCAGTAGACGGAGCTCGCCTGGGCCATCGCCTCGGGCATCGCGATGTGCGCGGCCTGGAGGACGCGGTCGGCGATCCCGAAAGCGATGCCGTAGACGAGTAGCCGCTCCCAGAGCTGGAGGGTCGCCGGCGGCGCCTCCTGGAGACGCGGGAAGTCCTGGAGATAGCGGCGGAAGGCATCCCAGCGCTCGGCCTCGAGCGCCGCAGGTCGGGAACGGCGGCGCCAGAGCTTGCGCCGGGTCGTCGCGCCGAGCAGCACGGCCGCGTTGACGAACGCCGCGACGCCGATCGCAAGCAGCACGACGTCGCTCCAGCGCGGATACACGGTGCGCCAGCCGTCGATCGCGATGAAGGCGAGCAGCGCCCCGATCGCCACGAAGACGACGATCCCCGCGATCAGAGGAAGGAGGCCGATCGAGCGGAACCAGCCACGATTCGCGACCTCGCCCTCGACGGCGGCCTTGAAGCCCGCGAACCTCGGTGCCATCGACGACCGCTCCCCCTCGATGTCGCCGCGAAACTGGGACAGCCGTCTGCTGCCCCCGTCGAGCACATGGTCGACGACCGATGCGACGGACGTCTCCCAGGACGTCAGCTCGACGGGCGTCCCTCTCGACAGATCGAGGTCCGCGACCTGCTCGTGGCGGAGCCCGCCCCAGAGGCTACGTTCGGTCGTCGCGTGCTTCGCGGAGTAGTGCCCGCGGCGGACGAGATCGAACAGCGTCGCCGTGAACTCGAACGACCCTGCCTCGCCGCCCTGGCGGAGGAGTGTCGGCACGAGCGCGGGCGCGGTGTCGGTGGGCGGCTCCTGCTCGTACTCGCGGTCGTAGCCGGTCTCGATCTCGCGCCCGAAGCGCCAGAACACGAACGTGGTGACGAGGAGCGCGGGTACGGCCGCGATCGCCAGGAGGATCAGGGCCGTTCGCCACGGGTGGGCGATCGCGGCGTCGATCCGCTCCTTGTCGCGCTCGTAGGCGCGCGCGTCGTCGAGCTCTTCGGCGGTGATCCGCCCGAGCCCGTTGCCCGCCTCGAGCTTCATGCCCGTCGTCGACGAGAACGACTGTCGCGGGTAGAGCGCGCGAAGCTCGACGAACTGGCCGGCGTCGATGTCGAGGGCCCGGAGCAGCGCCGAGTGGCCGTCGAGCCTCACGTCGCCGCGAACCCAGACAGGGTGCCCCCAGGCCCTGACGACGTCGCCGGGGCCGGTCATGGCCGCCGTGAGACGGCCGAGCCGCTGCTTCCACTCGTCGCCCCAGACCTTGAGATTCACGTCGACGACGTCGTCGTAGCCGACGGCCAGGCCCGTGAAGCGGTAGTGGATCCTGAAGGTGCGCTGCTGGAAGCCATCCGACTGGAAGCGCCAGACGATCCGGATGCGCTTGCCGAGGTCCGCGACACCGAACGTGCCGGCCGGGCCGCCGGGCTCGAGGTCGGTCGGCGCGCCGGGCTGGAACGGCCGGCCGTTCTCGGAGACGCCGATCTCGTCGATGCGCTCGCCCGAGCGCAGCGGGATCTCGCGAAAGCCGTAGGTGAAGGAGCCGGAGAAGGCGACCGTGATCGCCTCGTCGACCGCGACCGAGCCGTCGGGCCCGACGGTCGCCTCGACGTCGCTCGAGACGAGCTCGTAGCCCTGTGCCTGCGCCGCTCCGGTGAGCGTGAGCGCGGCGGCCGCGACCGCCGCGAGCGCGAGCGCTCGTCTAGCTCGTGCCACCGGGCGCGCCCGAGCCGCCCGCCTCGGGCTCGCCGGGCGTGGCGGGAGGCACGGAAGTCGTCGTCGGCGGTTCGACGGACGGCGCCGCGGTGCCCGCGCCGGGGGAGAAGTCGACGCGCGGCGCCTCACGCTGCGCGTCGTCGGTCTCGAAGAACTCGCGCGTCGTGAAGCCGAACGGCCCGGCGAGAGCGACCCCGGGGAAGGTCTGGATCGCGTTGTTGTAGGTGAGGACGGTGTCGTTGTAGACCTGACGTGACACGGCGATCCGATTCTCCGTCTCGGCCAGCTCCGTCTGCAGCTGGCGGAAGTTCTCGTCGGCCTGGAGCTCGGGGTAGGCCTCCGCGACGGCGAAGAGGCGACCGAGCGCCTGGCCGAGGATGCCTTCCGCGGCGGCCGTCGCCGCCGGGCCCTGCGCCCTCTGCGCACTGGCGCGGGCCTCGGTCACGGCCTCGAACGTGCCGCGCTCGTGCGCCGCGTAGCCCCTCACCGTCTCGACGAGGTTCGGGATCAGGTCCCAGCGCCGCTTGAGCTGCACCTCGATCTGCGCCCACGCGTTGTCGACGCGGTTGCGGTACCGGACGAACCGGTTGTAGAGCCCGATCAGCGCCAGCACGAGCAGCGCGACGATCACGAGCAGGACGATGAGCCAGATCATCGCCGGCGATCCTATGCGCCACGGCACGGTCACGTCCACCGGCCCCGGTAGCATCGCCTGCCTGTATGGCCGCGGCGCGCGTCTCCCGTATCAACGTCACGCCGGTCAAGAGCCTTCGCCTCCACCACCCGGACGCGGTCGAGCTCGGGCCGGACGGAGCGCGCGAGGACAGGCGGTTCCTGCTCGTCGACGAAGGGCTTCGTCTCTACAACGGCAAGCGCGACACGACGTTGGTGCGGGCCTCGGCCGCCTGGGACGCCGGGACGCGGTCGCTCGGCGTGACGATGCCCGGCGGCGAGCTCGTCGAGGGCGAGGCCGTGCGCGGGCGTGACGTCACGGTCACGGTCTACGGGCGCGAGGTGCACGGCAACGTCGTCACCGGCCCGTGGGCGGACGCGTTGTCGGATCTCGTCGGGCGCTCGCTCGCGCTCGTCGAGCGGACAAACGGCGCCTGGGCGACCGATTCACGCCCCGCGACGATGGTCTCGCGTGCCTCGTTCGGGCTGATCGACGGCGACGGGCGCCGGTTTCGCATGCTGCTCGAGCTCGACGGCCTGGAGGCGCTCGGCGAGGAGCAGTGGACCGAGAGACGGGTACGCGTCGGAGACGCCCTCCTGCTCGTCGGGAGGCCGACCCCGCGCTGCGCCGTCCCATCGGCCAGCCCCGACACCGGCCGCCGCGAGCGCGACGTGCTTCGCGAGCTCTTCACCGCGCGCGGCGACGTCGACGGCGAGGCGTGCCTCGGCGTCTATGCCGAGGTGCTCGAGCCTGGAACCGTCCGCGTCGGGGACGAGATCCTCGTCGTCTGACACGTCGAGTGCCGCTGATTCGTGGCGGCACGTCTAGCCGGATGCCCGGCGAAGCGCCTCCAACCGATCCTGCTCTCGTTCGCGCTCACCGAGGAGCCGTGACATCTCAGCGTGGTAGGCGATCCGCTCCTGGACGAGTCGAGTGGTCCGCTCCCAGCGGGCCTCGTCCTCATCCGTCCAGGTCGTCCGCTTCCGCTTCCTCTTCGCCATCGTCCCCGTCCTCGAGGATCCATCGAATCGCCCGTGTCTCCTCGCGGATGTCGGCGAGCAGAGCCATGACGGTCGTGACGTCCTCGTGCGTCGCGATCGGCCGGGCTTCCCTTGCATCACGGTGCCAGAACGACGTCGCGGGCGCCAGATGGCCGCCGCAGCCGCGTCCCGTGGAGCCTCAGCCGGGCCACCGACAGATCCAGATCTGATCCTCGCCGCCGTCGTAGGGCCGGCGGTCGAACCACCCGTACAGATCCTCGACGGCGAGACCCGCCTGCTCGATCAGGTTGTGCCACTCGGGGGCCGACAGCCAGTGGAGCTCGAACGTCGTCGCCTCCTCACCACCGCGGACGGACAGCGCTAGTGTCCGCGTGCGGAGGTCCCAGTCGGCCCGCTCGAAGATCCCCGGCTCGCGCTCGAGCCAGAGCCCGTCGGTCTCCTCGATGTCCTCGCGGCTGGGCGCGAACACGTCGAAGACGAGGCGGCCGCCGGGTACGAGCAGCGAGGTCGCGGCCCGGAGCGCGCGCAGCTTCTCCTCCTCGTCGGCCATGTGCAGGAGCGACCGGAAGGGAACCGTGACGAGGGGAACGTGCTCGTCGACCGGGGGGTCGCGGAGGTCTCCCCGGCGCAGGTCGACGAGGCTCGAGACGCCTTCCCGCTCGGCGTACTCGCGCGCTCGGGCGAGCATCGCCGCGGACTGGTCGACGCCGATCACGCGGATCCCCGCCTTCGCGACCGGGACGGCGATCCGGCCCGTCCCGACGGCGAGCTCCACCACCGGCCCGCCGGAGGCGACGGCCTCCCCGACGTAGAGCTCGACGTCCTCGGTGACCGAGACGGACCACGGGTCGTAGATCGCCGCGATCCGGTCGTACAGCGCGTCGCCGCTCACGCGGGCTTTCGCGCGACGTACACGGCCTCGCCGCTCGTCTCCTCGAAGGGGCGCCGGTCGAACCAGCCGTAGCGCGCCTCGACGTCGAGGCCCGACTCCTCGACGAGGCGGTCCCACGCTTCCGGCGCCGCCCACCAGAGCGGAATCGTCGGGCCGCCCTCCAGGGTGAGGTCGATGCGGCGTTCCTCGTAGTCGTAGTCGACGCGGTGGCGGACTCCGCCCTGCTCGCGCCACTTCCCCTCGAGCTCCGCGGCGATCTGCGGATCGAAGACGAACGCGTTCCAGGCGAACCGTCCCCCGGGAACGAGCGTGTCGGACACCCGCGTGAAGACGCGAAGCCTCTCGTCGTGCCCGTGAAGGTGGAGGAGCGAGCGGAAGGGGCAGATGACGAGATCGGTCTGCTGCTCGAGCGCCAGCTCGCGCATGTCGCCGAGCCGCAGCTCGAGCTCGACGCCCGCCGCGCGCGCGCGCTTCGCTGCGCCGTCGAGCATCGCCTGCGAGACGTCGATTCCGATCACCCGGCGGCCCGTCCGCGCGGCGATCGGGACGGCGACACGGCCGTTCCCGACCGCGAGCTCGACGACCGGCCCTTCGGCCGCGGCGGCGAGCGAGACGTAGAACTCGACATCGTCCTCGCCGATCGGGCCGACCCAGTCGTCGTAGACCGCGGCGAACGCGTCGTACTCGCTCATGCGCCCGATTCAAGCACCAAGTGCCAATGTGTCACTTGGTAGCCTCGGACGTCCCATGGACGTCGAGGCGCTCGAGCAGGCGGCCCTCGCGGCGGCTGCCGCCGCCTCGTCCACGGACGAGATCGAGGCCGTCCGGGTCGAGTACCTCGGCCGCAAGAGCGAGCTCAAGCTGGCGCTTCGCGAGGTTCGCGACCGCGACACCGGCATGACGCTGAACACCGTCCGCGAGCGCATCGAGGCGTCCGTGGCCGACCGCGAGGCGGAGCTGGCGCGCGCCGAGCTCGACCGGCGCTTGAGCGAGGAGCGCGTCGACGTGACGCTGCCCGTGGGTGGCTACGCGCGCGGGCGCCTGCACCTCATCACGCAGATCCGGCGCGAGCTGGAGGACACGTTCCTCGGGCTCGGGTACCGGGTCGTCGACGGCCGGGAGGTCGAGTCGACGCGCTACAACTTCGACGGCCTCAACTTCCCGCCGGGACATCCCGCCCGCTCGCCGCTCGCGACGCTGTTCCTGGACGACGAGACGGTGCTCCGGACGGAGACGTCGCCGACGCAGATCCGCACGATGGAGACCGAGGAGCCGCCGATCTACATCGTCACGCTCGGCCGCGTCTACCGCCGGGACACACCCGACGCGACCCACACGCCCATCTTCCACCAGGTCGAGGGACTCGCAGTCGACGAGGGCATCACGCTGGCCGACCTGATGGGGACGCTCGACTTCCTCCTCAAGGCCCTGTTCGGCCAGGAACGGCGCACCGAGTTCCGCACGCACTACTTCCCGTTCACCGAGCCGTCGATCGAGGCGTACGTCTCGTGCCACGTCTGCGACGGCGACGGCTGCCCCGTCTGCCGCCACTCGGGGTGGATCGAGGTCGGTGGGGCGGGGATGGTCGACCCGAAGCTGTTCGAGTTCGTCGGCTACGACCCGGAGCGCTACACCGGCTTCGCGTTCGGCTGGGGTCTCGAGCGGATCGCGATGCTCCGTCACGAGTTCCCGGACCTTCGGGAGCTCTGGCGCAACGACCTCCGCTTCTCGGGGCAGTTTTGAAGGTCCCGGTCTCCTGGCTGCGCGAGTACGTCGAGACGGCGGCGACGCCGTACGAGATGGCGCGGCGGCTCTCGATCTCGTCGCTCGAGGTGGAGCGCGTGCTCGACGCCGGCGTGCCCGACACGCCGGGGAACGTCGCGCACTTCCGCGTCGGCCGTGTCGTCTCCGCCGTGCCGCACCCGAACGCCGACCGCCTCCAGCTCTGCCACGTCGACGTCGGGAACCCCGACCCGCGGCAGATCGTCTGCGGCGCGTGGAACTTCGGCGCGGGCGCGACGGTCGCCGTCGGGCTTCCGGGCGCGCTTCTGCCGGGCTTCCCCGGGCCGCTCGAGGAGCGCCCGCTCCGCGGCGAGATGTCGCGCGGGATGATCCTCGCCGAGGACGAGATCGGCCTCGGAGCCGATCACGCGGGGATCATGCTGCTGCCGGACGGGCTCGAGCCGGGCACGCCACTCGCGGACGTGCTCCCGCTTGTCGACCACGTGCTCGACGTCCTCCCGACGATGAACCGGCCCGACCTCCTGTCGATGGTCGGGATCGCGCGCGAGGTGGCCGGCCTGCTCGACGGGGAGCTGCGCCCGCCCGACCCGGTCGATCCTCCAGTCGTCGGGTCCGAGGCGATCGACGTCGTGGTCGAGGACCTCCGGGGCTGCCCGCGCTACATCGCTCGAGGGTTCTCGGGCGTCGCGGTCGGCCCGTCGCCGCAGTGGCTGCGCAGCCGGCTCCACCTCGCGGGAATGCGGTCGATCTCGAACGTCGTCGACATCACGAACTACGTGATGCACGTGTGGGGGAGCCCGCTGCACGCCTTCGACCGCTCGCTGCTCTCAGGGGGCCGGATCGTCGTGCGGCGGGCCCACGAGGGGGAGACGCTGCGGACGCTCGACGGGACGCTGCGTCGGCTGCTCCCGAGCGACCTCCTGATCACGGACGGCGAGCGGCCCGTCGCGCTCGCGGCGATCATGGGAGGGCTGGAGTCCGAGGTCTCGGAGACGACCACGGAGCTGCTGCTCGAGGCGGCGAACTTCGAGCCGATCGGAGTTCTGAAGACGTCCGAGCGGCTCGGGCTACGGACCGAGGGGTCGAACAAGTGGGAGAAGGGAGTCGACCCCTATGCGGCGGAGCCGGCCGCCGTGCTCGCGAGCAGGCTGCTCGCCGACCTGACCGGCGCCACGCTCACCGGCTCCGTCGACGTCAACGACGGCCTGCCCGGGCGCCCTGTCGTCACTCTCCGTCCCGAGCGTGCGTCGGAGCTGATCGGTCTCGACGTCCGGCCGGACGAGCAGCGCTCGCTTCTCACCGGGTTCGGCTTCGACGTCGACGAGGGCTGGCGCGTGACGGTCCCGACGTTCCGGGCGCGCGACGTGCGCCGCGAGGTCGACCTCGCCGAGGAGGTCGCCCGGGCGGTGCTCGACCGCGTCCCGCACACGATGCCGCTGCGCCGCTCGGTTGCGGGGCACCTGACGCCGGCGCAGCGCTTCCGCCGGCAGCTCGAGGACGTGCTCACCGGCGCCGGGTTCTCGGAGGCCTACACCTGGAGCCTCGTCGCCGCCGATCCCGATCCGGGCGCGCGTCGGCTTCCCGCCCCGATGAGCGGCGAGCAGGCCGTGCTCCGCACGACGCTGCTGCACGGGCTCGTCGACGCGGCGCGGCTCAACGTCGACGCCGGAAACGCATCGATCCGGCTCTTCGAGCTGGCACACGTCTACAGGCCGGCCGGCGAGGCGCTGCCCGCGGAGCCATGGCTCGTCGCGGGCATCGCGGAGGGCGGCTTCGAGGCCGCCCGAGTCGCAGTGGAGGCGATCTACACGGCGGCGCACCTGTCGCTCGACGTGAGGCGGACGACCCACGACGGGCTCCATCCCGGGAAGGCAGCAGCGACCGACGCGGGTTGGTTCGGCGAGCTGCACCCGGCCTTGCTCGAAGGGGCGTGGGGCGTCTTCGAGCTCGACGTCGACGCGCTCGCGTCGGGTCTTCCGGAGCGGATCCTGTACGAGGACGTCGTCACGTATCCGGCGAACCGGCAGGACATCGCGGTCACCGTCGCCGACGAAGTCGAGGCCGGCGCGATCGTCGCGGCCGCGCACGAGGCGGGCGGAGCCGAGCTGCGCGAGGCCCGTGTCTTCGACGTCTACCGCGGCGACCAGGTCGGGCCGGAACGCAAGTCCGTCGCGCTCCACCTCGTGTTCCAGGCGCCCGACCGGACGCTGACCGACGAGGAGGCCGAGGTCGCGCGCACGCGGATCGTCGACGCACTGCGCGAGCGCTTCGGGGCGGAGCTCCGAGCGTGACGACGGTCGAGAAATCCGATCCGGGCCGGGCCGCGTAGGGAGTGACCATGAAGCGTCGTCATGCCATCGCCGGCATCGCGGTTGCGGCGCTCGTCGTCGCCGCATCGGCGGGAGCCGAGGAGACGAAGCTCACAGGGACAGTCGGGCCCGGCTTCTCGATCACCCTGCAGACGACGCAGGGAGCCGACGTGAAGACCCTGCAGCCGGGCGCGGTCGAGATCGAGGTGAAGGACCTCTCCGAGGAGCACAACTTCCACCTCAGCGGTCCCGGGGTCGACCTCACGACCGGTGTCGAGACGACCGGCGACACGACCTTCCGCACGACCCTCGTCGACGGGCGCTACCGCTTCGTCTGCGACGTCCACCCGTCGCGGATGGTCGGGACGTTCGACGTCGGGAACGCACCGCCGCCGGCCACGACGCCGCCGCCGCCTGCGCCGACGCCCACACCCTCGGCGAAGGTCGGCTCCCGGCTCTCGCTCACCGTCGGCCCGGCCGCGACGATCTCCTTGAAGACGATTGCGGGAAAGAAGGTGACGCTGCTTCGCCCGGGCGCCTACACCGTCGTCGCCCGCGACCGTTCGCAGACGCACAACGCGCGACTGCGCGGCGCGGGCGTCTCTCGGGCGACGGGCGTCGGTTTCGTCGGGACGAAGACCTGGCGCGTGGTGCTCCGGAAGGGCGTCCTCGTCGTCCAGTGCGACGCGCACCGGACGACGATGCGGACGACCGTCAAGGTCGCCTAGGGCAGCCCGCCGTCAGAGTGCCTTGCCGCCGACGTACCAGACGGC
>DATAPC010000014.1:0-27350 GCA_036265415.1 Gaiella sp.
GCCGGCGATGCCCTCGTGCACGGTCGATGGGGTGTTCGGCATGGCGCGGACGACGGGCACACCCTCCGCGAGGTGTCGCTCGATCCTCGCCGTCGGGGTCGCCGCCGCGACGGAGAGCACCGTCTGCTCCGTCGTGATCGCAGGTCCGATCTCGCCGAGCAGCGCCTCGATGTCCTGGGGCTTGACGGCGACGACGACGAGCGCCGCCCGCGACGCCGCGGCGACGTTGTCGACCGTCGCGCGAATGCCGTGGCGCTCCGCGAGCTCGGCCACCCGCTCGGCCCGGCGGCTCGACGCCGTGATCTCCTCGGTGCTCCGCCAGCCCGAGGAGAGGAGGCCCGCGATCAGAGCCTCGCCGATGCGGCCCGTGCCGAGAACCGCGATGCGGCGTTCGTCGACTGCCATACGAGACTCTATGCAGCCCGGCGCGCCCGGCGCCGGGCGATGCGCGCCAGGTCGGCCGACGCACCCGGAACGAGCCCACGCGCCCAACCGAGGAGCAGCAGCTCTCCGGCGAGCCCCTGCCACTCCTCGTAGGGGCTCAGAAGCTCCGCCGTCTCGACGCCGTCGACCCAGCGGCCGGTGAGCGCGGCGTACAGCTTCACGAGGGAGAGGTCGCCGACCAGGCCGCGGTCGTAGCGGCCGAGGCCCTCGAGCGCGATCACGCCCACCGACCAGGGGCCGATCCCGCGCTCCCGGGCGAGGCGGGCGAGCGCCGCCTCGCCATCGACCTCGCGCAGCCGCTCCAGGTCGACTGTCGCGGCGAGGCGGGCGAGGACGGTTGCCCGCCCCTGCGAGAGGCCGAGGCGTCGCAGTGCCACCGGCGGGAGTCGACGGAGCGTGTCCCGCGTCACGACGTCGTCGGCGCAGGCCGCCGCGATCGCCCGCTCGATCGCGCGCGCGCGGCGCGCTTCGATCAGCTGGCCGCAGAGCGCCCGCACGACCGCGTGGGTCACGGTGGCGACCCTCAGCGGGCGGTAGCCGACGAGCGCGCGGGCCGAAGCGCCGACGAGCGGGTCGCGAGCGAAGCGGTCGTGGAACTCGCTCGTGTCGTCCTCGAGGGCGAGCATGAACCGGGCGGTCGCGAGCGAGGGCTCGTCCGGCGCGCGGACGACGACGCGGCCGTCGGGGCGCTGCCAGGCCGTCGCGGCCCGGCCCCCCGGAAGCGCGCCGCGCCAGCATCCGGTTCGCGCCATGAGGCGCAGCCGGTACGGCCCGACGGGTGTGACGACCTCCTCGACCACAGGCGCCGACACTACTCGGCGGATACGCTGGCCGCCCCCGGTGTCACGCACCGCTCGCGTCCACAGCACCGTCGTCGCGCTGGTCGCGGCCGCGCTCGTCGCTGCGCCGGCGGCCGGCGCCGCACGACCGCACGCGTCGAAGAGGCCTCCGGCGGCCGGCGGCGTCGGCCTCGCGCTCGTCGTCGACCATGGCGCAAAGGTGGCGATCCGGCGGACGCCCGCGAGCCGCACCCTCGCAGTCGCGGGTTGGAAGACGCCTTTCGGATCCACACGGCGGCTCCGGGTCGTCGCGCGGCGCGGGAACTGGTTCGCAGTCGAGAGCGACGTGCTCGGGAACGGCGTCGTCGGCTGGGTGCCCCGGACGGCGGCCGTCCGCCTGCGCACGATGCGCTACTCGCTCGAGGCGGATCTCTCGAAGCGGCTGCTGACACTCCGCGAGGACGGCCGGGTCGTGTTCCGTCGCCGCGTCTCGATCGGCGCGGGCGACAGCCCGACGCCGAGCGGACGCTTTCACGTCTCGGACCAGGTCTCGGGCCGCCGGTGGCGTCTCGGGTGCTGCATCGTCGTCCTGTCGGGCACGCAACCGCGCCTCCCCCCGGGCTGGGACGGTGGCGACCGGTTGGCGATCCACGGTCGGGCCTCGAGCTCGGAGTCGATCGGTGCGCCGACGAGCGCCGGATGCCTCCACGCGACCGAGGCGACCCTGCACGAGCTCGCGCGGCTCCCGCTCGGCACGCCCGTCGTCATCCATCCCTAGATTCCGCGTCGTGCGGCTCGCCGACGCGATCTCGCTCCGCTCGCGCCGGCGGAAGCTCGCCCTGTTCCGGGAGCTGATGCGGCCCGGCCCGTCGACCACGGTGCTCGACGTCGGCGTCGACGAGGTCTCGCTCGGCGAGGCCGGCGGCGAGAGCGGGTGCACGACGCACAACCTTCTCGAGGAGCGGTATCCCTGGCCCGAGCAGCTCACCGCCCTCGGTCTCCACGACGGCACGCGGTTCCGCGCGCGCTACCCGCGGATCGCGTACGTGCAGGGTGACGCGTGCGCGCTGCCGTTCGCGGACGAGAGCTTCGACGTGGTCTTCTCGAATGCCGTGATCGAGCACGTGGGCGGGCCCGACCGCCAGGAGGCGTTCGTGCGGGAGGCGCTCCGCGTCGGGAGGCGCGTCTTCCTGACGACCCCGAACCGCTGGTTTCCGATCGAGGTGCACACCCGGCTGCCGCTCGTCCACTGGCTGCCGCGGCCGCTCGCGTTGCGCGCGTACGAGCTGGCGGGCACGCCGTGGGCCGCCGAGAACCACCTTCTCGGGCCGGCCGACCTCCGCCGCCTGTTCCCGGGCGAGGTCGAGATCCGCAACCTCGGCATGACGCTCCTCGCGAGCACGTGACGCACCGGCTCCCCCGCGTCGCGCTGCTCGTCCTCCTGGTCGGGCTCGCGCTCCACAACCTCGCGATGGCGCTCCTCTGGCAGGCCGGCGTTCGCGACACCGCGCTCGACGTCGTGGCGGCGTGGAAGGACGCCCTCCTGCTCGTCGCGCTGGCGGCGGCGCTACTCACGGCGGGCGCGCTCCCGCGTGTGCTCTGGACCGACCGGCTCGCCCTCGCATACGGCGGGCTCGTGGTCGTCTACTGGCTCCTGCCCCAGTCGTGGCTCGGGGGAGAGGCGACCGCGCGCGGCGAGCTCTACGCGCTCCGCCACCACCTGTTGCCGCTCGGCGCATACCTCCTCGGTCGGCTCGTCGTCCTCGACCGTGCGTGGTGGCGCCGCATCGTGGTCAGTGTCGTCGCCGTGGGCTTCGGTCTCGCCGTGTGGGGGCTCGTCGACGTGTACCTCGTGCCTTTCCGGTGGTGGCGCGACTCGGGCGTACCCGACTGGTTCTCGCAGCAGCTCGGGCTCGCGTACCGGTGCCTCTCGGGCCTGCCGGAGAACTGGATCCTGAACACCGACGAGGAGAGCCCGGCGCGCAGGCTCGTGTCGACCTTCCTGAGCCCGCTCGCCACCTCCTACGCGCTCGTGATCATGCTGCTGCTGCTCGCCGCGGCACGGCCCCGCGCATGGACGGTCGTGGCGGGAACGGTCGTCTACGCCGGGTTCCTCTGGACGCACACCCGTGCAGGGTTCATCGCCCTCCCGGTCGGTCTGCTCGTGCTCGCGCTCCTGCGGCGGTCGCTCGTCCCCGGCCTCCTCGCCGTCGGCTCGGTCGTCCTCTCGATCGCCTTCGTCGCCGTGTTCCCGACGATCGGGCCGACGACGACGTACACCCCGGCCGAGCTCGCCTGCCTTCGTGACAACGCCGCGTCGGGCGGCGCGACGACCGACGATCCGTTCTCGACCGGCGAGAGCTCGACGTCGAGCCATCTCACCGCGCTCCGCGACGGGATCCGCACGGTCGCCCGGCACCCCTGGGGCTACGGGCTCGGGAACGCGGGCGTCTCGGCGTCGCGGACCGGCGTGACGCCGAAGGCCGGCGAGTCGACCTACACGGAGCTCGGCGTCGACGTGGGCCTCCTCGGCCTTGCGGCGTTCGCCGGCTGGCTCGTCGCGCTCTTCGTCGCGCTCGTGCCGCGCTCGCCGTGGCTCGCGTCGTCGGTCGCGGCGGTCGCGGTGCTCGGGCTGCAGACCGACGTGATCGGCATCCACTGGCTGTCGGTCGCCGTCCTCGCGCTCGCAGGTGCAGCACTGCGGGCGGCGCCGCGCGACGAGCCGCCCGAAGCGGCGCTCTGACGCCCGCTACGACGGCCGGCCCGAGCCGAAGCTCGCGCGCCGCTCGACGTCCGCCTCGTCGACCATGTGGCCGTCGCGGCCCACGTAGCCGCCCTTCCCGCCGACGACGAGCATCACCAGGTCGTCGGTTCCGCCGTTCGAGATGCGGCGTGGCGTCGTCGAGGCGACATGCACGAGCCCACCCGGGCCGAGCAGCCGCTCCTCGCCGTCCACCTCCACCTTCGCGGTGCCGGCGTGGACGAAGTAGAGCTCGTCCTGCTCGTCGTGGTAGTGGTGGAAGCCTGGATAGTCGGGCGGCATCACGATCACGTTGACGCCGAACGCTTCGACGCCGAGCGCCTGTCGCACCTTGCGGAAGCCGTACCCCTCGCCGAGCTCCTCGATCGTCCCGAACGCGTGTGTCATCTCGCTCCTCTCGTCTCGAGCACGGCGTCGATCGTGCGCCGCAGCCCTTCCTGGAAACCGACCGTCGGCTCGTAGCCGATCGCCTCCCGTGCCGCGCTCACGTCGGCCCACGACTCGCGCACGTCACCCGGCTGCGCGGGGCCGAACGTCCTCTCGACGGGGCGGTCGACGATCCTGCCGATCGTCTCCGCGAGGTGGTTGACGGTCTCCGACCCGCCCGTCGCGATGTTGAGGACACGTCCGACGGCGTCGGCCGCATCAGCCGCGAGGAGGTTCGCCGCGACGACGTTCTCGACGTGGGTGAAGTCGCGCGACTGCTCCCCGTCGCCGTGCACGGTGACCGGTCGTCCGTCGGCGATCGCCCGGATGAAGCGCGGCACCACCGCGGCGTACTGTGAGGTCGGATCCTGCCGGCGGCCGAAGACGTTGAAGTACCGCAGCGCGACCGTCTCGATCCCGTAGACCCGCGTGAAGCTCACGCAGAACCGCTCGGCCGCGAGCTTCGCGACGGCGTAGGGCGAAAGGGGGTTCGGCGCCTGCGTCTCGACGCGGGGGAACGTGCCCCCGTCGCCGTAGACCGATGACGACGACGCGGCGACGACCCGCCGGATCCCCTCGTCGCGTGCCGCGAGGAGGACGTTCAGCGTGCCCTCCACGTTGACCGCCGTCGACGTCAGCGGATCCTGCACGGAGCGCGGCACGGAGCCGAGCGCACCCTGGTGGAAGACGAGCTCGGCGCCGCGCACCGCCGTGTGCACGCGCTCGTACGAGCGAAGGTCGCCCTCGACGACCTCGACGTCCCGGCCGAGGGCGGCGAGGTTCGCGCGGCTCCCGGTCGAGAAGTTGTCGAGGACGCGAACCTCGTCCCCGCGCGCGAGCAGCGCCTCGACGAGATTCGAGCCGATGAAGCCGGCCCCGCCCGTCACCAGGACGCGCGTCATGCGGCCCGCTCGGCGACGACGTGGTAGTTGGCCGCGATCGTGCCGGGCCGCTCGTCGCGAAGCAGCTCGACGCGGCGGTCGAGCGCACGCGCCGCGCGGTTGAGACCCGAGACGAGCGCACCGCGGAGGGGGCGCAGCGGCGTGCGCCGCAGTACGTGCTCGAGGTAGATCGCATTCAGCATCGCGAGGGACGAGGCCGTGCCGGAGCCGGCGGACACCGTAACCGAACCCCATGCGCCGTTCTCCGAGAACAGCCGCTCGAGACCGGCGCCCGTCCACCGCCAGAGGTCGACCGGGTTCGGGTGGTAGACGAACGTGCCGTGCGTCGAGAGGAGCACGCGTCCGCCGGGTCGCGTGACTCGGGCGAGCTCCCTGACTCCCTGCGCCGGGTCGTCGACGTGCTCGAGCACCTGCGCGCAGAGAACGACGTCGAACGACGCGTCGGGGGCCGGGATCGCTTCGATCGGCCCGCGCAGCGCGGCGCGCGGGTTGTCCCATGTGTCCAGCCCGACGACCTCGCTCGCGTGGGGCTCGAAGAGCGGGAGATACGGCATCTCTCCGCAGCCGACGTCGAGCAACCGGTACGGGCCGAGGTCGGCGGCCGCGCGGACGGCCTCGGTCGCGAGCCAGCCGACGAGCGGCGCCCGCACCGCGTATGTCGGCATCGAGAGCGGCGGAGCCAAGCGCTCGTCAGTCACGGACGGTCACCAACCCGAACGCGATCCACGTCAGCGCGCCGAGCGGAAGCCCGGCGACGAGGCCGATCCCGGTCCAGACGCCCGCGACGACGCAGAGCCAGCCCAGCCCGACCAGCGCCGCCGGGGAGGAGCGGAGCCCACGGATGCCCGCGGTCACCCCCGCGGCGGCGAGCCCGAGCAGGAGGGCGATGCCGGCGATCCCGAGGTCGGCGGCCACCTGGAGGTACAGCATCTGGATCCCCCACGGATGCTCCGGCGAGGGGAACGCCTGGTCTGGCTCGTCCGGGAAGCGCTCCCGTGCGTCGGCGAGGAACGGCCGGTAGGCCCACTCCTCGCTCGAAGCCTGCCAGCCGACGCCGGTCACCGGCCGGTCGAGCCAGATGCGGCCGCCGATGTAGGCCAGCAGCGTCCGGTGCGCATAGCTCTCGACGCCGGTGTCGGCGACCCGCTCGCGGATGCCGATGAACTCGGCGAACCGCTCGATCGTGCTCGCGCGCATCACCGCCGTGCCGGCCGTGACGAGGAGCACGACGGCCGTCAGCGCGAGCGCCGCCCGTGGACGCAGCACGTGGCGGGCGCGGGCTCCGAGCAGGACGGCAGCCAGCGCGAGCCAGAGGCCGAGCACCGCCGTCATCGCCCCCGAGAGGACGACGCCGAGCGCTCCGGTCGCCAAGGCGACGAGCGACCAGCGCCGACCGGTCGGACGGCCTTCGCCGAGCGCGATCCCGGCCGCCCCGACGACGAGCACGGCCCCGGAGAGCGCGGCGAGGTCGTGGATGCCGACGAACGACGGCTCGCGCTGCCCGGGCCGCTTCCCCTCGAACTCCGAGACGATGCCGAGGAACTGGAGCAGGCCCCATGCGGTCGCGGCGACGCTCCAGGCCGTCACCGCGCGCAGCAGCGGCACGGCGTCGACCGTCGAGCGGACGAGCAGCACCGTCGCCGGGAGGAGGGTCGCGTACCAGGCGAACTTCGCGAGGCTGATCGCGTGCGTCGTCAGGTCGTAGTCCTCGCCGAGGAGCGAGGGCGTGGCGAGCGACACCGCCGCGCAGAGGACGAACGCCGCCGCGAGCGCAAGCACGACGCGCGCTCGTGCGAGCGGTTGCCACCTCTCGCGCCGGCCGCGCACGGCGGCGGCAGCGACCACGCAGGCGATCGCCGCGTCTGCGAGCGTGACGTCGACGGACGAGTCGCCGAGCCCGAGCGACACCGTTGGCTGGTAGGTCGCGTGCAGGAAGAGGAACGGAACCGCACCGGCCAGGACGAACGCCTCGCGGCATGCGTTCGGGGCGAACGACCGTGCCGGCTCGCCGAACGAGTGCGTCCGGGGCAGCGGCTCGGCCGTCACGCGGCGGACTGTACCCCGGCCGCTTGCCGGACGGCCTCGCCCCTACACTGAGCCGTCACATGGCACCGAGCGTTCTCCGGCGCCGTTTCGCGACTGCAGCCGGGCTCTACCTCTCGGTCGCCCTCGGCATCCTCGGCACCATCGCGGCGGCGCGGATCCTCGGCCTCCACGACTTCGGGCGTTTCGCGACCGTCATGGCGATCGTCGGCCTCGCGCAGACGCTGCTCGACCTCACCGTCGAGGAGAGCCTGACGAAGTTCGGGTTCCGCTACGTCGCGAGCGAGCAGTGGGGGAAGCTCCACCGCCTCTTCCGGCGCGCGCTCGAGCTGAAGCTGGCGGGCGGCGCGCTCGCGACGCTCCTGATCCTCGCGCTCGTGCCGTTCGCGGACGCGATCTTCGGGACGGAGGGCCTCGCCGGGCCGATGGCCGCGGCCGCGGCGATCCCGCTGCTCGCATCGCCCGAGAACGTCTCGGCGAGCGCGCTCCTGCTCCGCGGGCGGTACGACCTCCGCGGTGCACTGCTCTCCGTGACGATGGGGATCCGGCTGCTCGCGATCGTCGTCGGCGCCTCGATCGGCGTCACGGCCGCGCTCGGCGCCCTTGCGCTGGGGCAGGTGCTCGCGACGGCGCTCGTCGGCGCAGCCGGAACGGTGGCGCTGCGCCGCTTCCCCCGGGTCGAGCCGACGCCGCTCGGGAGCGATCGGCGGGAGATCGTCTCGTTCGTCGTCCAGTCGAGCGTCGCGACGGGCGTGATCTCGCTGCGCGCGGCCCTGACGCCCGTGCTGCTCGGCGTCGTGGCGGGCACGACGCAGGTCGGCTACTACCGCGTCGCGCAGGCCCCGCAGAGCGGCTTCTCGGCAGCGAGCGCACCCGTCCGGCTCGTGCTGCTGACGGAGCAGACCCGCGACTGGGAGCACGGGCGCGAGGCGAACGTGATGCAGGGCCTCCGCCGGTACACGCTCGGCGCGGCGGCCGTGGCGGCCGTGGCCGTGCCGATCTTCCTCGTCGCGATGCCGTGGCTCGTGCGCGTCGTGTTCGGAAGCGAGTACCTCGCCGCCGTCGACGCCGCGCGGATCGTGCTCGTCGCCGCTGCGATCCTCCTCGTGCTCGGCTGGTCGAAGTCGCTTCCCGTGACGATCGGGCGACCGCACCTGCGGATCCTCACGCACGGGATCGAAACGGCGGTCGTGCTGCCGCTCGTCCTCGTCCTCGGCGATCGCTGGGGCGTGACGGGCGCCGCCGTCGCGGTGCTCGTCTCGACGCTCGCCTTCGCGGCGACGTGGGCGGTGGTCCTCGTCCGGCTGCGGGCCGAGCTCCGCTCGACCCGCCGCGTCGGCGTTCCGAGCGCAGCGGGGTCGTGAGGGTCGTCGTCGTCTCGGGCATCTGGCCGCCCGACGTCGGCGGGCCGGCGAGCCACGCGCCCGCGCTCGCGACGGCGCTCGTGGACGCCGGCCACGACGTCGAGGTCGTGACCACCGCCGATTCGGCGCCCGCGCAACGTCCGTACCCCGTCCGCTGGGTCGCGCGCTCGAGGCCCGTGCCGTTTCGCCAGCTCGCCGTCGTGCGGGAGGTCGTCTCCGCCGCGCGAAGGGCGGATCGCGTCTACGCGACGACGATGGTGCGCCGGGCCGCAGTCGGCGCCGTTCTCGCCCGCACCTCCCTCGTCGTCAAGCTCGTCGCGGACGAGGCCTTCGAGCGCGAGCGGCGCTCGGGCCGCTTCGACGGCTCGCTCGAGGACTTCCAGCACATGCGCGGCGGGCTCCGCCGCCGGTTCCTGCGCGCGAGCCGCACCGTCGCACTTCGGCGCGCGCGCCACGTCCTCGTTCCCAGTGCCTACCTCAGAGCGATCGCGGTCCGCTGGGGACTCGAGCCGTCTCGCGTGACAGTCGTGCCGAACCCGGCACCGGAGCTGCCGCCGCTTCCGTCCCGCGACGACGCGCGTGCCTCGCTCGGCGTCACAAGGGCGGTGCTGGCGACCGCGGCCCGCCTCACCACACAGAAGGCGCTCGGGGTCGCGCTACAGGCGATCGCGCGCGTTCCGGAGGTCGAGCTCCTCGTCCTCGGCGACGGCCCGGAGCGCGGGCGGCTCGAGCGGGAGGCCGAGAGCCTCGGCGTCTCCGACCGCGTGCGCTTCCTCGGCACCGGCACCCGCGACGACGTCCTCGCGCTCTTCCGCGCCGCAGACGCAGTGCTCGTCACGTCGGCCTGGGAGAACCTCCCTCACACCGTTCTCGAGGCGCTCGCGGTCGGGACGCCCGTGATCGCCACGGCGGTCGGCGGGATCCCGGAGGTCGTCGTCGACGGCGAGAACGGCCTGCTCGTGCCGCCGCACGACGTCGACGCAGTCGCCCGGGCGGTGGAGCGGCTGGTCGACGACGACGAGCTGCGCCAGGCGCTCGCGGCCGCGGCCGCGGGATCGGTCGAGGAGCTCTCGGAGCCGCGTATCCTCCGGCGGATCGTGGACGCGATCACGTCCGACGGCGAGGACGGGCGATGAGGCCCCGCGTCCTCATGGTGGGGCGCACCCGGTACCGGCTCCCGCTCAACGGCTCTCTCGGGCGCAAGTTCGACGCGCTTCGCGAACGCCTCGATTTGCGTGTGCTCGGCGCGGCGCCGCGCGGGGCCGCGGCCGGCGACGAGACCTTCGCGCTGCAGCGAGGGACGCTCGTGGCTGCGCTCGACGGCCCGCTCTTCTACGGCTCGCTGCCGGTCCGGATCGCGCGCGAGCTCCGCCGGACTCCCGCCGACGCGATCCTCGCGCAGAGCCCGTTCGAAGCCCTCGCGGCGCTCGCGGGGCGCAGCCTCGCACGCAGCGACGCGGCGGTCGTCGTGGAGATCCACGGGGACTGGCGCACGTGGTCGCGCCTCTACGGCTCGCCCGCGCGGGCCGTGGTCGGCCCGCTCGCCGACCGCGCCGCGCTCGTCGCAATCAGGCACGCGGACGCCGTGCGCACGCTCTCGCCGTTCACGACGGGGCTCGTCCGGGACGCAGGCGTCGAGCCGGCCGGCGTGTTCACGACGTACACCGAGCTGACGGCGTTCTCGGAGCCGCCCGTCCGGCCGCTGCCCGAGCGGCCGACGGCGCTCTTCGTCGGCGTCCTCGAGCGGTACAAGAACGTCCACGCGATCGCCGACGCATGGCGGCTCGCGTCGCCGCGGGTGCCCGACGCGCTTTTCCGGATCGTCGGCGACGGGCGGCACCGCGACGTGGCCGAGGGCCTCCTCCGCGACCTCCCGGGCGCCGTTGGGTGGGAGCGACGGCTCGAAACCCCCGAGGTAGTGAAGGCGTTCGACGACGCGTGGCTCCTCCTGCTCGCGTCGCGGTCGGAGGGGACGCCGCGCGTCGTCCTCGAGGCGCTCTGCCGCGGCCGCGCCGTCGTCGGTGCGCGGGCCGGTGGGATCCCCGACGTCGTCTGGGAGGACGAGACCGGTGTGCTCGTCGACCCGGACAGCCCGGCCGAGATCGCTGATGCGCTCGTGCGCGTGCTCGCCGATCGTCCGCTGGCGGAGCGTCTCGGCGCCGGCGGGCGGGCGCGGGCGGAGGCCTGGACGTACACGGCGGACGAGTACGCCGAGTGCGTCGTCGAGCTCGTCGAACGGGCCGTGGAGGCGCGCGGCGCGTGAGGATGGTCGTCGTCACGCAGCAGGTCGATCCCGCGAGCCCGGTGCTCGGTGCGACGGTCGTCAAACTGCGTGCGCTCGCCGCCCGCGTCGACGAGCTCGTCGTCCTCGCCGACAGCGCGATCGAGGGCGTCCTGCCGGAGAACTGCCGCGTGCGCCTCTTTCGGGCGAGCCGGCGGGCGGGACGGGGCCTGCGCTTCGAGAGCGCGCTCGCCCGCGAGCTCGCACGGCGGCCCCGGCCGGCGGCCGTCCTCGCGCACATGTGCCCGATCTATGCCGTTCTGGCGGCGCCGCTCGCGCGACCCGCCCGCGTGCAGGTGCTCCTCTGGTTCACCCACTGGCGGCGGAGCCGGCTGCTCGCGACCGCCGAGCGGCTGTCGACGCGCGTTCTGAGCGTCGACGAGCGGACCTTCCCCCTGCGGTCGCGGAAGCTCGTCGCGATCGGGCACGGGATCGACGTGTCGGCCCTCCGGTGCGTCACACGGCCCGACCGCGAGCCGCTCACGCTCCTGGCGCTCGGCCGGACGTCGCCCGCGAAGGGGCTCGAGACGATCCTGCGGGCGGTCGAGCAGGTTCCCGAGGTCTCGCTGCTGCTGGTCGGGCCGTCCGTCACGGAGGACGAGCGCCTCTACCGGATCGCGCTCGAGCGGCTCGTGATCGAGCTCGGTCTCCTCGACCGGGTGGAGATCCGGGGCCCGACTCCGCATCACACCGTGCCCGGGCTCTACGCCGAGGTCGACGCCCTCGTCAACGACATGCGCGAGGGCGCAACGGACAAGGTCGTCTACGAGTCGGCGGCGAGCTGCCTGCCGGTGATCGCGTCGAACCCCGCCTTCGACACGCTCCTCCCGGACGAGCTGCGCTTCGGGCACGGGGACGTCGACGCGCTCGCGCGGGCGATGCGCCGTCTCGGCGAGATCGACCGGAACGCGGTCGGACGCTCGCTGCGCGAGATCGTGCTCCGCGAGCACTCGGTCGACGTCTGGGCGGACCGGGTCGTCGCGCTCGCGCGATGAGCGCCCGCGTGCTGCACGTCGCGAAGGTCGCGGGGATCTCGGGCTCCGAGAACCACCTGCTGCTGCTGCTCCCTGCGCTGCACGAGCGCGGGTTCGACGTTCGCCTCGTGATGCTCCACGAGGGCGAGCCGGGGGCCGCCGAGCTGGCCGACCGGCTCGAGGCCAGAGGCGTCGTCGTCGACCGGCTCCGACTTCCCTGGGCCGCGGACCCACGAACGTTCGCGCGGCTCGCCCGGATCGTGCGCCGCACGCGGCCGGACATCATGCACACGCACCTCGTGCACGCGGACTTCCACGGGCTCGCGGCCGGACGGCTGGCCCGGGTGCCGGTGCTCGTCTCGACGAAGCACGGCTTCAACCCCTTCCGCAGCGGCAGGACCTTCGCCGCTGCCGACCGGGCCGTCGCGCACTTCGCGGACGTCCACATCGCGATCTCGGCGGGGCTCGTGCGCTACCTCGCCGCGAGCGAGGGCTTCGCTCCGGCGGGGTTCGAGGTCGTGCACTACGGGATCGAGGCGGGTCCGCCGCCTCCGCCGCCGGCGGGGAAGACACGGCTCGCCGTCGTCGGCCGCCTGATCCCGATCAAGGGACACGGGGTCCTGCTGCGCGCCCTCGCTCTCGCACGGGGACGGCTTCCCGGCCTCACCCTCGAGATCGCCGGCGACGGGCCGATCGAGCACGAGCTCCGCGCCTCGGTCGCCCGGCTCGGCCTCGACGGGCACGTCTCGTTCCTCGGCCGGGTCGCGCCGCCCGCGCCGGTCTTCGAGCGGGCAGGGGTCGTCGTCGTGCCGTCCTTCGGCGAGGGATTCGGGATGGTCGCACTCGAGGCGATGGAGCGCGGCCGGCCCGTCGTGGCGAGCGAGGTCGGTGGCCTCCCGGAGATCGTGGAGAACGGCCGCACGGGCCTGCTCGTGCCCTCGGGCGACGCGGAGGCACTCGCCGGGGCGATCGTCGCCGTTGCGGGAGACCCGGCGCGCGCCGCTGCCATGGGCGCCGCAGGACGCGAGCGCGCGCTCGGGCAGTTCTCGCAGAAGCGCTGCACCGACCGGATCGAGGCGATCTACGGCACGGCGCTGGCCGCCGCGGGGGCACGCCGCCGGCGGACGAGCTCCCAGACGCGTTCGAGCGCGAACGCCGCGAGCAGTGCGAGCAGGAAGTCCCAGGGCGCGCGGTAGCGGACGGTGCCGGCGAAGACCATCGCCGTCAGGGTGTTGAAGCAGAGCAGCAGCACGGCGAGCGCGACGAAGCGTCTCGGTGCGAGGAAAGCACCCCAGAGCGCGAGCGCGTAGAGCAGCACGACGAACGCGGGCTCGACGGTGCGCTGGGCGAGATCGGAGAGGCCCTGCTGCCCCGGGTCGTCGGCCGCGACGCTCAGGAAGGGCGACCACAGCATCCCGACCGCCTGCGCCGCGAGCCGCGCCTTCTCACCCGGCTCGTCGCGCCAGAAGTCGAACACCTGGTCGCGGTAGAACGTCGCCTGTGCGCACTCGTCGACGGCCTTCGCGGCCGCGACGGAGATCCCGGCCGCCTTCTCGGGCCAGGGCGGCACCCCCGGCAGATCCGGGACGTCGTCGATCCACCCGCCCCGTGCGAGGACGTCGTACGTCGCCGGGTTGTTCGCCTTCCACAGCGCGCGCGTATCGGTGGTGATCGTCGCGCAGCCGATCACGACCTCGTTGCGGATCACCCACGGGGCGGTCACCGCCGCTGCGCCGAGCACGACGAGCAGGGCCGCGACGACCGCCCGGCCGACGGGGCGCACGCGCCACGCGACGTACGGCGCGAGGACGAGCGGCAGCAGGAGCAGCCGCGCGTTCGAGAGGATCGCGAGGCCGGCGACGGCACCCGTGGCCAGCGCGAAGGGAAGCGAGCGACGCTCGAGCGCGACGAGCGCGAGCAGCACCATCGCCGCCGCCAGGAGCCCGTCGAGGATCTCGCGGTTGACGTGCACGTCGTGCCAGACGAGATACGGGTGGAGCGTGGTCACGAGCGCGGCGACCACGCCTGTCGCGACCGAGCCGAGCCGGCGGCCGATCAGGAGGACGAGGAGCGCCGTCGCGACGGCGACGAGCACCTGTGCGAGCCCCACGACGGCCCACGAGCGCTCGAGCGGCCAGTAGAGCGCCGCGAGGAACCACGCGTAGAGGGGCTGCGTGTAGGCGGACGGGACGCCGGGCAGGAAGCCGAACGTCCCGCTCGAGACGAGCGTCTGTGCGAACGTGTCGCTCTTCTCGACGTACGACTCGAGGATCGCGTCGCGCTCGCTCGCGAGCGCGAGCAGCCGGGGAAGGGCGGCGGCCACGACGACGAGGGCGATCGCGGGACGTGGTATCCGTTGCGCTGTGCCGCCCACGACTCCGGAACGGTACGCAGTGGTCTCCTGCCACGTCGAACGACCGCTCGACGACCGTGTCTGGGCGGCGTTCGCGGACCTGCAGGAGCGCCGGCCGGGCGGGCTCCCCATCGCCGCGCTGATGCGGCCGCCCGATCCGGAGGCCGGCGAGCACGACGAGGAGCGCTGGCTCGCGCGGGCCCGCGAGGCGGCCGCCCGCGGTCCCCTCGGCCAGCACACGCACTTCACGGGTCCCACCCACGCACGGCCGACGGGCGGCGACCCCGCGGGGCGCGTCCGTCGGGAAGCCGAGTGGCTGCGGGAGCGAGGGGTTCGGCCGACGCTCTTCTGCGGCGGCGGCTGGTACTCGGACCGCGGCGTGGCGCTCGCGTGCGCCGAGCTCGGCTACGCGGACTGCACGCCGCGGTCGTCGCGGCCGGGCTACCTGCCCGACGGCGCGGCCTGGGTGGAGCTCGACGCTCCGGCCCGCATCGCCGTCGGCGGCCACGACCTCGCGGCGGTTCCCACCACCCACGGTGCAGGGGCGCTCGCGCGGGCCCTTGCGGGACGGAGCCTGTCGACGCGCATCCACGCCTACTTCCACGACACCGACCTCGTCTCCCCGCGCCGTCGGCTGCTCATCGTCCAGGAGCTCCGCATGCTCGGCCTGCGCCGCCCCGCGGCGGATCTCGAGGCCGTCGCGGCGACCGTGCGCGAGCACGGCCGCGCTGTCGCCTGGGAGGACGTCGCGCGCGGCGAGGCGGCCGACCCCCGGACGTAGAATCACGACGTGCCGAGCGAGGCGCCCACGAAGGCTCCGGCCCGACCCGATACGCCGCTGACGCCGCCGGGGGGGACGCCCGGGGAGGCGCCCGGGGACATCAGGCGATCACGGCTCTACGTGCTCTCGCGCGGGCCCGTGGTCAGCCTGCTGCGTCGCTGCGTGAGCGTCGGCGCCCTGGTCGCCGCCGACGTCGCTGGGCTCGCGCTCGGGCTCTACAGCGCCCTCGTCCTTCGCTCGCTCGTCTACGGCGACACCGTCTTCTGGTCGCTCCTGTGGGACACCGGCCCGGCGGAGTGGCTGCCGTTCCTCGCCCCGGTCACCGTGATCGTCTTCTTCCAGGCCGGTCTCTACGCGCCGCGTGAGCGCCGCGCCGGCTCGGGCCGAATCCTCGCCGCGCTCGTCCTCGTCGCGCTGATCGTCCTCGCCTTCGGCTTCGGGACCGACTACGACTTCACGACGACCGGGCTGATCCCGACGGCCGTCGCGACGAGCGCACTCGCGATCGGGCTGCTGCGCGCCGCGTACGACTCGGTGTCGCTCGAGCTGATGGGGCTCGCCGGGATCCGGCGGCGGCTTCTCCTGGTCGGCGGTGAGGACACGCTGCCCGACCTGGAGCGCCAGCTCAGGGCGTCTCGCGGCGGGATCGGCGTCGACGTCGTGGGGACGCTTGCCGTCGCGCCCGGCCCGAAGGGCCTCGGGCGCTCGCTCGACCGCATCGGGACGCTGCTCGACCGCGGGCGGCCCGACGAGGTCGTGCTCGCCGAGGCGCAGTTCGACGAACAGACGGTGCTCGACGTCGTCCAGCTGGCACATCGCCACGGCGTGAAGGTCAAGCTGGCCCCGACGACCACGGAGCTGCTCGTCCACGAGGGCGAGTACGTCCCCGGACAGGGGATCCCGCTGTTCGAGCTCCGGCCGCCGATGCTGACCGGCGTCGACTGGGCGACGAAGCGGGGTTTCGACCTCGTCGTCTCGATCCTCCTGCTCGTCGTCGGCATCCCGCTGTGGCTGCTGATCGCCGCCGCGATCAAACTCGACTCGCGAGGCCCGGTGCTCTACGTCTCGCCCCGCGTCGGGGTGCGCGAGCAGGAGTTCGGGATGCTGAAGTTCCGGACCATGGTCGCGGGGGCGGCCGAGCAGCAGGACGCGCTCGAGGACGAGAACGAGGCGTCGGGCCCCCTCTTCAAGATCCGCGACGACCCGCGCGTCACCCGCGTGGGGCGGGTGTTGCGACGGCTCTCGTTCGACGAGCTGCCGCAGCTCGTCAACGTCCTGCGCGGCCAGATGAGCCTCGTCGGTCCGCGCCCGCTGCCGCTCCGCGACCACGCGATGCTCCAGGAATGGCACCGCGCTCGCTCGCTCGTGCTTCCGGGGATGACCGGCCTGTGGCAGATCTCGGGCCGTTCGGGGCTCGAATTCGACGACCTCGTCCGCCTGGACTTCACGTACATCGAGAACTGGTCGATCTGGTCGGACGTGTCGATCATCGCCCGGACGATCCCGGCGGTGCTGAGCGGCCGCGGCGCGTACTGAGGCGGCAGGGCAGGTCCCTACACTGGTCGCTCGTGCGCCAGCCCCGCATTCTCGCCGTCGCCTCCGCGGTCGACCTCGACTTCCGCTACGGCTGCACGCCCGCCTGGTGGCAGCTGTGGAAGGGGCTCTACGAGGTGGGCGTCGACCTCGTCGTCACGCCGTACCGGGGGCGTCCGGTCGAGTCGCCGTGGTGGCGCACGGCACCCAATCCGACGTATCGCGAGGGCGAGAGTTACGCCGCGTTGCGGAGCGGGCTCGCCCGGCTGAAGGGCGACCGCTACCTCCGCCGGGCCGAGGAGAGCCCCGAGGACGGCCCCCTCGACAGGCTGACGCGCGAGACGATCTGGAAGGTGGTCACGCCTCGCTGGAGGCGCCACCTCGACCGGCTCGTCGCGCGCGAACGCCCCGACGCCGTGCTCGTGTTCACCGTGCCGATGGCGCACTTCCGCGGCATCCCGACGTACCTCCGCGAGCGTCACGGCATCCCGGTCGTCTTCTACGACGGCGACGTCCCGATGAGCCTGCCCGAGTTCGGCGGCATGGACACCGGCTTCAACTACTACCACGGGGCCGATCCGTCGGAGTACGACCTTCTGCTCTCGAACTCGGAGGGTGGGATCGACCGCCTGCTCGAGCTCGGTGCCCGCCGTGTGGAACCGGTGCTGTGGGCGGCGGACCCCGAGTTCTTCCGCCCGCTGCCGGTGGACAAGGACCACGACGTGTTCTTCTACGGCTACGGCGACAAGTTCCGCCGCGAATGGATGGCCGCTCTCGTCGGCGAGCCGTCGAGGCGCGACCCGCGCATCGACTTCGCGCTCGGCGGTCGCGACTTCCGGGGCGACGTGGGCCGGGCGCGCCTGGTCGGGGACGTGCCCTTCAACGCGTTCGCGCGCGCGATCTCCGCGGCGCGCGTCAACCTCAACCTCACGCGCCGCGCCCACGCGACGGTGGACGGCTCGTCGACGTGCCGGCCGTTCGAGCTCGCCTCCTCCGGCGCGGCGATCGTCTCGAACCCGCAGGCCGGGATCGAGCGCTGGTTCGAGCCGGACAGCGAGCTCGTCGTCGTCGACGACGCGGACGCGGCACTCGCCGCCTACCGCGCCCTGCTCGACGACCCCGGCGAGGCGGCGGCCATGGGCGCCCGCGCCCGCGAGCGAGTGCTGGACGAGCACACGTACACGCACCGCGCGCGGCAGGTGTTGCGCCTGCTCACCCTCGAGGCGACCGTGGCCGTATGAGGCGCATCGTCGCGGTGGTTCCTGCGTTCGAGGAGGAGGCGGCGATCGGCCCGGTCGTCGCCGAGATCGCGGCGTTCGACCCCTCGATCGACGTCGTCGTCGTGGACGACGGCTCGTCGGACGCGACCGGCGCGGCGGCGGCGGCCGCGGGCGCCACCGTCGTGCGGCTCCCCTTCAACCTCGGCATCGGCGCCGCGGTGCAGACGGGCTTCCGCTGGGCGCTCGAGCGGGACTACGACCTCGCCGTGCGACTCGACGGCGACGGGCAGCACGATCCTGCGGAGCTCCCGAAGCTGCTGGCCCCGATCGAGCGGGGCGAGGCCGACGTCGTCACCGGCTCGCGGTTCCGGGAGGGGGAGGACGGGTACCGACCGCCGCTCGGGCGACGCGTCGGCATCATGTGGTTCGCGCGGCTCGTCTCGTTCCTCGCCCGGCAGCGCGTGACGGACACGACGTCCGGCTTCCAGGCGCTCAACCGGTCGGGCATCGTCCTCTTCGCCCGCGACTACCCGAGCGACTACCCGGAGGTCGAGGCGACGGTGCTCGTGCTCAAGCACCGGCTCCGGCTCGTGGAGGTGCCCGTCCGCATGCGCGAACGCGAGCACGGCTCCTCCTCCATCACTTTCGTGCGCTCCGTCTACTACGCGATCAAGGTGACGCTTGCGCTGTTCGTGGCGATGGGACGCCGATATGCGGTGCCGTCGGAGGGGGCCGAGCATTGACGCCCGTCCGGATCTCCATCGCCGCGGCAATCGCGTCCCTGCTCCTCATCCTGATCGTGCTGGAGCTGATCCGCGGACGCCGGCTCAAGGAGCGCTACGCCCTCCTCTGGCTGGTGACGGGCGTCGTGCTGTTGATCCTCTCGGCGTGGCGGGGCGGGCTCAACACGATAGCCGGCTGGCTCGGCGTCTCCGGCTACCCGCCCGCGATCCTGTTCGCCGCCGCGATCATGTTCGTGATCGCCGTGCTCCTCCACTACTCGACGGTGCTCTCGCGCCTGACCGACGACAACGTCCTGCTGGCGCAGGAGGTGGCGCTCCTACGGACGCGGCTCGACGCCCTCGAAACAGGCCACGCCGACTCCGACAGCTAGCCGGCGGCCCGCACGAGCCGCCGCACCTCGCGCAGGAGCACGACGAGCAGCACGACGAGGAGGACGTTCCGCGCGAGGAGGATCCAGGCGGCCCAGGCGTCGACGTGGAGGCCCTCCCAGCCTCGGAGCTCGAGCTGGGTCAATGGCATGATGACCACGAGCAGCGCGGTGGCGGCCGCGCCGGCTGGCCCCTCGACGAGCGGGACGAGCGGGAGCAGCCACGTGACGAACTGCGGCGAGATCACTTTTGCGAGGGCGAGGAACGCCACGGCCGCGGCCGCGAAGCCGGCGACGAGTACCGGGTCGAAGCGCAGCGAGCGTCGGCAGGCGAGCCACACCCAGCCGATGACCCCGGCGGCCGCCACGCTCGTGAGCGTCGCGAGGACGTCCGGCAGCGTGCCGTCGAGATCCAGCGAGCCGGGGTCGCCGGGCACGATCGACGCTTCGTAGAGGCCGAGGTTGTCGAGCGCGAGGAGGATCGACCCGGCGAGGCTCTCGGTGTGGAGGTCGCGCGAGGCCTGCGTCCAGTAGCTGAAGCCGAGGCCGCCGAAGGACGTCACGAGGAAGAAGCCGAAGATCGCGAGGCACACCACGGCGAACACGCCCACGTTCCTCGCCAGCGCCCGCCGGTCCCGGACGGCGACGACTCTCCACGCCGCGAGCGGGAGCATCGACACGGTGAAGATCTTCGCGGCGAACGAACCGGCGAGGAACGCGGAGCCGAGGGCCTCTCGCCGGGCGAGGTACGCCGCGACGGCGACCGCGACGAGCGCGGTCGGCCAGAGGTCGTAGCGGTTCAGGAAGACGTGCCCGAGGAGCAGCGGGGCGAGCGCTATCGTCCCCAGCGCCAGGACTGTTCGGCCGCGGCTCGACCCGAGGCGCGCCAGCGAGGCACCCGTGGCGAGAAGCACGACCACGCCGCAGCCGGCCATCAGCAGCTTGAAGACGAAGAGATAGTCGGGGGCGGTCGAGGTGACGAGCGCCGGGGCGACGAAGGCCGGCAGCGCGAACGGCGGGTACTCGACGGTGAAGTCGCCGTACGGAATCTCGCCCTCGAGGATCCTGCGTGCGAACCCCTCGTAGTGTCCGACGTCCCCCCAGAGGCTGTCGGTCACGAGGCCCCCCTCCGAGAAGACGCAGAGCGCGAGGAAGAGCGGGACGAACGCGAGCGCTGTACGGATCTGTGACGGCACTCACGCCCCCGGCACGGGAGCGGCGGGCGGGCTGAGCGCGAAGACGTCGCCTCGCTCCGGGTCGTCGAGCCAGTTCGCGGCCACGCCGATCCTGTACGTCGCATCGGCGGGCGGCCTGGGATCGACGTACCGGCGGGCCCGCGTCGTTGCGAGCGTCTCGGCCCGGAGCTCGCAGCGATCGACCCCGCGCGGCTCGCACACGAGGTCGGGGAAAGCACGGGAGCCTCTGTAGACCCGATAGAAGGTCTCTGCCCGGCTCGTCGAGTCCGTCCACTCCAGGACGTTGCCCCGGTCCGTGCGACGCACTCTGAGGCGAACGACGTCTCCGTCCGCCGGAACCGCGATGTCGTCGACGACGACGAACGGCGAGACGAAGGCGGGCGGGGGTGTGCGGTTCGGGACCGCGTGGGACTGGTCGGCCACGAGCAGGACGAGGATGGGCACTGCGCCTGTCACCGCGACGATCGCGACGGTCGCCGCGGTGCCCGGACGCCGGCCACGGTCCGGTGCGAGCCTCGGGCCTGCACGTTCGGGGAACGTCGGCACGAGCAGCGGAACCGACGCGCAGAGGAGCACGAACGCCGGCAGCGCCGGCATGATCAGGCGCCAGTAGCTGCCTGATTCGATCGTTGCGACGTTGGCCGCACCCTTGACGACGACGTAGCCGAGTAGCCAGCCGAGCAAGAGGCCCGAGGCCGGAAGCGAGCGGCGCGCGAGGGCGATGGCGCCCGCGAGCGGCAGGAACTGCAAGACACGTGCGCTCCACGTGAACTCGCGGAGGTTCGACATGTTCTGCTTCCAGGTGTCGAAGTTCAGGTGGATGGTGCGGTCGAACCACGTCGTGACCGACCCCACGACCGGGTCACCGGAGCTCATCGCGAGCCGTAGCTCGTCCTGCGCGAAGAGCGGCACCTCTCCGCGTCCTGCGGCCTTCCAGATCGTCAACGCGACCAGCGCCGGCCCGAGCGCCACGAGGAACAGGCCGACGTGGCGCCACCGCCGCGCGAGGAGGAGCGCGAGCACGGGTGCGCCGAGGAAGAGCGCGTTCGCGGGCTTGAGCGCCAGGGCGACGCCCGCGAACGTGCCCGCGAGCACGGCCTCCCGGGACGCACTCGCCTCGAACGCGCGAACCGTCAGCGCGGCGGACAGGAGCACGGCCACGACCGACGGGAAGTCCGCCTGCTGCGTCAGGCCGAGCGCCTGTGGGAGGAACTGGTCGACCCATGAGTCGTGGTAGCGCTGGACGAAGTACGGAATCGCCGCGAACGGCGCGACGACGAACGCGGCGGCGCACCAGAGCCCGGCGAGCCTTCCTGCCACGCGCGCGCCGATGTCGTAGACGCAGAGCGTCGCGATCGGGGCGAGAACGCCGACCTGGAGGACCGTCGTGAGAGGCAGCAGCTGGACGGAGCTCGAGCCTGTGATCCAGGTAAGCGGCGCGAGCAACAGCGGCCACCCGTGGCTGGTGAGCGCGTAGCCGATCATGCCCTTCCCGAGCAGCCAAGCGGACGTGACGAGCCAGATCTGGTCGCCCCCCTGGTACGTCAGCCAGCCGTTGTGGTTGATCGAGAAGAAGAGCGCGACCGTCGCAACGACCTGCACGGCGATGAGCACGCCGAGCGAGATGGCGACGTGGCGCGTCAGCGCGCCGGCGACGCGGTCGAGCGCCGCGAGTACGGTGCGCGGACGGGCGGCTGCCGCCGCCGTGCTCAAACGAGGACGCCTTCGCGGTACCAGGCGACGGTGCGGGCGATCCCCTCCCGGAGCGGCGTTCGCGCCTCCCAGCCGAAGAGCTCGCGCGCGCGGGAGGCGTCGAGGCTGCGACGCGGCTGGCCGTTCGGCATCGAGGTGTCCCAGATGATCCGTCCCGTAAAGCCGACCGCCTCCGCGACCAGCTCCGCGGTCTCGCGGATCGACGTCTCGACGCCCGTCCCGAGGTTGACGGGCTCGGGGCCGTCGTACCGCTCGGCCGCCATGACGAGCCCGTCGACGCAGTCGTCGACGTAGAGGTACTCGCGCGTCGGGGATCCGTCACCCCACAGCACGACCTCGCCCGGCGACTCGCTCATCTTGCGGATCAGCGCCGGGATCACGTGCGACGTCTCGAGGTCGAAGTTGTCGCCCGGCCCGTAGAGGTTCGTCGGCAGGAGGAAGACCGCGTTCGTCCCGTACTGCTCCCGATATGCCTGCGCGCCGACGAGAACCGCCTTCTTCGCGACGCCGTAGGGCGCGTTCGTCTCCTCCGGATAGCCGTTCCAGAGGTCCTCCTCGCGGAACGGCACCGGCGTGAGCTTCGGATAGGCGCAGACGGTGCCGGCGATCACGAGCTTCGGCGTTGCGTGGAGCCGTGCCTGCTCGAGCACGTGCGCCCCCATCATCAGGTTCGCGTACCAGTAGCGGCCCGGGTTGGCGCGGTTCGCTCCGATCCCGCCCACCTCGGCGGCGAGGTGGAAGACGAGCTCTGGCTCGCTGTTCGCGAAGAGCCGAGCCGCGGCGTCGATCGACGTGAGGTCGTAGTCGGCCCGCCGCGCCGCGGTGACGTCGTGGCCCTCCTCCTCGAGGCGCGCGACGAGGCGAGAGCCGAGGAACCCTCCGCCTCCGGTGACGAGGATCCGGTTCACCGGGTGACGAGCTTGGGCGAGCCGGTCGGGAGCCAGTCGACGCGTCCGAGCCAGCGCTCCCGATTCTCGGCGTACCAGCGGATGGAGCGGAGCACCCCTTCCTCCCAGCTGACGCGCGGTTGCCAGCCCGTCTCGCGGGTGAGCTTCTCGTGCCCGACCCGGAGCGCCATCACGTCGCTCGACCCGGGCCGCTTCCGCGCCTCCGTCGTGACGACCCGGCGGTCCTCCGGCCAGAAGCCGTGCTCGACACCGATCCGGACGATCAGGTTCGCCCAGTCCGCCATCGAGACGTTCGCTCCCTGCCCGTAGACGTAGACGTCGCCCGGCCGGCCGTGCGCCGCGACGGTGAGGTGCCCGCGAACCCCGTCCGTGCAGAAGCAGAAGTCGCGCAGTGGGTCGAGGGCACCGAGCTCGATCTCCGGTCGCGTCAGCGCCTGTGTGACGATCGTGCCGGTGACATAGCGCGGGTTCTGGCGCGGCCCGTAGTTGTTGAACATCCGCGTGACCACACCCGGGAGGCCGAACGCGTCGTAGTAGTTCATCGTGAGAAAGTCCGCCGCGACCTTCGCCGTGGCGTAGATCGACTTCGGGTTGATCGGTGAGCGTTCGTGGAGGATCAGCGAGCCGGCGTCGTCGAACGTGTGGTGCTCGGAGACGTCGTCGCGGACGTTGCCGTACTCCTCGGAGGTGCCGGCCGTGTCGAACTTCTCGAGCTCGAGCCCCCAGTCGACGATCGACTGCAGGAGGTTGAGCGTCCCCACCGTGTTCGCCATCACCGTCTCGTACGGCCGGTGCCACGACTCGCCGACGTGCGCCTGGGCGCCGAGGTGGAAGACGTACGGACGGTCGGGCGCGTCGCGGAGCTCACGGACGAGATAATCGATCGACGTGCGGTCGGTGAGGTCGGCGAAGTGCACCTTGAGCGCGCGGCGGAGGTGCCCGATGTTGTTGAGCGCGCCGCTCGACGTCGCGCGCACGAACGCGTGGACGTTGGCGCCGAGCGCGACGAGCGCGTCCGTGAGATGAGAGCCCATGAAGCCGTCTGCGCCCGTGACGAGCACCGTCCGTCCCGCGTAGACGTCCCCGAAGTCGGCGCGCAGGCCGTCGAGGTCGCTCTCGGTCCAGATCGTGTCGGTGCTCATCGGGTCGGGTGGCGCGGGCCGTAGGCTTCGGCGTCGGTGAGCAAGCGTAGCGCCCAGGCCGGACTCGGGTCCCTCGCGACGGGCGCCGTGACGGCGCTCGGAATCGCCGTGCAGACGGGCCTCGCGGCCGTCGTCGGCGTGATCATCGCGAGAGAGCTCGGACGAACCGCCGAGACCGACGGGTTCATCGCCGCGTATGGCGTGTTCATCGCGCTCGCGCTCGCAGCGACGGCGATGCGCGTGACCGTGCTCCCGCCCCTTGCGCGGGCGCGTGCGGAGCGGCGTCTCTCGACGGAGACGGCGTCGTACGGCGCCGCGGTCGGGTCCGTGACGGTGCCGTTACTCGTCGTCACGATCCTGGCAGCGCGGCCGATCGCCGAGCTCCTGACCGGCTTCGGGCCGGAGGCGGCCGTGGATGCGGCCGCGTCCGCTCTGCCCTGGATGGTGGTCGCGGGCCTCGGACAGTTCACCGCAGGGCTCCTCGCGAGCGCGCTTGCCGCACTGGATCAGTACGTCGTCCCCGCGCTCGCATTCATCACCGGCAGCGTCGCGGGGCTCGCCGTGATCCTCGTGCGAATCGACGACGACCGCACGGATGCCGTCGCGTGGGGGATGGCGCTGAACGCCGTTCTCGCCACGGCACTGATGGCCGCCTGGCTCGCGGCCAGGGCGCGGCGGGAGGCGATGCCCGCGCGAGCCGCCCGGGCGGAGGTGCGAGGCGCTCGGCGGCGCCTGCTCGAGCTCGGCTCCGGGGCGGCGCTCCCCTTCGCCATGCAGGCGATCTACCTCGTGTGCCTGCCCTTCGCCGCGCGCGAAGGTGTCGGCGCCCAGACGAGCTTCGGCTACGCGTACCTGATCGCCGCCGCCGTCGTCGGCATCAGCGCCTCCTCGCTCGGGCTCGTCACCGCCGTCCCGCTCACGCGGCTCGGCCACGAGCCCCGTCGCGTCGCGCGCCACGTCGGGGCGTCGTCGTGGCCCGCCCTCCTGGTCGTCGCCGCCACGGCGGGCATCTTCGCCGTCGCGGGGGCGCAGATCGTGGGCGCGGTGCTGGGCGACGCGTACGGCGACGACGCCGGTGCGGAGATCGCGCGGCTCGTCGTCGCGATGGCTCCCTTCATGGTGGCCTCGGTCGCGTACTCGGTGACGTTCCCGCTCGTGTTCGTCGCCGGCCGGAGCTCGCTGCTGCCGCTCGTCGCGCTCGGCACGCTCGCCGCGCACGTGCCTCTTGCGTTCGTGGGCCAGGCGGCCGGCGGCCTCACCGGCCTCGCGCTCGCGCTCGGCATCTCCACGGCGGTTGCGCTCGCGTGGATGCTTGGACTGCTCCATGCGGTCACCTCGACGCTCGAAGGGCTCGTTGCCGCCGTCGCAGTCGTCGGCGGGTGCACCCTCGTCGGCTTCGTCCCGGCCGGTGCGGTGCTCGGCCCGGCCGGAGCGGCGTTCGCCGGTCTCGCCCTTTCCGCCGGAGCCCTCGCGCTCGTGCGTCCGGCGGGCCTCACGTCGGCGTGGCACTACCTCCGGGAGCTCGCGTGAGCGCGCACGTCGCCGCGGTCGTCCTCGGCTGGAACGGACGCGACGACACGCTCGCGTGTCTGCGCTCGCTGCGCGGGGCGACGTACCCCGATCTTTCCGTTGTCGTCGTCGACAACGCGTCGACGGACGGCGGCCCCGACGCAGTCGCGGCCGAGTTCCCGGAGGTGACGCTGATCCGGCTCGACGAGAACCGCGGGTTCGCAGGCGGCGTCAACGCGGGCGTCACGGCCGCGCTCGCCGCGGAGGCGGACCATGTGCTGCTGCTGAACAACGACGCCACCGTCGACGCAGGCTTCGTCGAGCCGCTGGTCGACGCGCTCGAGCCCGGAGTGGGGGCCGCGTGCTCGCAGATCCTGGACGCCGACGGCGCGACAATCTGGTACGCCGGCGCCGACTACGACGCGCGGCGCGGGCACCAGGGCCGGCATACGGGATACGGCGGTCCCCCGATCCCGGCGGGCGTCCACCCGTACGACACGGACCGTGCCTGTGGCGGGGCCATGCTCGTCCCCCGCGCCGCGCTCGACGATGTCGGCCTGCTCGACGAGGCGCTCTTCGCCTACGCGGAGGACGTCGACTGGTCGGTGCGTGCCCGTCGCGCCGGCCTGCGCGTCGTGGTCGTGCCCGCGAGCATCGTTCGCCATCGGGTGTCCTCCTCCACCGGCGGAGCCTCGTCGCCCGACTCGCTCTACTACGCGCTCCGGAACGGCCTCGCGGTCGCCGAGCGCGCCGCACCGCTCGGCCGCTGGGGCACGCTGCGACGACGGGCCGAGGCCGCCGCGGCGTTCTCCGTCCAGGCGCTCCGCTCACGGTCGCGCGTCGACGGCCTGCGTGCCGTGGCGCACGCTCTCCGCGACGCTCGACGCGGCCGCCTCGGCCGGCGGGGCGCGCCGTGACGAGGCTGCGCGACGACCCAGGCCTGTGGCTGCTGCTCCATCTCCGGCGGCCGGGCGACCGGCGTCGCGACAGACGGGGAACGTGCGCGGTCTGCGGCTGGGCCGGCCGGCAGCTCTACTCGAGCTGGGTGCTGTCGGCCGACCTCGCGCGGCGCTTCGGGGACGACCTCGCGGCACGTGAGAGCCTGTTCTGCGAGCGGTGCGGCTGCAGCCTCCGCGTACGCCGGATCGCGAGCGTGCTGGTCGACCTGTACGCCGAACGAGCGACGACGCTCTCCGGGCTCGTGCGCGAGGATGGGTTCCGTGCGCTCCGGATCGCCGAGATCAACAGCATCGGGCGGATGCACCCGTTCCTGGCCGAGGCGCCCGGGCTCGTGCACGTGGAGTACCCGGAGGAAGACATCGAGGCGCTGAGCTGGGACGACCGCAGCTTCGACCTCGTGCTCACGTCCGAGACACTCGAGCACGTGGCCGACCCGCACCGCGCCCTGCGTGAGACGCGCAGGGTGCTCCGTCCCGGCGGCCGGCACGTGTTCACCGTCCCCGTCGACCCGTCGCTCGCGTCCAGTCGCCCCCGCTCGGACCTGCCACCCGAGCACCACGGTCGCGGCGGTGGGCCGTTCGGCCTCGTGACGCGGCGCGCGGACATGCTCGTCCACACAGACTTCGGAGGAGATCTCCCGGAGCTCGTCGCCGCGGCGGG
Source organism: Gaiella sp. (assembly GCA_036265415.1). GTDB lineage: Bacteria > Actinomycetota > Thermoleophilia > Gaiellales > Gaiellaceae > Gaiella. The sequence goes on from DATAPC010000014.1 coordinate 27,061, forward strand.
GTTCGACGTCGCGACCGACGGAGAGGCCATGGACCTCGTCGTCATCGCCACGCGGCCGGCGGAGAGCCCCTGAGCCGCCGCGCGCTCGTGACGGGCGTCGGCGGCCAGGACGGCGCGCTGCTCTCTGCCCTGCTCCTCGCCGAGGGGTACGACGTCGTGGGAATCGTGCGGCGGGATCCGGATGCCTACGCGGAGAGTCTCGGTGACCTCCGCTCGCGCATCGAGTTCGTTGCCGCGAACCTGCTCGACCGCGCGTCGCTCGCCGCGGCGCTGCGGGCAACGCGCCCGCC
>DATAPC010000015.1:0-13595 GCA_036265415.1 Gaiella sp.
CCTGCGCGCCGCCGAACCGCTCCGAGAGGAGCGTCGCGAGCCGGAGCATCGGCTCGGTCCAGTAGAGGTTCGAGGCGTGCCAGAGCTCGTCGAGCTGCGCGTGCGCCGCGGCCGTGACGGCGGGATGACGGTGGCCGAGCCCGACGACGGCGATCCCGGAGCCGAAGTCGAGGTAGGAGCGGCCGGCGTCGTCCCAGACGCGGCAGCCCTCTCCCCGGACGATCGTGACGTCGGCGCGCGCGTACGTCGGCAGCAGCGCCGCGCGAGACGCAAGTGACAATGTGTCACTTGCCCGGCTCACGCCGGAACCTCGGTCGACCCGATCGAGGCGCGGACGCCGCCGCGAGCCGCGCGCACCGCGGCCATCAGCTTCGGGACGATGCCTCCCTCGAAGCGGCCCTCGGCGAGGCCGGCCTCGGCGTCGTCGGCGGACAGCACGCTCGCGAGCTCGCCGTCGAGGAGGACCCCGGGGACGTCGGTGACGAACAGGATCCGCTCGGCGCCGAGGCCCACTGCGAGCGCCGCCGCCGCCTCGTCCGCGTTCACGTTGAGCGGCCCTGCGGCGAGTGGCGCGACGACCGGGATGCGCCCGGCCGACAGCGCCTCGACGACCGCGGCCGGGGCGCTCGGCACCGGCTCGCCGACCAGGCCGAGCTCGGGCACCTGTCGCGCCAGGAGGCCGATCTCGTCGCCGAACAGGCCGACCGCGTCGTGGCCGATCGCGCCGCAGACCTCACCGTTCACCGCCGCGAGCGCCTCACGCACGACCTCGAGCACCTCCGACGTCGTGACGCGCCGTCCGGCGACGAACGTCGGCGAGACGCCCCGCGACTCCATCCCGGCCGTGATCTGCGGCCCTGCGCCGTGAACGATCACCACCGGGCCGTCGATCTCCGCGAGCGCAGCCCGGACCGCGTCTGCGGCCACCCGGCCGCCCAGCTTGAGGACGACGGTCACGTCGTGTACTCGGCGTTGAGCTTGACGTAGTCGTACGAGAGGTCGGACGCGAGGTAGGCGGCCTCCGCGTCGCCGAGCCCGAGGTCGAGCTCGATCCGGCAGGCGGAGCCGCCGAGCTCCGGGACGAGTCCCGTCGGAGCTCCGTCCGAGAAGACCGGTGTCCCGTCGAAGGAGACCGAGAGGCGCTCGGGGTCGAGGTGCGCGAAGCCGCCGTTCGCCGGCGCCGATCCAGCAGCAGCGAGCACGCGCCCCCAGTTCGGGTCGCGCCCGAAGGCGGCCGTCTTGACGAGCGGAGAGGTGGCCACGCGCAAAGCGATCGCGCGCGCCTCCTCGGGCGTGGTGGCGTGCCTGACCGCGATCTCGAGCACCACCGTCGCGCCCTCTCCGTCGGCGACGATCTGCCGCGCCAGGTCGGCGCACACCGTCTCGAGGGCCGCTGCGAACCGCGCGTCCGTCGCCCTGTTGCGCCTCGCGACCCCACCTGCGCCGTTGGCGAGCAGCACGACGGCGTCGTTCGTCGAGCAGTCGCCGTCGACGGAGATCCGGTTGAACGACAGCTCGACCGCCGGACGCAGGAACCCGTCGGCCTCGCCCGGACCGAGCGGATAGTCGGTCGTGACGACGGCGAGCATCGTCGCGAGGCACGGATGGATCATCCCCGCGCCCTTGGCCATGCCGCCGAGCGTGAAGCCATCCTCCTCGACGAGCGCCGTCTTGGGGCCGGCGTCGGTCGTGAGGATCGCCTGCGCGGCGTCCGTCCCGCCCTCGCGCGACAGGGCGCCGGCCGCGTCGTCCACGCCCGCGAGCAACGACTCCATCGGGAGGCGGGGGCCGATCACGCCGGTCGAGAGCACGACCACCTCCTCGGGACGCAGCCCGAGGCGGACGGCGACCCGACCGGCGGTCGCGCGGGCGTCGTCCTCGCCCGCCGCCCCCGTCGCGGCGTTCGCGACACCCGCGTTCACGACGACCGCCTGCGGCTCGGCGAGCTCGAGATGGCGCCGCGAGACGACGACGGGCGCGGCCCGGACGCGGTTGAGCGTCCACATCGCCGAACCGACCGCGGGAACCGTCGACCGGAGCAGGGCGACGTCGGGCTTGCCCGAGGGCCGGATGCCTGCGGAGACGCCTGCTGCGACGAAGCCTCGAGCCGCGGTGACGGACATCAGACGAGCACCCCCGACAGCCGCAGGCCGGCCGTGTCGGCGAGCCCGAACAACGCGTTGACGTTCTGCACGGCCTGGCCGGCGGCGCCCTTGCCGAGGTTGTCGATCGCGCAGATGACCATGGTGCGGTCCGTGTGGCGGTCGGCGAAGATCCCGATCTCGGCTCCGTCGGTGTGCTGAACGCGGGCCAACTCGGGAGCGACGCCCTCCGGCAGCACGGACACGACGGGGCTCGACGCGTAGCGCTCTACGAGCAGCTCGCGGAGATCGGGCCCGGTCGAGCGGACGTTGCAGGTCGCGAGGAGCCCGCGCCGGACCGGCAGGAGGTGCGGCGTGAACGAGACGGGGAAGCCGAGCAGCTGGGCGATCTCGGCGACGTGCTGGTGGGCACCGACTTTGTACGGCGAGACGTTCTCGAGCACGAAGCCCGCATGGGTGGACGCCTTCGGCGACCGTCCCGCCCCGGTCATCCCCGACATCGCGTCCACGACCACGCTCTCGCGCTCGATCGCGTCGGCGATCGGCGCGAGCGCGAGGAGCACGGCGGTCGCGTAGCAGCCGGGGTTCGCGACCAGGCGGCCCTCCGGCGAGCTCAGCTCGGGCAGGCCGTACGACCACGACGCGAGTTCCCCCGGCCGGGGATGCGTGAAGCCGTACCAGGCGTCGTACTGCCCGGGGTCGTGGAGCCGATGTGCGCCCGAGAGGTCGACGACGATGCCGCGCGCGGGCGGCTCGAGCTGGGCGGCCTCCTCGTGCGGGAGGCAGAGGAACGTGACGTCCGCCTCGCACGCGAGCGCCGCGGCGTTGGTGATCAGACGGGGGACGCGCTTGCCGCCGTTGCGGTTCAGCCGCGGGTCGAGGGCGCTCGCGTCCTGTCCGGCCAGCGAATCCGACCCGACCGCATAGAGCTCGAGGTCGGGATGGCGCAGCACGCGGTCGAGCGTCTCCTGTCCCGTGTAGCCGGCCGAGCCGACGATGCTGACGTACGGCATCCGCATAGTATGCATGAAGCGGTTGATTATGCGTCAGGCGGTCAGACGCCGCTGCTCCGCCGACTCCCGTTCCGCGAGCTCGGTGCGCGGCGCGAGCCGCATGAACCGCTCGACCGCACGCTCGGGGTCGGAGAGCAGGAGGCGCGCCCGCGACGAGCCCGTGAGCCGCTCGTGGCGCTCGAGCAGCCCGAGGAGCCGCTCTCCCTCCTCGCGCTCGAGCGGGACCAGGGCGACGAGGTCCGGGTTCACGAGCCGCTCGTCCGGCTCGAGCAGGAACGCCTCGCCGCCGGTCATCCCCGCACCGAGGTTCCGTCCGTGGGGGCCCAGCACGACGACGGTGCCGCGCGTCATGTACTCGCAGCCGTGGTCGCCGACACCCTCGACGACGGCCAGGGCCCCCGAGTTGCGCACGGCGAAGCGCTCGCCCGCGGAGCCGGCGCAGTACAGTTCGCCGCCGGTCGCCCCGTAGAGCGCCGTGTTCCCGACGAGACACGGGTCGCCCGCGTCGTCCGCGAACGGCGAGACGACGATGCGGCCGCCCGACATCGCCTTGCCGACGTAGTCGTTCGCCTCCCCCACGAGCCGGAGCTCGACGCCCGCGGTGAGGAACGCGCCGAAGCTCTGGCCCGCCGACCCTTCGAAACGCGCGCGCACGCGGCCCGCGGGCGGCGCGTCGCCGACGGCCCTCGCGATCGCGCCGCCGAGCCGCGCGCCGATCGCGCGGTCGGCGTTGGTCACCTCGTACGCGGCCTCGACGAGCCGCGCTCCCGTGATCGCCGCCTTGCCCTGCGCGAGCAGCAGCGCGCCGAGGCGGTCGCCCTCGTGCGGCACGGGCTGTCCGACGTAGCGGGCGTGGCCCTGGCCGGTGCGCGCGAGCAGCGCGCCGAGATCGAGCGAGTCGGCCGACGGGTCCCCCGTCCGCCGCTGACGCAGCAGGTCGACGCGGCCGACGGCCTCGTCGAGCGTTCGGAGGCCGAGCCGTGCGAGATGGTCACGCACCTCGAGCGCCACGAAGCGGAGGTAGGCCTCGACCATCTCGGGCGTGCCCGCGAACTTGGCCCGCAGCTCCGGCCGCTGGCTGGCGATTCCCACCGGGCAGGTGTCGAGGTGGCAGGAGCGCACCATCAGGCAGCCCTCCGCGAGCAGCAGCGCCGTGCCGAACGAGAACTCGTCGGCCCCGAGCAGCGCCGCGACGACGACGTCGCGTCCCGTCTTGAATCCCCCGTCGACCCGGATCCGCACGCGGCCGCGGAGGCCGTTCGCGACGAGCGCCTGCTGTGTCTCGGCGAGGCCGAGCTCCCAGGGGGCGCCGGCGTGCTTGATCGACGGCAGCGGGCTCGCGCCGGTGCCGCCGTCGGCACCCGCGACGTGGACGACGTCCGCGTGCGCCTTCGCGACGCCGGCGGCGATCACGCCGACGCCGCTCGAGGAGACGAGCTTGACCGAGATGTCCGCGTCGGGGTTGACCTCCCGCAGGTCGAACACGAGCTGCGCGAGATCCTCGATCGAGTAGATGTCGTGATGCGGCGGCGGGGAGATGAGCGACACGCCGGGGCCCGTCCCGCGCAGACGTGCGATCTCCTCGGTGACCTTGTGCGCGGGGATCTGTCCGCCCTCGCCCGGCTTCGAGCCCTGGGCGATCTTGATCTGCAGCTCCTCCGCGAACGCCGCGTACTCGGCCGTCACGCCGAACCGACCGGACGCGACCTGCTTGATCTTCGAGTTCCGCTCGTCGCGGTAGCGATTCCGGTCCTCGCCGCCCTCGCCAGAGTTCGAGCGGCCGCCGAGCCGGTTGAAGGCGATCGCGATCGTCTCGTGCGCCTCGGCGGAGAGCGCCCCGTGCGACATCGCGCCGCCCGAGAACCGGCGGACGATCGAGTCGACCGGCTCGACGTCGTCCAGCGCAACCGGTTCGGCCGCGGGCACGAGCTCGAGCAGGTCGCGCGGCTCGAGCGGCGTCCGCCCGTTCACCATCGCCGCATAGCGGTCGTAGAGGTCGTGCCGCTGGCCCTTCACCGCCTTCACGAGCGCATGCGCGGCCGTGACGCTGTCGGAGAGCGCGGACACGACATCGGGGTCGGTCGCGTGCGGCTCTCCCCCCTTGCGGAACTTGTAGAACCCCGGGTTCTCGAGCTCGGGCTTCTCGGCGGCGCTCACGGCGAGCCGTGCCAGCGCATCGTGCTCGAGCCGGTCGAGGCCGATCCCGCCGATCGCCGACGGCGTGCCGCCGAAGAACCGGCGGCAGAGGCGGCCGTCGAGCCCGACGGCCTCGAAGAGACGGGCGCCGCGGTAGCTCGCGATGTCGGAGATCCCCATCTTCGACATGACCTTGAGCACGCCGTCCTCGAGCGCGCGAAGCAGCCGTGCCTGCGCCTCGGCGGGAGAGGGCCGGTCGCCGCCGACCTTGTCGGTCTCCGCGAGCCGAGCGACCGTCTCGAGCGCGAGGCGCGGGCAGACGACGTCGGCGCCGAACCCGACGAGCGTCGCGGCCATGTGCGTGTCACGCGCCTCGTCGCTCGACACGAGGAGCGAGCACGCCGTCCGGAGCCCTCGCTCGACCAGGCGTCCGTGCGCAGCGGCGACGGCGAGGAGCGACGGAACCGGCGCGCGGTCGGCGCCTGCCGCCGCGTCGGTGAGGCAGAGCACGGTGCTTCCCGACTCGACGAGGGCGATGCAGAGGTCGGCGATCCGCTCGACTGCCGTCCCGAGACCCTCGCCGGCGGTGAAGGTGGCGTCCACGTCGTCCGCCTCGAGAGCCGCGAGCCCGTCCGGCGTGACGAGGAACGAGGGCAGCACCGTGAGCGGCGGGAGCGCCCCCTCCGCGGCGAGCGGCGCCCGAGCGCCGACGAGCGTGGCGACCGACATCACCGTCCGCTCGCGATAGTGGTCGATCGCCGGGTTCGTCACCTGCGCGAACCGCTGCCGGAAGTACGACGCGAGCGGCCGGGCCCTGTTGGCGAGGGGCGCAATCGGCGCGTCGTCGCCCATCGAGTAGACGGGATCCTGCCCACTCTGCGCGATCGGCCGCAGCATCAGCGAGAGCTCCTCGCGCGTGTAGCCGTGGAGGGCGTGCCGCGCTCCGAGGTCCGCCTCCGGGGCAGGCATGGGCTCGCCCTGTCCGGCGAATCGGACGCCGGTCTGGACCCACGAGGCGTACGGCTTGCGCGAGGCGAGCTCGCGCTTGAGCTCGCCGTCGAAGAGCAGTCCGCGCCGCGGGTCGACCGAGAGGAGCTGGCCCGGGCCGAGCCGGCCGCGACGGACGACGGCACCCTCGGAGAGCGGCACGGCGCCCGCCTCCGACGAGACCGCGACGAGACCGTCGTCGCAGACCGCGACCCGGAGCGGCCGCAGTCCGTTCCGGTCGAGCGCTGCCCCGCAGACGACGCCGTCCGCGTAGACGAGGCCGGCAGGGCCGTCCCACGGCTCGGCGAGCATCGCGTGGTAGCGGTGCATCGCCCGTTGCGCCTCGTCGATCCGAGGATCGTTCTGCCAGGCCGGCGGGACGAGGAGCGTCACCGCCTCGCGGACGTCGAGGCCCGCCCGCACGAGCAGCTCGAGCGCGTTGTCGAGCAGCGCCGAATCGGATCCGCCCCTGTCGAGCGCCGGCGCGAGCGCGGGATCGAGCCCCCGGGCCCGCTCGCGGGCCTCCATCCACTCGACATTCCCCTCGATCGTGTTGATCTCGCCGTTGTGACAGAGGAAGCGGAACGGCTGCGCCCGCTCCCAGCTCGGCTCGGTGTTCGTCGAGAAGCGCTGGTGGAAGATCGCCCACGCCGCGGTCCACGCCGGGTCGGCGAGGTCGGGGTAGAAGCTCGCGAGCTGCGTGGCGGCGCAGAGCGCCTTGTACGTCACCGTGCGGAAGGAGATGGACGCGACGTAGACGCCGTCGACGCGCTCCGCCCGGCGGCGTGCCCGGTGCGCGCGCAATTCGGCGTCCGGCTCCGAGCACGGCGCGAGCACGAGCTGGACGATCCGCGGCATGCTCGCCGTGGCGGTCGAGCCCAGCGCGGCGACGTCGTGCGGGACGTCGCGCCACCCGAACGGCTCGAGGCCCTCCGCGCGACAGGCCTCCTCGACGATCCCTCGCAGCCACGGCTCGCGCAGGAAGCACATCGCCACGCCGGCGCCCTCGTGGCCGGTCAACCCGGTGTGGAGCGGCAGCAGCAGGCCGGCGCCGTCGCCCGTGACGCCGTCGGCCGCCCACGCGCCGCGATGCGAGACGGCTGCGAGCCCTGCGAGCGCCCGGTCGACGAGCTCGCGCGAGGCGCGCCCGTTCGCGTCCGCCACGAGCCCGATCCCGCAGGCGTCGCGTTCGACGGTCGAATCGTGGAGCTGGGTTGTCACGAGGGGGCGTACCGCCTTTCGTGCACGGTCTTCGAAGGGGCCTCCCGCCGGGATGTGGGCTGCTAGCTGGCGGGGGCGGGGAGTCGCCGGCTAGCGCCGTTTGGAGGCGATGAACGCAATCGGCGAGATCGGGGCTACGAGGGCCCCGGCACGAGCACGCGTACGTGTCGCCGCGTTGCGATCCATCGATCATCGATCGTAATGCCTGACGGGCCTAGCCGCAAGGACGGCGTGTCCCCGACGAACGTCGAATTGACAGCGGCGCCCGCCTCCGGCACTCTGGGACTCGATGAGGCTCTGCCAGGTCGTATCCGTGCGTTCTCTCGTACCGCGCCCCGCGGTGGCGATCGGCGGCGGCATCGAGCTCATCCTGATTCTCCCCGTCTAGGGGAGATCGACGCTCACGCGCCATCCGTGGCGCACACGCCGACCGAGACCCCGGAAGAGGTGCGTCCGCCGGGCGTACCGAGCGAGAGGAGCTCCACCCGATGTCCACCTTCCCCACAGCCACACGACTCAGATGACCGGCCGCCGGACGTACGTCGTCGCCTGCCTCGCGGGCCACGGGATCGGCCCAGAGATCACTGCCGCGGCGAGCCGCGCGCTCGCACGCCTCGCCCGCGAGCACGGCTTCGACGTCGAGGAGCTGCACCCGCCCTTCGACACCGAGGCGCTCACACGCTCCGGGCACCCGCTGCCGACTGCGACGCGCAAGGCAACGGCAAGCGCGGACGTCGTCCTCGTCGCCGGCGACGCCGCTCCGGCGCTCGAAGGGCTCCGCGCGGTGCTCGACCTCAGGGCACGCGTGACCCGCGTCCTCGACGACACCGGCGAGGTGACCGCCTTCGCGCCGCTCGACGACGCCGCCGCGGACTGGACGCTCGCGCGGGCGTTCGCGACCGCGCGGAACCGCTCGGGGCGGCTCACGTCGGTCGGCGTCACCGAGCACTGGACCGAGCGGGTCGACCGCCATGCCGAGGGCCATTCAGGCGTCGACGTCGAGCACGTCACCCTGACGGAGGCGCTCCGTCGGCTCGCCGTCGGCTCGACCGGCGTGCTGGCGGCCGAGGGCGTGCTCGGGGATGCCGTCGCGGAGGCCCCCCGGCTGGGCGGCCGCCGGCGCCTCGTCGCTTCGGGACAGCTCTCCGCGACGGGCCCGAGCCTGTTCGGGCCGGCCGAGGGCACGACGAGCGACCTCGCGGGCCACGGCGTCGCCGACCCGAGCCCGATGCTCCTCGCAACCGCACTGCTGCTCTCGGAAGGTCTCGGCCGTCACGCCGCGGGCGAAGCCTTGGAGGAGAGCCTGACCGCAGCCCTGCGCGCCGCGCAGCGGCCGGTCACGTACCAGGGGACGAGCGTCACCGCGACGAGCCGCGAGTTCGTCGACGCGGTGCTCGGCCTGCTCCGCAGCGCCCGTCGCGACACGGAGTTCGCGCTGGGGGTCGGGCCGTGAAGATGACGGGCGGCGACGCGATCCTCCGCTCCCTCGAGGCCGAGGGCGTGGACGTGATGTTCGGCATCCCGGGCGGTGCGATCATGCCGACCTACGACGCGATGGCGCGCGGGACGGCCGTCCGTCACGTCCTCGCCCGCCACGAGCAGGGCGCGGGCCACATGGCGCAGGGCTACGCCCGCGCGTCGGGGCGCGTCGGCGTCGCGATCGCGACCTCCGGCCCGGGGGCGACGAACCTCGTCACGCCGATCGCCGACGCCTGGATGGACTCGACGCCGCTCGTCTGCATCACCGGCCAGGTGCGCTCGACCCTGATCGGCACGGACGCCTTCCAGGAGTGCGACATCACCGGGATCACGATGCCGATCGTCAAGCACTCGTGGCTCGTGCAGGACGCCCGCGACCTCGGGGCGACGCTCAAGGCGGCGTTCCACGTGGCGCGGTCGGGTCGCTGCGGCCCGGTGCTCGTCGACGTCCCGCGCGACGTCCAGGAGACGGCGTTCGACTTCTCGTATCCGGCCGACGTCGACCTCCCCGGCTGGCGCCCGCCGACGAAAGTGCACCCCCTCCAAATCCGTGAGGCGGCGCGCGCGATCGCGACCGCCCGGAAGCCGGTGCTCTACGTCGGCGGGGGGACGCTCAACGGCGACGCGTGCGGAGAGCTCCTGCGGCTGGCGGAGGCCGGCTCGCTCCCGGTGGTTACGACGCTGATGGGCAAGAGCGCCTTCCCGGAGACGCACGAGCTCCACTTCGGCTGGCCGGGCATGCACGGCGCGAAATGGTCGAACCTCGCGATGAACTCGTGCGACGTGCTCGTCGCGATCGGAGCCCGCTTCGACGACCGCGTCACGGGGAAGCTGTCCGCCTTCGCGCCGGGCGCGACGGTCGTCCACCTCGACATCGACCCGGCCGAGATCTCGAAGCTTCGCGACGCCGACATCCCCGTGGTCGGCCCGCTGCGCACCGCGGTCGCGGCGCTGGGGGACGAGGTCGCCCGGCACCGTGCCGAGCACGCGCCCGTCCCGGAGACGTGGCTTGCGCAACTGCGCGCGTGGCGCGAGCAGTACCCCCTCCGCTACGGCACGAGCGAGGAGTGGCTCAAGCCGCAGCAGGTGCTGCAGACGCTGCAGCGGCTCACCGCAGGGACCGACGTGATCGTCACCACCGGCGTCGGCCAGCACCAGATGTGGGCGATGCAGTACGTCCTCTCCGAGCGGCCGCGGAGCTTCATCACCTCCGGCGGCCTCGGGACGATGGGCTACGGCATCCCGGCAGCGATCGGCGCCAAGGCGGCGCGGCCCGAGGCGAAGGTCGTCTGCGTCGACGGCGACGGCTGCTTCCAGATGACCGCGCAGGAGCTCGTCACGGCGACGATCGAGGAGCTGCCGATCGTGGTCGTCCTCGTCAACAACGCCCATCTCGGAATGGTCACCCAGTGGCAGGACATGTTCTTCGACGGACGGCGCTCGCACGTGCACCTCACGTCGCAGGTGCCCGACTACGCGCGCCTCGCGGAGGCGTACGGCGGCGTCGGCATGGTCGTCACCGACGAGACCGAGCTCGATGCCGCTCTCGGCGAGGCGCTCGAGCTCGACCGTACGGTCGTCGTCGACTGCCGCGTCGACCCCGCCGAGCAGGTGTTCCCGATGATCCCGGCCGGCGCGGCCGCGCTCGACATGCTCGAGTACACCGACGCCGAGGCGAGCGTGGAGGTGAGGGCGCTGTGAAGCACACACTCTCGGTCGTGGTGGAAGACCGGCCGGGCGCGTTGACGCGCATCGCGACGATGTTCGCGCGCCGCGGCTTCAACATCGAGTCGCTGGCGGTCGGGCCCACCGAGCGCCCGGGCGTCTCGTGCATCACGCTCCGCGTCGACTGCACGCAGCACTCGCTGGAGCAGATCGAGAAGCAGATCCACAAGCTCGTCAACGTGCTGCGCGTCACAGAGCTCGTCGCCGGCGAGGCGGTCGAGCGCGAGCTGCTCGTCGTCCGCGTCTCCGCGGCGCCCGAGCGCCGCGCAGAGCTCGTCACGACGGCGGAGGCGCTCGGCGGCCGGCTGCTCGACGTCGGGCCCGACGCGGTCGTCCTCGAGCTCACGGGCACGCCGGAGGAGCTCGACGCCTTCCACGAGCTGTGCCACCCGTACGGGATCCTCGACCTCGTGCGGACCGGCCGGATCGGCGTGCCGCGTGCGTCGTCGAGGAGGCGGGCGCAGCGCCGCCTCGCCGCAATCAACTGACGCGTAGTCTCGCCTCGACCCCCAGCGAAAGGACCGACGCATGGCCAGGATCCTCCGTGACGGCGACCTCTCTCTCCTCGACGGCACGGTGGCCGTCGTCGGCTACGGCAGCCAGGGCCACGCCCACGCGCTCAATCTCCGCGACTCGGGCGTCAAGGTCGTCGTCGGCCTCCGCGAGGGCTCGGTGTCGTGGAGCGCGGCGGAGGAGGCCGGGCTCGAGGTGCGTCCGATCGCGGATGCGGTCCGCGGCGCGCAGCTGGTCTCGCTCCTGCTCCCGGATCAGGTGCAGCCGCAGGTGTTCACGGAGGACGTCGAGCCCGTTCTCGACCCCGCCGCGACGATCCTCTTCGCGCACGGCTTCAACATCCTGTACGAGCGCATCACGCCGGCGACCGGCCACGACGTGGTGATGGTCGCGCCGAAGGGGCCGGGTCACGTCGTCCGCCGCCTCTTCACCGAGGGCCTCGGCACGCCGGCCCTGATCGCCGTCCAGCAGGACGCGTCCGGCCGTGCGCGGGACGTGGCGCTCGCATACGCCGTCGGCATCGGCGCGGGACGGGCGGGGATCCTCGAGACGAGCTTCCGCGAGGAGACCGAGACGGATCTCTTCGGCGAGCAGGCCGTGCTGTGCGGCGGCGTGACGGAGCTCATCCGCGCCGGCTTCGAGACGCTCGTCGCCGCCGGCTACCAGGCCGAGGTCGCCTACTACGAGTGCCTCCACGAGCTCAAGCTGATCGTCGACCTGATCTGGGAGGGCGGCCTGCAGCACATGCGCTGGTCGATCTCCGACACGGCGGAGTTCGGCGACTACGTGAGCGGCCCGCGGGTGATCGACTCTCACGTCCGTGAGCGGATGCAGGCCGTGCTCGACGACATCCGCTCGGGCGAGTTCGCGAAGCTCTGGATCGCGGAGATGGAGAGCGGCGAAGCGGGCCTCAAGGGCCACCGCGCCGAGGCGGCGAACCAGCTCATCGAGCAGGTGGGCGAGGAGCTGCGCGGGCTGATGCGCCGCGAGGACACGAGTGCAGTCAGTTGACGTTCCCGTAGCCCTCCTCGGCTACGGGACGGTGGGCGCCGCTGTCCACCGCCTGCTCTCCGAGCAGGGCGACGAGATCGAGCGCGCGACCGGACACCGCCTCAGGGTCGTCAGGGCGCTCGTCCGCGACCCGGGGCGCGAGCGGGCATTCGAGGCGGGGCCAGGCGTCCTCACGACGGACATCGGCGACGTGCTCGACGACCCGTCGATCCGGCTCGTCGCGGAGGTGATGGGCGGCGTGGAGCCGGCCGGCGGCCACGTGCTCCGGCTGCTGCAGTCGGGCCGCTCGGTGGTGACCGCGAACAAGCAGCTCGTCGCGCGGCACGGTGCGGAGCTCTTCGAGGCGGCCGCCGCGGCCGGGGCGCAGCTGCGCTTCGAGGCGTCGGTGTGCGCCGCGATCCCCGTGATCAAGGTGCTGCGCGAGTCGCTCGTCGTGACGAACGTCCACCGTGTGCTCGGAATCGTCAACGGGACGACGAACTTCATCCTCTCCGCGATGAGCGAGGGCCGCTCGTACTCCGACGCGCTCTCCGACGCGCAGCGGCTCGGCTACGCGGAGGCCGATCCGACCGACGACGTCGCCGGGCTCGACGCGGCCGCGAAGATGGCGATCCTCGCGACGGTCGCGTTCGGCTGCCGCGTGCCGCTCGACTGGGTCGAGGTCGAGGGCATCGAGGGTCTGCGCGAGGAGCATGCCGAGGCGGCGCGCCAGCTCGACATGCGCCTGAAGCTCCTCGGGCGCGCGACCTTCGCGCACGGTCGCGTCGACGTCCGGGTCGGCCCCGCCTTCGTCGACGCCCACCATCCGTTGGCGGCGGTGGACGGCGCGTTCAACGCCGTCATGCTTCAGGGCGACGCGATCCGCGAGATCACCCTCGAAGGGCCGGGCGCGGGTGGCATCGAGACGGCCAGCGCGGTCGTCGCGGATCTCGTGTCGATCGTCGGGACGACCGGCACGGGCTTCCTCCAGGGCGACCCGGTGTGGCACGAGATCGAGCGGATGCCGCCGGGCGAGCTCTCGTCGCTCTGGTACCTGCGGCTCGTCGTGGAGGACCGGGCCGGCGTGCTCGCCCGGCTCGCGCAGGAGCTCGCCGTCGAGGGCGTGTCGGTTGCGCGCCTCGTTCAGCAGCCGGCAAACGGCCACGCCGTGCTCCACGTCGTCACCCACGAGGCGCCCGCGGGGCGCATCGGGGCGGCGCTCGCCGCGATCCGCGCGCTCCCGGAGTCCCGCGGCGAGGCCGACGCGCTCCCCGTCGTCTCCGAGCGCGGCGTCGACGAGCTCGGGTGGGCCTAGGGCCCGAGTACGGTGTCTGACACCTTCGTGCACAGACCGTCACCGATTCTCCACAGAGCCCAGGCGCCATGCGGGTCGTGCACGGCAGTTTCGGAGGACGGTGTCAGACACCGT
>DATAPC010000016.1:0-11142 GCA_036265415.1 Gaiella sp.
GAGCGCCCGCCGCTCGAGCTTCCGGATCGCCTCGCGGACGACCGGCGCGTTCACGTTCGGCGCCTGGAGGACGACGTTGGCGGGCAACGCCGTCCCCGGGAACGCCTGCTGCATCTTCGTGTACGCCTGGATCACGGGGAGGGACTTCGGGAACGTGTCGGGTCCAGGAGTCGCCATCCGGAGCTGGAGCGCCGGAGCCGCGAGCGCGACGAGGAGCCCGCCGGCCAGGAGGGCCGAGACGAGCGGCCGCCGCAGCACGCGGTCTACGATCGCACCCCAGATGCGGCCGTCGCCGTTCGACTTCGGGAGCCGGCCGACGAGAGGAACGCGACCGCGGTCGACCCGGTCGCCGAGCTTCGAGAGAAGCGCCGGCAGCACCGTGAGCGACCCGAGCATCGCGATCGCGACGACCGTGATCGCCGCGACGCCGAGCGACGCGAAGACCTGGTCGCCCGTTAGGAACATCCCGGCCATCGCGACGATCACCGTCAGGCCGGAGATGAGCACCGACCGGCCCGACGTCGCTGCGGCGGCCTCGAGGGCGGCCCGCTCGCTGCGTCCGGCGGCCCGTTCCTCGCGTTCGCGCTTCAAGTAGAACATCGAGTAGTCGACGCCGACCGCGAGCCCGATCAGCAGCACGAGCGCGGGGGCCTGCATCGCCACCGGGAAGATCGCGCTCGGCAGCGCGATGAGCCCGAACGTTGCGAACACCGCGGTCAGGGCCAGCAGCAGCGGGATGCCTGCGGCCACGAGGGCTCCGAACGCGAGGACGAGGATGATGAGCGTGATCGGCAGGGAGAGCAGGCCCGCCTTGCCGAGGTCGTCTGCGTAGGCGGTGACGACCGCGTCGACCTTGCTCGCGTCACCGAACTGGCCGACGAAGAGCGCCGGATGGGCCGCCTGGAGCTCGTCGACCGTGTCCAGCACGGGGCCGACCTTGTCGACGGCCTTGTCGGGATCGCCGCGGAGCTGGAACTCGACGAGGGCGGCATGCCCGTTCGGCGCGATCTGGCCCGCGTTGCGGGAGTCGAGCGGCGACCGCACGTTCTGGACGTCCTCGAGCTTGGAGAGCCTCCTGACGACGTCGGTGATCGCCGCCCGGAAGGCGGGGTCGGTCGTCCGTAGCGTCGTGCTCTGGACGAGCACGTTCTCGCCGGCGGGCTGTTTGAACCCGGCGTCGAGGATCCTGTCCATCCGGCCGGACTCGCCCGGCCCCGGTGCATTGTCGTCGATCGACTTCATGCCGACCGCGCCGCCGAGCCCGAAGGCCACGAGGACGAACGCGAGCCAGCCGAACGTGGCGGTCTTCCAGTGCGCCGCGCTCCAGCGGCCCATGCGGGCCGCGAGGTTGGAGTGACCGTTGCGGCGGTCCGAGTGCGTGCTGCGGAACATGGTGGATTCCTCCTTCGCCTGTGACCGGATCTGCATGGCCCCGACGCTAGGACTGGCCGGTCCGCGCGACGTCGTCTGAAGGCCTGAACCGCCCTCGTCCCGCGCGACGATTCGGGCTCCTACTCGGGTAGGAGGCGACGTGGCCGGGCGTCCAGTACGTTCAGCCCGTGGAGCAGTTCGGGAAGCGCGCGCGAGAGCTCTGGTTCGACATCGTCGTGGTGATCCTGGCGGTCGCCGCGGTTCTCGAGCTCGCGCTCAGACGCGACGTCGAGGACGCACCCGACACGACGCTCGCGTTCTGCATCCCGGCGATCGCGGTCGCGGTGCTCACGCTCCTCGGGCGCCGCCGCTATCCGTTCGGCGCGCCTGCGGCCTTCTGGCTGCTCGGAGCGTCGCTCTCGTTCGTCGACGGGCAGCTGGTCCCGTTCGCAGGAGGCGTCTACCTCGCCGGGATGGCGGCGGCTTTCCTCCTCGGGAACCTGCGCGATCCCGTGCTCGCGCGGGTCGGCCTCGTGGTCGTGCTCGGCAGCGCGGCGGCGATCATCTACAACATCCCGGACCACAGGCCGGGCGAGATGCTCTTCATCCCGCTCCTCTTCGGCATCGCCTGGCTCGCGGGCTTCGCCCTCCACACCCGGATCGAGCAGGCCGACGCCGCCGAGGCGCGTGCGGCGGCGGCAGAGCGCGAGCGGGAGTCGGCCGCGAGGATCGCCGTCGCCGAGGAGCGCGCGCGGATCGCGCGCGAGCTCCACGACATCGTCGCCCACGCGGTCAGCGTGATGGTGCTCCAGGTGGGGGCCGTCAGGCACAAGCTGCCGCGCGAGCTCGACGCGGACGCGGAGGCTCTGCGCGGCGTCGAGGAGGCGGGCCGGGCGGCGCTCGCTGAGATGCGCCGCCTCCTCGGCGCGATGCGGAGCGACGGGGACGACCTCGAGCTCGCGCCCCAGCCGGGGCTCGACGGTCTCGAGACGCTCGCCGCGGAGGTCGGGCGTGCGGGTTTGCCGGTGCAGCTCCACGTCGAGGGCGAGCGCGTGCGGCTCCCGCGGGCAATCGACTTGTCCGCGTACCGCATCGTCCAGGAGGGTCTCACGAACGCGCTCAAGCACGCCCACGCGAGCCGCGCGGACGTCACCGTCCGCTACGACCCGCACGAGGTCAGGCTCGAGGTGCGCGACGACGGCGGCGGAGGCCCGAAGGGCAACGGGAACGGTTACGGCCTCGTCGGCGTGCGCGAGCGGGTGAAGATCTACGGGGGCGAGATGACGGCGGGACCCGCCGACGGCGGCGGCTTCCTCCTCAGCGCGCGACTCCCCCTGGAGGGCGCCAGGCCGTGACGATCCGCGTGCTCGTCGCCGACGACCAGTCGATGGTGCGCGCCGGGTTCCGCATGCTGCTCGGCGGCGAAGAGGACATCGAGGTCGTGGCCGAGGCGAGCAACGGCCTCGAGGCGGTCGACAAGGCCGCCCGGTACGACCCCACGGTCGTCCTGATGGACATCCGGATGCCGGAGCTCGACGGGCTCGAGGCGACGCGGCGGATCCTTGCGGCCGACGACGGCGCCCGCGTGCTCATCCTGACCACCTTCGACCTCGACGAGTACGTGTACGAGGCGCTCCGAGCCGGTGCCAGCGGCTTCGTCCTCAAGGACGAGCCTCCGGAGCAGCTCCTCGCCGCGATCCGCACGGTCGCCGGGGGCGACGCGCTGCTCTCACCCGCGGTGACGAGGCGCGTGATCGCGCAGTTCACGCGCATCCCTCGCCCGACGCCGCCGAAGGAGCTCGACGAACTGAGCGAGCGCGAGCGCGACGTCTTCCGCCTCATCGCGCGCGGGCTGTCGAACGGCGAGATCGCGAGCGAGCTGTTCATCAGCGAGACGACGGTGAAGACCCACGTCACGCACATCCTCGCGAAGCTCGGCCTGCGCGACCGCGTCCAGGTGGTCGTGCTCGCCTACCAGTCCGGCCTCTTCGAGCCCGACGCGCCCGCGACCGGCTGAGAGGCGCTCGTGGCGCAGCGGCCGCGGGCATGCTCAGCGCTTCGGCGGAAGCGACCGTGCGTACGAGGTCCCCCGACCGACCCATGTCGACAGCTCGCGCTTCGTGCGCACGTGCTCCGCGTCGACACGGATCCAGCCGCGCAGCTCGCGGCCTTTCATCTCCATCGCGTACCCGTGCGTGCTCGCCAGGAGCGCCTCGGCGTCGTCAGGGTCCACGCGAACCAGGATCCCGCCCTGGCCACTCGCCGCGACGGCCATGTTGCCGCCGATCAGGAACGCCAGCCCGCCGAACATCTTCTGCTCGCTGACGCCGTCCTCCCGCGCGACGAGCTCACGGATCCGGTCGGCGAGCTCCTCGTCGTACGCCATGCGGGCGATCGTAGCCCGGGTACGTTGTCCGACGGCTGCACTCGATCGATGTCTTCCCCATCCACACTCCGTCGCGACGGCTCTCCCGGTCGGTCGGTCGTGCTCGTCGAGGGCGTGAGCGACCGGCGAGCCCTGGAGGCGCTCGCGCGACGCCGCGAACGGGATCTGGCAGCCGAGGGAATCGAGGTCGTCGCGATCGGCGGCGCGCAGGCGATCCGCAGCTCATTCGAGCGCTTGGGGCCTCCCGGGCCCGGCCTCCGGCTCGCCGGCCTGTGCGACGCCGGCGAGGAACGGCATTTCGCGCGGGCCCTCGAGGGAGCGGGTCTCGGCTCGGGCCTCACGCGGGCCGGCATGGAGTCGCTCGGCTTCTACGTCTGCGTCGACGACCTCGAGGACGAGCTGATCCGGGTGCTCGGCCCGACACGGGTGGAGGAGATCGTCGAAGGCGAGGGCGAGCTCGGGTCGTTCCGGACGCTCCAGAAGCAGCCCGAGTGGCGCGGGCGGAGCACGCACGACCAGCTGCGCCGGTTCCTCGGCAGCGGCGGCAGCCGGAAGATCAGGTACGCCCCGTTGCTCGTCGACGCGCTCGACCTGCGGCGCGTGCCGCGGCCGCTCGACGGCGTCCTCGCGCACGTCCTCACGGGGGTGTCGCCGGCCCGGGCTTCCGGCACTGGAAGCCCGGGCCGAACGCGGCTCAGCGACCGGTGACCGCGAACCAGTTGCCTCCCGGGCTCGTCACGAACACGATCGGCGCGAAGCACGGGGCCGGCAGATCGACCACGGCGTCGATCTGCGCGTCACCGGTCGGGCTCGCCGGGACGGGCGCTGTCGGGACATTCGAGGTCGTCGCCGTCCCGTTCGCCGTCGTCAGGCAGCTGACGATCGCCTTGAACTGCGGGATCGGGTTCGTCCCCTGGAGATTCGCGGGAACCGGCGGGCGGCGGGCCAGAACGAGGCCCTCGACCTCGACCTGCAGCCGTCCGTCGGCCCGCAGGTCGGCCGTCGCGTCGCCGATCTCCCACGGCAGCCCGCCGCCCGGGACGCCGCGGATGGCGTTCGCGGCGAGCGTGTAGGGCTCGGTGACGGGCGCGAGCACCTTCGCGTCCGAGACCTTCCGGCCGTCGGCGCTCCCGAGACCCAGCGCGGGCCCGACGAGCGCCACCGCGACGGCGAGGCCGGTCAGAGCGAGGAATCCCTTCTTCATCTGTCCTCCTGACGTCGTTAGCCGGTTCTACGCCGCACGAGCCCCGGCGGTTTCCGCCTCGGAGCTCGGCCGCTCCACTCGCAGCGCCACGTTTCGTGGTGTCCTTTCGTCGTCCGGCCGTTCGTCTCGGAGACGACCACACGCGACGAGAGGAGGAAGCGATGAAGTACCTGCTCCTGATCCACCAGGGTGACACGCCGACGCCGTACGACCAGGAGGCGTGGGGCCGGCTCTCCGAGACCGAGCAGCAGGAGGTCTACGCCGCCTACCAGGCGATCAACCAGACGCCCGGTGTCACGCCGGGGATCGGCATGCAGCCGCCGGAGATGGCCACGACGGTGCGGGTGCGGGACGGCCAGACGCTCACCACCGACGGGCCGTTCGTCTCGGTCAAGGAGGCGCTCGGCGGCTACTTCCTCTACGAGGCGGACGATCTCGACGCCGCGATCGAGCTCGCCGCGCGGGTGCCTGCGGCGCGCATGGGCGGCGCGGTCGAGGTGCGCCCGGTGGCCGAGTGGTAGACGTCGACCAGGCCTTCCGGGAGGAGTGGGGCCGCGTGCTCGCCGCCCTGGTCGGCTTCCTCGGCGACTTCGACCTCGCCGAGGAGGCCGCCCAGGAGGCGTTCGCGATCGCGGCCGAGCGGTGGCCGCGCGACGGGCCGCCCGGCAGTCCGCGGGCCTGGCTCGTGACGACCGCGCGGAACCGCGCGATCGACCGCATCCGCCGCGACCGCACCCTCGCCGAGAAGACGCGCCTGCTGGACGTGCCCGAGGCCGTGGAGGACGAGATGGACGAGACGACGATCCCCGACGAGCGCCTCGAGCTCGTCTTCACGTGCTGCCACCCGGCGCTCGAGCTCGACGCGCAGGTCGCCCTCACGCTGCGGGCGCTCGGCGGGCTGCGGACGGAGGAGATCGCGCGGGCGTTCCTCGTCTCCGAGGAGACGATGGCGAAGCGGCTCGTCCGCGCGAAGCGAAAGATCAAGACGGCGGGAATCCCGTTCCGGGTGCCTCCCGCGCACCTGCTCCCCGACCGGCTCGCGGCGGTGCTGGCCGTCGTCTACCTCATCTTCAACGAGGGCTACGGCGGCCGCGGCGACCTCGCGGCAGAGGCGATCCGGCTCGGGCGCGCCCTCGCGTCGCTCATGCCCGACGAGCCCGACGTGCACGGGCTGCTCGCACTCATGCTCCTGAACGACGCCCGCAGCGATGCGCGGTTCGCGGACGGCACGATCGTCCTGCTCGCCGACCAGGACCGGTCGCTCTGGAACGCCGGGCGGGTCGCAGAGGGGCGGGGCGTCCTCGAGCGCGCGGCCGCGCTGGGCGGCCGGGGACCGTACGTCCTGCAGGCGGCGATCGCGGGCCTCCACGTCGACGACCCGCCGGACTGGCCTCGGATCGCCGCGCTCTACGGCGAGCTCGCCGCGGCCACGGGCTCCTCGGTCGTCGAGCTGAACCGAGCAGCCGCCCTCGCGGAGGCCGGGGACGTCGAGTCCGCGCTGGCGCTCGTCGACCGCCTCGAGCCGGACCTGGATGGGTACCACTACCTCCATGCGACGCGCGCGGAGCTCCTCCGCCGCCTCGGCCGCGCCGACGATGCGCGCGCCGCGTACGGCCGCGCGCTCGGGCTCGTCCACTCCGACCCGGAGCGCCGCTTCCTCGAGCGGCGGCTGGTAGAGCTGCAGGGATGACGGCGGAGATCCCACCACCGCGGTCGCGGGCGCAGCGGCGGGCGGACACGCTCGAGCGCTTGGTCGAGGACGTCGACCTCTGGGTCGCCTCCGCGGACGAGGCCGGGAGCGCGTATCTCGTCCCGCTCTCCTTCGTGTGGGACGGCGCGGCGCTGACGATCGCGACGCCGCGCCGCAGCCCCACCGCCCGGAACCTCCTGCGAGGCGGAGAGGCGCGCGTCGCGCTCGGTCCGACCCGCGACGTCGTGCTCGTCGAGGGCACCGTGGAGGAGCTGCCCATCGGCGCCGACCCGGAGCTCGAGGACGCGCACGCGGCTGCGACGGGGTTCGATCCGCGCACGCTCGCCGACGAGTACGTCTACCTCCGGATCACCCCGCACGCGATCCGGGCCTGGCGCGAGGCGAACGAGCTCGAGGGGCGATTGCTGATGCGCGACGGCCGCTGGCTCGACTGAGCGCCGTCAGCGCTCGTTGGCCGCAGGCTCGAGGCCGGGACGCCGCGACGCAGCGGCGGCCTCGCCGGGCCGTGTGGCCAGCACCGATCCGGCGAGGACGAGGACGAATCCGATCCCCATGCCGATCGTGAACGCCTCGCCGAGGACTGCAACGCCCAGCACAGCGGCCACGGCGGGGTTCACGTACGTGATCACGGTCGCCCTGGCCGGGCCGATCTCGCCGATCAAGGCGAAGAAGACGAGGAACGCAATCGCCGTGCAGACGACGGCGAGGGCGAGAATCGAGGCGACTGCCCCGGCGGACGGCGCCTCCCCCACGCCGACGACTGCGGTGATCGGGACGTACGCGACGGCCGCGAGGCCGAGCGAGACGGCAATGATCCCGAGCGACGGCAGGTCTGCCATCCACCGCGGGATCAGCGCAGGGCCGACCGCATAGCAGACCGCCACCGTGACGACCGCGAGCATCGCGGGCACGCCGGCGCCCTCGAGCCCGAGGCCGACGATCGCGGCGACCCCGACGACCCCGAGCGCAAGACCTGCGGCGCGTTCGAGCGTCAGCCGCTCGCGCCCGCCGGGGGCGACTGCGATCGCGGTTCCGACGAGCGGCGTCACGGCGATCAGCAGCGCCGTGAGCGAGCTCGAGATGCGGGTCTCCGCCCAGCCGAGCAGCACCCAGGGAAGCGCGATCTCGATCGCGGCGAAGACGGCGACGATGCGCCACCGGCGGAGCACCGGACGCAGCTCGTCGCGGGCCGCGGCGATCGGGAGCAGCAGCAGGGCCGCGATCGACGTGCGCCCGAGTACGAGCATCGACGGGCTGACGTCCTCGACGGCGACCTTGATCAGCAGGTACGGGATCCCCCAGATCACGCACATGGCCGAGAAGAGGAGCCACCCGCGCGAGGTCATCGACGCCTTCATCCTTCGAGGCTAGGGCAAGCGCGGGAGGCTGCGCCGAGCTTTGTGGCGCGCCCGATGGGCGGACCGAGTCGGCCGGCGAGGGCGTCACGCCACGGCCGACGCCACGAGGCACACGCCGGGCAGCTCGAGGCCGTCCGGCGTCTCGTAGTCGCGGACGGCCTCGGAGGCGCGCCGGCGCATCGCGCGTGCCGCGCCCTCCGGCATCGCGGCCAGCCGGCGGGCGAGCGGCCCGGCGAGCGCGATCGTCAGTGCCATTGCTGCCGCCGCCTCGGCGTCGAGCCGTGCGTTCCACGGCGCTGACCCGTCGGCACAATGGCCGCGTGCCGACGAACTACGAGCGCGCGTTCTCGGAACGCCCCGACGTGTACGCGGCCTGGGTGCAGCTGAACACCGCGATCAAGGCTGGTATGGACCTGCGCCGGTACGAGCTGGCGACGCTCGCCGCGGCACGGCGGCTGCGCTCGAGCTACTGCTGCCTCGCACACGGCACGGTGCTCGCGGAGCAGTTCGGCGAGCCGGTGCGCGCGATCGCGCTCGATCACCACGCGGCCGGGCTCGACGAGCTCGACGTCGCCGTGATGGACCTCGCCGAACGCGTCGTCGACGACGCCGCGTCGATCACCGACGCAGACCTCCAGCGGCTGCGTGATCTGGGCCTCTCGGACACCGACGTGATGGACGTCGTCCTCGCGGCCGCGGCGCGCTGCTTCTTCTCGAAGACGCTCGACGGCACGTGCACCCGGCCCGACGTCTCCTACCGCGAGCTGGCGCCCGAGCTCCGTGACGTGCTGGTCGTCGGGCGGCCGATCGCCGAGACCTGACGCCTCCGCCGCCGGTCGAGCAGCTTCTTGGCCTCGTCCGCCCAGAGAACGCTGCTGGCGAGCCCGACGCACAACAGCCAGTCGGTCGCCGAGAGCGGTGTCGTCCCGAAGGCGTCGTTCAGGAACGAGAGGTGCACGACTGACAGCTGGAGGGCGAGCGAGAGCAGGATCGCGCCCCACAGCCACCGGTTCACGAAGAGTCGCCGGAAGGCGCTGACGCGGTCCGAGCGGGCGTTGAAGCAGTTGAACAGCTGCGCGAGCACGAGCGTGGTGAACGCCATCGTCCGCGCCGTCTCGATGTCGCCGCCGTCTCCGACGAGCCCGCCGGGCAGGCGCAGATCGAGCGCGAGCAGCGTCGCGACGGCCATCACGAGGCCGACCCAGACGATCCCGATCCACATCTCGCGGTCGATCACGCTGTCGCCGGCGCGCCTCGGCGGGCGGCGCATCACGTCGTCGGGCGGGGGGTCGACGCCCAGGGCGAGCGCCGGGGCGCTGTCGGTGAGCAGGTTGATCCAGAGGATCTGCGTCGCGAGCAGCGGCGTCGCCACCGCCTCGCCCGTCTGGTCGAGGCCGATGACGCCCGCGAGGACGACCCCGAGGAACATCGTCAGCACCTCACCGATGTTCGACGAGAGCAGAAAGCGGAGGAACGTCCGGATGTTGGCGAAGATCCCGCGCCCCTCGCGGATCGCCGCGACGATCGTGGCGAAGTTGTCGTCCGCGAGGATCATGTCCGCGGCCTCCTTCGTGACGTCCGTGCCCGTGCCCATCGCGACGCCGATGTCGGCGGCCTTGAGCGCAGGAGCGTCGTTCACGCCGTCGCCGGTCATCGCGACGATGTGCCCGTCCTCCTGCAGTGCGTCGACGATCCGGAGCTTGTGCGCGGGAGCGACGCGCGCGTACACGGAGACCTCGCGGACGGCGCGCCTGAACGCGTCCTCCTCGAGCTCGTCGAGGTCCGCGCCCGTGAGCGCCCTCGCGTCCGCTCCCGCGAGGCCGAGGTCGCGCGCAATCCGCGCGGCGGTGGCGGGGTGATCGCCCGTGATCATGATCGTGCGCACCCCCGCCGCGCCGGCCTCCGCGATCGCAGTGCGCGCCTCCGGGCGGGGCGGGTCGATGATCCCGACGAGACCGAGGTACGTCAGGTCGCGCTCGATCGACTCGTCGAGCGGCAGTTGCTCCCGTTCGGGTACCGGTCGGTATGCGACGGCAAGCGTCCGCAGGGCGAGCCCGGCGAGCCGCTCGACGGTTCGGCCGATCTCCTGGCGTCGTCCCTCGGTGAGCGAACGGGTCTGACCCGCCACCTGCTCGGCGGTGCAGCGCGCCAGCAGGACGTCCGGGGCACCGGTCGTCACGACGGCGATGCCGCCCTCGAGCTCGTCCGCCTCCAGAGTCGTCATGAGCTTGCGCTCGGAGGTGAACGGCACCTCCCCGACGCGCTCGAAGCGCTCCTCGCGTGCCTCCGCGAGACCCTCGATCTTCGCCTCTGCGACGAGGAACGACGCGTCGGTCGGGTCGCCGTGGACGACCCACTCGCCGTCCACGTGCTCGAGGACCGCGTCGTTGGCGAGGCTGCCGCCGCCGATGACGAAGCGCACCTCGCCGAGCAGCAAGGGGTCGTCGAGGCGGTGCCCGTCGACGAGCAGCTCGCCCTCCGGCCGGTAGCCCTCCCCCGTCACGTCGACCTCGCCCGAGGCCGTCGCGATCTTCTGGATCGTCATCTCGTTCTTCGTCAGCGTCCCGGTCTTGTCGGAGCAGACCACCGACGCCGACCCGAGCGTCTCGACCGACGACAGTCGCTTCACGATCGCCCGCCGCCGCGCCATGCGCTGCACCCCGAGCGCCAGGACGACGGAGAGCACGGCGGGGAGCCCCTCGGGAACCGCCGCGACCGCGAGCGAGACGCCGACGAGGAGGACGTCGACGAGGTCGGACGCCTGGTCGAGGTCGGCGGTCACGAGGATCGCCGCGACGACGACCGCTGCGATCGCGACGACCGCGATCCCGAGCATCCGCCCGACCCGGGCGACCTCGCGCTGGAGCGGCGTCCGCTGCTCCTCGGTCGCGCTGAGCAGCCGGGCGATGTGGCCGGTCTCGGTCCCCATCCCGGTCGCCGTGACGACGGCCCGGCCCCGCCCCCGCGTCACCGCCGTCCCGTCGAACACCATGTTGATCCGGTCGCCGAGCGCCGCTCTGCCAGGGAGCGGCGCCGTGTCCTTGAGCACCGGCTCGCTCTCTCCGGTCAGCGCCGCCTCGGCGACCATCAGCGAGGCGACCTCCACCAGGCG
>DATAPC010000017.1:0-8619 GCA_036265415.1 Gaiella sp.
CATGTCCACGCCGATCTCGGCCATGGCCTCGACCACCGCGGGATCGATCGTCCCGGCAGGCGCGCTCCCGGCGGAGCGCACGTCGACGCGTCCCGCCGAGCGCAGCTTCACGAGCCCCGCGGCCATCTGGCTCCGTCCCGCCTGTGGACGCAGACGAACAAGACCCGGGGCAGCCCCTTCACGGTCCGGCCCTCCCGCGCGCCAGTGCCCTCACCCCCTCTTCGTCCGAATCGAGGGACGGCGCCGAGAACACGTTCCCGAGTCGCTCGATCGCGTCCGGGCGGAGTCGGTAGTACGCCCAGGTCCCCCGGCGCTCCGAATCGACCAGCCCCGCGTCGCGAAGGATGCGGAGGTGATGTGAGACCGTCGGCTGTGACAGATCGAAGACGTCGGTCAGATCGCAGACGCAGCACTCCTGCCCGATCGCGAGACGGTTCACGATCGCGATCCGAGTCGGGTCGGCGAGCGCCTTGAAGAGCGACGCCAGATCCTGAGCCGCGGCGGGCTGCAGCGGAGGAACGTCGGGCGCGCAGCACAGAGGTTGCAGGAGCGGAAGCTCTTTCATTGACGAACGTCAATGTACCAGGTACCTTCATCGATTGTCATCTATGAAAGGAGGCTCCCGATGGCGCTCGATCTGCTCGGCTGCTGCGATGAGAGCGGCTGTTGCGGCGACGACTGCTGCTGACCCTCTCGCTCTCGAGCGGACGTCGGTCACCGATCTCCATCGCGCGAGCACCCGTGCTCACAGCGCGGCAGCGCCGGTCAGCGGGTCGGTGACCGACGTCGTTCGCAGCCGGACACGTCGCTCGACGGGTGGCCGGCGGCCGGATCCCAGACGCGGTGGGCGTGCAACTCGCCCCACCCTCGCCGCGCTCCCTCGCGATGACGCGGCCGCCCGGTGCGGTCGGGCGTCGTCAGGTGCTCCCCGACAGACTTCAGCCCCAACACCTCGAACGTCCGTTCGCGGTCACTGTCCGAGCCGCCCGCCGGCCCCCTACCGAATTTCGACGAAACGGGCGCCGAGCGTCGCCGCGAGCGTGCGGTGAGCGGGCGAGGCGCCGACGAGAAGCGACCGCGCGGGATCGACGCCGTGCGCGCGGGCAAACGCGAGCGGCAGGCCCGGTAGCGGCGGGCGGCACCAGCACACCGGCGGGCCGCCTCCATGCGGGCAGACGGCCCGCTCCACCACGCCCGACACGAGGCCCGACAGGTCGGCCGCCGCCTCGGCGAGATCCCCCGGGGAACCCGCCGGCAGCCAATCGAAGACGAGCTGCGGCGCGGTCGGGTCGGCGGCGGCGATCGCGTCGCGCCAGCCGTGCGTCCGCAGCGCCGACGCCGCGACGAAGACCCCGGCCCGTCCGGCGCGCGACTCGCGCGCGAATTCGACACGCTCGATCGACGCGAACCCCTCGTCGTCGTCCGGCGGCTCGAGCTCGCGGAGCACGCGCATCTGGGACGTCGGCGGCATGAGGCCGGGCTCGCGACGTGCCTCCGCCTTCAGCTCCTCCGGTGTCGGGAGCGAGCCGAAACGGTCGAGCAGCCGCTCGACCACGTTCAGCTGCGCCTGCGCGAGCGGTGTGTCGAGCCACACGCACCGCACACCAGCGGCATGGCGTGCCGCCACCTCGAGCACGTGGCTCCGTGACGCGCGCGTCGCGTACGTGTTGTCCACGACGAATCGCCGAGCGCCGGTTGCGAGCGCCGCGTCGAGCTCGTCCTCGAGGTCGCGAAGCGTGCCTCCGCGATCGTCGCGGTTCAGACGCAGATAGCGCCGCTCGGCGTACGTGCTCGCGAGGCGGCTCTTGCCGGCGCCAGGGATGCCCATCACGAGCACGACCTCGGCGTCCCCTCGTCTCGACCGGGCGGTCTGCGTGCGGCGCGACGGTGCCAGGCGCTCCCTCTCCGTCTCGTCGAGGACGAGCGACGCGGCCCGCGCGGCCGAGCGCGCCGTCTCCGGGCGCCGCGCGCCCGGGATCGCTACGACGTCCGGGCCGAGGCCGAGCACCCAGGCGAGCGCTGCCTCCGCGGGCGTGGCTCCGTGCGCCTCGGCGACGCCGACCAGGCCGGGACGACGCGCGAGCGACCGCGCTCGCCGTGGCCCGCCGAGCGGCGAGTGCGCGATCACGGTCACGTCTGTCTCGGCGCACCGCTCGACGACGCCGCCGCGCACGGCGCGGTCGTCGAAGAGGCTCAGCGCGACCTGCACCGCTGCGACCGGCGCGAAGGCGAGCGCCTCGTCCAGTTGCCCCCGCGTGACGTTCGCGACGCCGACGCAGCGGACGAGGCGCTCGTCGACGAGGCGGGCGAGTGCACGCACGGACGTCCGCCAGGGCCTGCGCGGGTCGGGCGCGTGCAGCAGGTAGAGGTCGACCGGGAGGCCGTCGAGTGCCTCGAGGCTCGCCTCGCAGTCGGCCGCGATCGCCTTCGCCCGGCCGTCGGGCACCCACGCGCCGCCCGACCGTGCCATGCCGCCCTTCGTCACGATCCGGGCGGTCGACGCGGCGCCACAGGCGCGGAGCGCCCGCCCGAGGAGGCGCTCGTTGTCGCCGTACGCGCGGGCGGTGTCGAAGACCCCGATCCCTGACGACGCCGCGGCCGCGATCGTCGCCGACGCGCGTTCCTCGTCCGCGTCGTCGTCCGTCGAGAGACGCATGCAGCCGAGCCCGACGCGCAGCTCCGCGGTGGTCGACCACATCGCGCCCATCGCCACATCGTGCCGTCAGGAATACCCATTAGGGGTATACTCCGCACGTATGGCCACGATCGCCCCCGAGCAGGAGCACGTCCGCCTCGACGTCGACGGCATGACGTGCGCCTCCTGCGCCACGCGCATCGAGCGCAAGCTGAACAAGCTCGACGGCGTCGAGGCGACCGTGAACTACGCGACCGAGGCGGCGACGGTCTCGTTCGACCCGCGCTCGGTGTCGGTCGCCGACCTGATCGCGACCGTCGAGGGCGTCGGCTACCACGCTGCGCTGCCGGCCGAGGCAGTGGACGGTCGCGATCCCTCGCTGGCGGTCCGGGCGCGGCTCGCGGTCGCCGTGGCGCTCACCGCCCCGTTGACCGCCGTCGCGATGGTGCCGCAGCTCCAGTTCGACGGCTGGGAGTGGCTCGCGCTCGCGCTCGCGACGCCCGTCGTCCTCTGGTGCGGGCTCGGCTTCCATCGCGCGGCGCTCCTGAATGCGCGCCACCTCGCCGCGACGATGGACACGCTGATCTCGGTCGGCACGCTCGCGGCGTGGACGTGGTCGACCGTGGTGCTCGTCGGCGGCATCGAGGCGCACGTCTACTTCGAGGTCGCCGCGGTGATCACCACGCTGATCCTTCTGGGCCGCTGGCTCGAGCTCCTGGCGCGCAGCCGCTCGGGCGAGGCGATCCGCGCGCTCGTCGAGCTCGGCGCGAAGGACGCTCGTCTTCTGCGCGACGGCGACGAGGTACTCGTCCCCGTCGAGCAGCTCCGCGTGGGCGACCTCTTCGTCGTGCGGCCGGGCGAGAAGCTCGCCACCGACGGCGTCGTGGTCGAAGGGCTCTCGGCGATCGACCAGTCGCTGCTCACCGGAGAGCCGGTGCCCGCGGAGGTCGGTCCCGGCTCCGAGGTGGCGGGCGCGACGATCAACGCCTCGGGACGTCTCGTGGTCCGTGCGACGAAGGTCGGTGCCGACACCGCGCTGGCGCAGATCGCGCGGCTCGTGGCCGATGCGCAGGCCGGGAAGGCGCCGATCCAACGGCTCGTCGACCGCGTCTCGGCCGTCTTCGTCCCCGTCGTGCTCGGGATCTCGCTCGTGACGTTCGCCGGTTGGCTCGTCGCGACGGGGAACGTGACGGACGCGTTCACCGCGGGCGTCGCGGTGCTGATCATCGCCTGTCCGTGCGCCCTCGGGCTCGCGACGCCGACCGCGCTGCTGGTGGGAACCGGCCGCGGCGCGCAGCTCGGGATCCTGATCAAGGGGCCGGAGGTGCTCGAGCAGACACGGCGGGTCACGACCGTCGTCCTCGACAAGACGGGCACGGTGACGGAGGGACGGATGTGGGTCGAGGAGGCGATCCCCGCCGACGGCATGCGTCCGGAGGAGCTGCTTCGGCTCGCGGGCGCGGCGGAGGCCGCGAGCGAGCATCCGATCGCCGGCGCCATCGCCGCGCACGCGCGGGAGCGCCTCCACACGCTTCCCGGGGTGGAGCGCTTCACGAGTCACGCGGGCGTCGGCGTCGAGGCGGTCGTCGACGGCCGCACGGTCGTCGTCGGACGCGGTGTGCGGCTCGACGGCGCGCTCGCCGCCCGCGCGGCCGAGGAGGAGGCGCGCGGCCGCACCGTCGTCCCCGTCGAGGTCGACGGCGCCCCGGCCGGGCTCCTGGTGGTGGCGGATCGCGTCAAGGCGACGTCCGGTGAGGCGATCGCCGAGCTCCGCACGCTCGGGCTCGAGCCGCTCCTCCTCACGGGCGACAACGAGCGCACGGCGCGCACGGTCGCGGGCGAGGTCGGAATCGAGCGGGTGCGCTCCGACGTCCTCCCGGGCGACAAGAGCACCGCGGTGCGGGAGCTCCAGGCGGCCGGTGAGGTCGTGGCCATGGTGGGAGACGGCGTCAACGACGCGCCGGCGCTCGCGCAGGCCGATCTCGGCCTCGCGATCGGTACCGGGACCGACGTCGCGATCGAGGCGAGCGACCTGACTCTCGTCTCGGGCGACCTCCGTGCGGCCGTCGACGCGATCCGCCTCTCACGCCGCACCCTCGCGACGATCAAGGGAAACCTCTTCTGGGCGTTCGCCTACAACGTCGCCGCGATCCCGCTCGCGATGGCCGGCCTACTCAGCCCCGTCGTCGCCGCCGCCGCGATGGCGTTCTCGAGCGTCTTCGTCGTCACCAACAGCCTGCGCCTACGGCGCTTCCACTCGATCCGGGAGGTCACCTGATGCACGGATACGCCAAGGACAAGGAGGCGCTCACCAAGCGCCTGCACCGGATCGAGGGGCAGGTGCGAGGGATCGAGCGGATGATCGAGGAGGATCGGTACTGCATCGACGTCCTCACGCAGGTCGCGGCGGTGAAGACGGCGCTCGAAGGGGTCGCGGCGAAGCTCCTCGAGGATCACGTCACGCACTGTGTCGCCCAGGCGCTCGCCTCCGGTGACCCGGACGTCGCCGGCGAGAAGAGCGAGGAGCTCCTCGCTGCGGTTCAGCGGTTCTCGCGCACGCGGTAGCCGTGTGATGTCCGGCTGTGAGTCGGTGCCAAACGAACGGCGCGCGCCCTACGTCGCGAGCGCCAGGGCGACGAGGGTCGGGAGGACGATCCAGACGCCGACGGTGAGGACGATCGCGAGGATCGCGAACGTGCGACAGCCGTCCTTCGGCGGTACACCGCAGTTGCCGATGTCCTCCCACACGGCGCGCAGCGGCTCCCGCACCGAGAGCCGGATCCTGTTGCTGGCGAGCGCCGTGCCGCGGAGCACGATCCACGAGATCCCGACCCCGATCGCGACGCCGAGGAGCCCGACGAGCGTCGCGACCCACCAGCTCGCGAAGGTGAATCCGCTCCCGAGCCGCCAGAGCGTCGCGGTCACCGGGATGAGGACGCCCGCGAGGACGAAGGAAGGGACGCCGATCTCGCGCGACTTCATGATCTCGACGAGGGCCTGCGCGTCGAAGCGCGCGGGCCGCAGCAGCTTGAGCTCGGGCGAATTGGAGGCCGCTTCCATCTCGCGGGCCCAGTAGAGGTTGCGCATCTGCGTCACGACGTTCTTGACGTGCGAGACGACGAGGTAGCGCGCCACGAGCTCGACGAGCCAGCCGACGACGACCGCGAGCGGTCCGAGCGACGCGCCGGCCGGCGAACCCCGGAAGCCGTGGCGGCGGAGACTCTCGAGCGCCTCGATCGCGCGGCGATGATCCGCGTCGAACCGCTCCGGGCGGGCCAGCGGCGTCCTCCGCGCGAGCTCCGCCAGCATCTCGCGCTCCCGCGGCGAGGAGACGTCCAGCTCGTCCAGGAAGGTCGAGATCGCGTCGTCGTCGCCGGAAAGGAGCCGCAGGCGCTCGAGCGGGTTGTCGAACCCGTCGCCGACACGCAGATCGCCGCCGTCGCCGGCGTGGGAGATCCCCGTCACGGTGAGTCGATCGTACGTCGTTGTTACGCTTCCGGGAAATGAGTGGCTGGGGCCTCTACTTCGTCTTCCTGATTCCGCCGCTGATCATCGGCTTCGTCGTGCAGGCGTGGCTGAAGAAGACGGTCGCGGCGAACATGCAGGTCGCCGTCGCCAACGGGATGACGGGCGCCGAGATCGCGCGCCAGATCCTCGATCGGAACGGCCTCGACGGCGTTCCCATCGAGACCTCGCCCGGCGGGCCGCTCTCCGACCACTACGACCCGCGCAAGAAGTCGGTGCACCTCTCGGAGCCCGTCTACGGGGGCCGGTCGGTCGCCTCGACCGCGATCGCGGCGCACGAGGTGGGGCACGCGATCCAGCATCAGAAGGCGTACGCCCCGTTCCGCCTGCGCTCGGCAATGTGGCCGGCCGTCGCGTTCGCGTCGCAGGCCTGGCTCTTCATCCTGATGATCGGCCTGTTCGCCCAGATCACCGGGCTCATGACCTTCGCGGTCCTCCTCTTCGCGGTCGTCGTCCTCTTCCAGCTCGTGACGCTGCCGGTCGAGTTCGACGCATCCCGGCGCGCGATGGCGCAGCTCTCGGACCTCGGGCTCGTCTCGACGGGCGAGTCGCAGGGCGCACGCAAGGTCCTCACCGCCGCGGCCATGACGTATGTCGCCGGTGCGCTGGCCGCGCTCTCGCAGCTCGCGTACTGGCTGCTCGTCCTGAACCGCAGGTAGCTCCTTCCCATGCGGGTGATCGCCCTGATCGTTCGCGCCGGGGCGGTCGTCGTCGCGAGCGCGTTCGCGTTCTCGCTGCTCGTCGACGGCGGGTCGAACCCGGCGACGGCCGGGCCGGATCTCGCCTCCGTGACGAAGCCGGCGCCGAAGCCCGCACCGAAGGTGCGCACGAGCGCGAAGCGCACGGCGCCGAGGGTGCCGGAAGGCGTCGTCGCGATCGTCGCGACCGGCGACATCGTGATGGGGTCGACGCCGCACTTGCCGCCGGACGGCGGGCGGTCGTTCTTCTCCGACGTCCAGACCGACCTGGCCGGCGACGTCGTGCTCGGGAACCTCGAGGGAACGCTCTCGACCGGCGGTGGCTCGAAGTGCGGGGCCAAGAGCGCGAACTGCTTCGCCTTCCAGACACCGCCCTCCTACGCGCGCTGGTTCCGGCAGGCCGGCTTCACGGTGCTGAACCTCGCGAACAACCACGCCTTCGACTTCGGCGCGGGCGGGCTCGAGCAGACCACGGCCGCGCTCGACCGCGTGGGGCTGCTCTCGACGGGACGACCCGGCCAGATCACCGTGCAGCGGGTCGGCGACATCAGCGTCGCGCTCGTCGGCTTCGCGCCGTACCCGTGGGCACAGTCGCTCACCGACATCGCCGCCGCGAAGCGGCTCGTCCGCAAGGCGTCGCGGGAGGCCGACGTCGTCGTCGTGACGATGCACGCCGGTGCCGAGGGAAGGAGCCGGCAGCACGTCACCCGCCGCACCGAGCTCTTCCTCGGCGAGAACCGCGGCAACCCCGCGCGGTTCGCGCATGCCGTCGTCGACGCCGGCGCCGACCTCGTCGTGGGTCACGGCCCGCACGTCCTGCGCGGGATGGAGTGGTACCGAGGGCGGCTGATCTCGTACTCGCTCGGCAACTTTGCCGGCTACAAGGTCTTCTCGCTCGGCGGGCCGCTGTCGACGAGCGGGATCCTGCGGGTCACGCTTCGCGGCGACGGAACGTTCGAGACCGGGCGCCTGGTGGCGACGCACCTCGTCGGCTCCGGCGTCCCGGCGATCGATTCCTCGGAGGCGGCACACGCCGTGGTGCGCTCGCTCTCACGCGAGGACTTCGGTGCTCGCGGAGTGAAGGTCTCGGCCGACGGCATCCTGTCGCGCTGAGCGCCTGCACGTTCCCGTTTGCGTTAGCGGGGCGTGCCCGTGCAGACTGGACAGGAGGCGATCCTGGCCGTGAACGAGTTCGTCACCTCCCGTGCCCAGCCTGCGGATCAGCCGCGCACCGCGCGGAAGACGCTGCGCGTGGTCGCGGTCGAGGCGCTCGGCCCGCTGACGATCCTCGGTGGCATCGTCTGGGCGTTCGCGCAGCCCTACCGGATCACGTTCTTCTACCCCGACGGCAAGGGCTTCTGGGACTGGGCCGTGCAGCCCCCGCTCCTCGTCGTGGTGGTCGGCCTCCTCTTCTCGCTGCTCGTCGCTCCGGGCCTCGTCGAGGACCTGGAGCGGTCGGACGCCGAGCGTGGAGATGCAGCCTCGAGCTGAGATCGCGCACTGGCTCTTCGCCGGCGGCTTCCTCTTCGTCGGACTCGTGCTCCTCGCCGAGGCGATCGTCGGGCCCGCCGTGTTCCGCCGCCGGGCGTGGCGCGCGTGCCTGTGGCCCTCGCTCGCGCTCATGGCAGGCGCCTGGCT
The DNA here is from genome assembly GCA_036265415.1 of Gaiella sp. GTDB lineage: Bacteria > Actinomycetota > Thermoleophilia > Gaiellales > Gaiellaceae > Gaiella. Next base: position 8,497 of record DATAPC010000017.1, read on the forward strand.
CTGGGTGATCGCGATCTTCTCGACGTTCTCGACGCTCCACCTCGTCGCGCACTCCATCTGGGCGCAGGCGGCGACGGCGGCCGGCGCCGTGCAGCTCGCGGTCGTGCGCGGGCGGCTCCATTC
>DATAPC010000018.1:0-14454 GCA_036265415.1 Gaiella sp.
TTCAACGTGGACGGCGTCCTCGTCCCGAGCGCGGCGATCCACGCCGAGGCGTGGCGGAGGACGTTCGACGAGTTCGTCTCGAGGCACATCGAGCGGACGGGCGTGCCGGTCGGGTCGTTCAGCGTCGGCGTCGACTATCCGAGGCTCGTCCACGGCAGGACGCGCATCGGGAGCGTCCACGAGTTCCTCGCGAGCCGGGGAATCACCCTCCCGGACGGGAGCCCGGACGACCCGCCCGGGACCGACACGGTGAACGGGCTCGCCAATCGGAAGAACCAGGCGCTCCTCGAGGTCCTGGCGGAGCACGGCGCGCATGCGTTCGAGGGCGCCCGCCTGTACCTCGAGCTCGTACGAGACGCGGCCCTGCGCTGCGCTGTCGTCTCGGGCTCCACGAACACGCGAATCCTCTGCGAGCGTGCGCACCTCGGGGCGCTCATCGACGCGTACGTCGACGGCAACACGGCGCTGGCGGAGCGGCTGCGGAGGAAGCCGGCGCCGGACATGCTGCTCGCCGCCTGCCGCCACCTCGACGTCGATCCCGCGAAGACGGTCGTCTTCGAGACGACGGCCGACGGCGTCGACGCCGGCCGCGCGGGCGGCTTCGAGGTCGTCGTCGCGGTCGATCGCGACAGTGCGGCGCCGGCGCTCCGCTCGCACGGGGCGGATCTCGTCGTCGCCGACCTGGGAACGCTCCTCGAGCGTCAGCTCGCCTCGGGTGCCACGACCCCGTAGCGTGGCGTCGTGATCCGGGTGGGTACCTGCTCGTGGGCGGACGAGAGCTTCGTGAAGGCGTGGTATCCGGACCGCGTCCCCGCGCAGGCCCGGCTCCGCCACTACGCCGAGCGCTTCGACGTCGTCGAGGCGAACTCGACGTACTACCGGCTGCCGGAGGAGCGCCTCGTCGAGCGCTGGGCAGGGATGCTGCCCGACGGGTTCGTGATGCACGTGAAGGCCTTCGGGCTGATGACACGGCATCCCGTCAAGGCCCAGGCGCTGCCGCCCGATCTCCGCGGCGAGGCCCCGGTCGACGACCACGGGCGTGTCGAGCGACCCTCCCGGGAGCTTCGGGCGGAGGTCTTCCGTCGCTTTCTCGCCGCGCTCGAGCCGCTGCGCACCGTGGGGAAGCTCGGCGGGATCCTGATGCAGTTCCCACCCTACGTCGTGCCGAAGCCCGCCTCGTACGAGTACCTGGAGTGGGCAAAGGAGCACCTCGCCGGCCACGAGATGCTGGTCGAGCTGCGCCACAAGGCATGGTTCGAGCAGCCGGACGAGACGCTCTCGTTCCTGGAGGCGCACGGCATGACGTACGTGACGGTCGACGCGCCTCCCGACGTGATCCCGCTCGTCGTCGGACGCACGTCCGGGACGGCGTACGTGCGCTTCCACGGCCGCAACCGCGAGACGTGGTTCAAGCGCACCGGCAGCGCGGCGGAGCGATTCGACTACCTCTACTCCCGCGCCGAGCTCCGCGCCTGGGCGGTGACGCTGCGCGAGCTCGAGGAGCGCGCGACGGTCGTCTACGCGATGTTCAACAACAACGGCCGCTCGCCCGGGACGGAGGCACCGCGCGACCTGCTCGGAGGGCACGAGGAGGTCGCGCAGGCCCCGACCAACGCCGCGATGCTGAAGGAGATCCTGGCCTGAGAAACGCGGAGGCCGCGCTGTCGCGCGGCCCCCGCGTGCCGTGCTCCCACCGCCGATGGGTCAGCGGCCGGCCTCGTCGTAGTACGAGCCGAGGCGCGTGCGGTAGCCCTCGTCCGTGACCATCGAGTCGTCGAACTCCGGCGCGTTCTTGATCTCGTCCTTCGAGCGGTCGACCATGATCTTCTCGTCGTCGTGGTCGACGCTCTGGATCACGCCGGCCGGGAGCATCACCTTCTTGCCGAAGATCCACGGGCCGGTGTCCACGACGAGATACGACGATCCCACGTCGTACGTCGCATCGTCGACCTTGCCGATCGAGCCGTCCGTCGCCTCGACGCCGTAGCCGACGACGTTGCGGGGCGAGACGCCCGGGGCGACGATGCCCTCGCGGTACGTCCACATATCGACGGTCGTGCGCATGCGAGTCCTCCTTGGGTGGCTTCCGTCGGTGCACCTCTTGCCTACCCGGGCCCGCAGCCCGCAAACGCGGAGCTAGGAGGACGCCGCGTCGTTCACGGTGACCCCTCTCTCCGCGTCGAAGAAGTGGAGGCGGGTGACGTCGACCTCGATCGCGAGCGGCCGGCGCTCTCGCGCCTCGGTCGCCCGCTCGACGCGGGCGACGAAGGTCACCCCGCCGCCGCGGGCCCGCTCGGCTGCAATTCGCGCCTCCTCGTCCTCCGCGTGCTCGACGACGAGGGCCTCGACCACCTCGCGCGTCGTCACGGCGTCGGCCTGGACGTTGAAGTGCACGTAGACCTCGGAGCCCATGTCCTCGCGGATGTCGCAGACGACCGAGAGGACGCGGTCCGGATGCGTGTCGCGCTCGAGAGCGGCGTCCTCCATGTCCTCGGGGCGGATCCCGAGGACGACCTCGCGTCCCTCGTAGGCCGTGACGCCGGGATGGCGCTCGAGGGTCGCCTGGGCGAGCCGGAGCCGGTGCGGCCCGAAGGCGACCCAGACGTCACCGTCGCTGCGCTCGACCCGCGCCATGACGAGGTTCATCGCGGGCGAGCCGATGAACTCGGCGACGAAGAGGTTGCGCGGCTGTTCGTAGAGCTCCTTCGGGACGGCGACCTGCTGGAGCAGCCCGCTCCGCATCACGGCGACGCGGTCGCCCATCGTCATCGCCTCGATCTGGTCGTGCGTGACGTAGATCGTCGTCACGCCGAGGTCACGCTGGATCCTGGAGATCTCGGCGCGCATCTCGACGCGCAGCTTCGCGTCGAGGTTCGAGAGCGGCTCGTCCATCAGGAAGGCCTGCGGGTTGCGCACGATCGCCCGCCCCATCGCGACGCGCTGGCGCTGGCCGCCGGAGAGCGTGCGCGGCTTCTTGTGGAGCGAGTCCTCGAGCCCGAGGATGCGGGCCGCCTCGCGCACGCGTGTGTCGATCTCGGCCTGCGGCAGCCTGCGCATCTTGAGCGGGAACCCCATGTTCCTCGCCGCGTTCATGTGCGGGTAGAGCGCGTAGTTCTGGAAGACCATGGCGATGTCGCGGTCCTTCGGCGGGAGGTCGTTGACGACCCGACCGTCGATCACGACGCGCCCGGAGGTGATCGACTCGAGCCCCGCCACCATGCGCAGCGCGGTCGTCTTGCCGCAGCCCGACGGCCCGACGAAGACGACGAACTCGCCGCTCTCGACGTCGAGCGCGAGGTCGGAGACGGCCTTCGTACCGTCCGGGTAGACCTTCGTGAGGCTCTCGAGGGTGATCTCGGCCACGCGCGTCTCTGGTCGCGCAATCTACTAGCATCGCCCGAGTCCCATGGAGGCGCAGGCTGCGCGGTTGAAACCGGCCGGTAGGCGCTGGCGGCATGCTCTCGAGAGCCGCCGCGTGCTCGCCCCGCTCCTCATCGCCCCGGCGGTCGTCTTCATGCTCCTCGTCGTCGGCGTGCCCTTCGTGTGGGCGATCTACCTGAGCTTCACCGACGCGATCGGCGGCTCACTCTCCGGCCACTGGGTCGGGTTCGACAACTTCACGAACGCCTGGCACGACGACAACTTCCGGCGCGCGCTCCGGAACACGCTGGTCTTCACCCTCGCGTCGCAGGCGATCGTGGTCGTCGGCGCGGCCGTGCTCTCGAACTTCCTCGTGCGCGACTTCCGCGGCAAGTGGATCATCCGCTTCCTGGTCGTCCTGCCCTGGGCGGCGCCGGTCGTCCTCTCGACGATCACGTGGCTCTGGCTGCTCGACTCGCTCTACAGCGTCCTCAACTGGACGCTCGCGAGGCTGCATCTCGACAACGCGGTCGTCTGGCTGCTCGACGCGGTGCATCTCGAGGACAACGCGCAGGTCCCGCTGCAGTGGCTCGGCCGGCCGAATCTGGCGCTCATCTCGATCACGCTCGTGCACGCATGGCGCATCCTTCCCTTCGCGGTCGTGATCTTCATCGCGGGGCGGGCGTCGATCCCGAGCGAGGTCGAGGACGCGACGAAGATCGACGGCGCCACGGGCGTGAAGAAGCTCTGGTACGTCGACCTGCCGTTGCAGCTGCCGATCGCGCTCGTCGCCGTGCTGTTCGGGATCGTCTTCACCGCGGTCGACTTCGCCGTCGTCTACATCCTCACCCACGGCGGGCCCTTCAACTCCACGCAGGTGCTGCCCACGTGGGCCTTCGCCGTCGGGATCGACTCCGGCTCGCTCGGCGCCGGCGCCGCGATCTCGCTCTTCCTCTTCCCGCTGCTCGTGCTCGTCACGATCCTGATGCTGTTCTTCGCGCGACGGGCGCAGGTGTCGTGACCAGCCGCCGCGAGACGATCGTCACCTACCTGGTCGTGATCCCGTTCGCGATCGTGCTCGGGTTCCCGTTCTTCTTCGCGCTGATCACGACGTTCAAGACGAACCTCGACCTCGCGAACGTCGAGCACTCGCCGTATACGTACAACGACCTCGCAGGCGGGTTCCACTGGGACTTCTGGAACTACGCGACCCTCGATCACGTCCGGTTCCTCTTCGAGGAGACGAACTACCCGACGTGGCTCCTCAACACGGCGCTGGTCGGTGGCGCGGTCGTCCTGATCACGCTACTCCTCGCCCTTCCGGCCGGATACGCGCTCGCGCGTCTCGCGGGGAGCTGGGGCCAGGGAGCCGGCGTAGGGATCTTCCTCGTCTACCTGATCCCGCCGACGCTGCTCTTCCTGCCGCTTTCTCGGCTCGTGACGCAGCTCGGCCTCAAGGACTCGCTCTGGTCGCTGATCCTCGTCTACCCGTCGTTCACGGTGCCGTTCGCGACCTGGCTCCTGATGGGGTTCTTCAAGACGATCCCGCAGGAGCTCGAGGAGGCGGCGCTGATGGACGGCGCCTCACGGCTCAAGGCGCTCACCATGATCGTGCTGCCGATCTCGCTCCCCGGGATCCTGACCGTCGTGATCTTCGCGTTCTCGCTCTGCGTGAACGAGTTCATCTACGCGTTCACCTTCATCTCGAGCTCCGAGCAGCGCACGGTGTCGGCCGGGATCCCGAACGACCTCATCCGCGGGGACGTCTTCTTCTGGCAGTCGCTGATGGCGGCGGCGCTGATCCCGGCGATCCCGCTCGCGCTGCTCTACAACGCGTTTCTCGACCGGTTCATCAAGGGCTTTACAGGCGGCGCGTTCCGCTAGACAATCGAGGCCCGAAAGGAGGAACACTCGTGGCAGACGCAGCCGACGACATCGCGGGTGCGAGCTCGGCGCTCACCCGCGGTGAGGTGCTGAAGCGTGGCACGGCCGCCGCGTTCGCGGTCAGCATGTTCGGGGGCCTGACGGAGACGGCGCTCGGGGTCCGGCCGCTCCAGTTCGCCCACAAGCAGCTCTCGGGCGAGCTCCGGATCATGACCTGGGCCCACTTCGTCCCCGACTACGACAAGTGGCTCGACGGCACCTACGTCAAGCAGTGGGGCGAGGACAACGACGTCGAGGTCAAGGTCGACCACATCAACAACGCGCTCCTCTACAGCACCGGTGCCGCGGAGGTCGCCGCGCAGAGCGGGCACGACCTGTTCTGGTTCATCTCGCCTCCGGCGTCGTTCCAGAGGCAGGCGATCCCCGTCACCGACCTCGTCCAGGAGGTCTCGAAGAAGGCCGGCCGGATGTCGCGGGTGGCGCGGAAGGCGACGTACAACCCGAAGACGAAGCAGTTCTACGGCTTTCCCGAGACGTACGCTCCCGACCCCGTGCAGTACCGCCGGAGCTTTCTCCAGCAGACGGGCGTGAGCCTCAATACCTGGGACGACCTGCGCCAGGGGGCGGCGAAGCTGAAGCAGCTCGGCCACCCGGTCGGGCTCGGCATGTCGAACGAGATCGATTCGAACATGCTCCTGACGTCGCTCCTCTACTGCTACGGCGGGTTCATCCAGAACGAGGACAACCGCATCGTGATCGGGCAGGGCGCGAACCGGCGCGGCGCGATCCAGGCGCTGCAGGTGATGAAGGAGATCTACGCGAACGGCATGTCCGACGAGGTCTTCGCCTGGACCGCCGCGTCGAACAACCAGGCGTTCCTCGCCGGCCGGCTGTCGGTCGCGCTGAACGCGATCTCGATCGTGCGCTCGGCCGAGGACTCGGGCAACCAGGCCCTGTCGGACGACACCTGGCTCGCGTCGATCCCGCGAGGGCCGGCGATGCGTCTCGGGAACGAGCACGTGATGGGCGTCTACCTGATCTGGAAGTTCGCGAAGAACAAGGAGGCGGCGCGGAAGTACGTCGTCGACCAGCAGCTCAACTACCAGGATCACTTCGTGCGGAGCAAGTACTACAACTTCCCGCCCTGGACGAACTCGATCAAGGGCGGGTTCAAGGCGATCCGCACGCTCACGGCGCAGGACCCGCACAAGCCGAAGGGCAAGTACTCGGTCCTCACGACGATCGCCGAGAGGTACACGACGAACCCCGGGCACCCGGGCAACTCGACGCCGGTGATGGACGAGATCTACAACACGTTCCTGATCCCGCAGATGTTCGCCCAGGTCGCGCAGGGCAAGTCGACGCCCGCCGAGGCGGTGTCCGCCTTCGCCCAGAAGGCGCAGTCGATCTACCGAAAGTGGCACAACCAGAAGCTCGTCTGAGCTTCTGTCAGCCGCTCGCTCGAGGGCCCTGCGCGCGGGGCCCTCGGGCTCGCGCGCGCGGCGGCTCGTAGGTCGGCGCGACGCCGAAGACCGCCTCGGCGACGCCGCTCTCGGTCGCGGCGTAGCTGTGCGGGACGCCCGACGGGAGGAAGAAGGCGTCGCCCGGCGCCAGCGTCTCTGCGATGGCGCCCGCCTCGACGCGGAGCTCGCCGCGGGTCACGTAGACGAGCTCCTCGCCGTCGTGTGCCTCCTCCACGCTCGCCTGCCCGGCCGGGACCGTGAGCGTGCCGACGGTCAGGTGCTCGGTCGAGACGAGGAGGCCGGCGAGCACGCCGCGGTCGAGGCGCCAGACGCTGTCCTCGCGGCGGAGGAGGTGCAGCGAGCCAGCCGGCGGACGGGCTTCGGCCAGGGCACCGACGACGCCTTCTGCGGCGTAGACGCTCTGCTCGAGGTAGGGCCGTGTCTGCGCATAGGCACCCGAGGTGCCCGTCGCCGGAGGCGGGGCGAAGTACTCGAGGACGCGCAGGGGCTCGTCGCCGTACGAGAAGCCGTGGTGCCACGTGTCGCGCCGGAAGAAGACGCTCTCTCCCCGCTCGGCGCGCACGACCTCGCCGGTCTCCGGGTTCGCGAGCACGAGCGTCCCCTGGAGGACGTGGAGGAGCTCGTCGGCCGCGAACACGGTGCGGAACGCCTCGGAATGGCGGAACGCGCCGCCCGGCGGGAGTCCGAACACGATCGTGTGGAGCCGCTGCGAGGAGACGTAGATCCAGTCCTCGACGAAGCCCGCGTCCTCGTCGCCCCACGTGTGCGTGACAGCGTCCGCCGCGCGGATCGCCGTCGGGACGTCGAACGACGGGCGCGGCGAGGGCCTATAGGCCATCGTGGCTGCGGCGGTCGTGGGCCAGGCGCTCGGCGTCGAGCTCGCCGAAGGACGCGTCGTAGACGGGATCCGGAAAGCCGCTTGCGATCTCGCGGGCGACGCCGTCACGGCCGGCGGCCCTGGCGGCGAGCATGATCTCGAGCGCGTGGTAGGCGTGCTCGGGGCGTGTCACCGTCGGCCGCGTGGTCTCGACGCAGTCGACGAGGTGGCGCAGCCCCTCGGTCCACTGCCAGTGGGGATCCGTCTCCGGGAAGACGCTCCACGCGCCGTCGGCGTTCCGCCAGAGCTCCCAGCCCTCGGGCGCCCAGTCGTCGCCGAGGAGCTGGATGGTGCCCTCGCTGCCGTAGACCTCGATCGCGGGCGAGCGGTAGCGCTGCATGGTGAACCCGGTCGTGACGACGGCGAAGCGGGCGTCGCCGAAGTCGAGGAGCACGTGCGCGTTGTCGTCGGCGTCGACGCGGATCCGGCGTCCGTTCACCTCCCGTTCCGGGATCGCGACACCGACCATCGCGGTCACCCGTCTCGCAGGGCCGAAGAGCGCGCAGAGAGTCGTGACGTTGTAGACGCCGAGGTCGAACAACGACCCGCCGCCGGGCGCGTAGAACCACTCGTTCCACCAGGGTCCCGCCCAGCCGTAGCGGGCGCGCGCCGTCAGCGGCTCGCCGATCCGCCCGTCGCGGACGGCGGCATGCACGGCTCGGAACGTCGGGCTCAGGAGGATGTGCGGCGCGCAGACGAGGAGACCGGGCGCCGTGCGTGACAGCTCGAGCAGCTCCGCTGCCTCGTCGAGCGACGTCGCCAGCGGCTTCTCGACGAGGACGTGCTTGCCGGCCGCGAGCGCCGCCCTCGCAAGCGGCCCGTGCTCGTTCATGCTCGTCAGCACGAGCACGATGTCGACGTCGTCCCGCCCGATCACGTCCGCCGGCGCCGCGAGCCAGGGGTCGAGGTCGTAGTGCGACGCAGCGCCGCGGCGCTTCGCGTCGTCGACGTCGTAGACGGCGCTCACGTGGACGCGTCCGGCCGAGCGGAGCCGCTCGATCATCCCACGGTACGGCCCCGCGAAGGCGCTGCCGCAGCCGAGCACGCCGAGGCCGAGGCTCATGCCGTGCGTCTCGCGACGCGGTAGTACGCCTCGGTCCACGCTGGCCGGTCGACGTTCAGGCCGCGCTCGATCCCGATCCGGGCGCTGAGCGCGACGACCGCAGGGAAGGTCGTGATCGCTGCGAGCCGCCGGTCGACACCCCCGCCACCGGGGGCACGGAGGACACTGGCACCCTGCGCAGCGCAAATCTCCTCCGCCTCGGCGAGGAGCGGATCATCGTCTCCCGCGGGCAGGCTCAGCGCGAGCGCGCCGGGCCGGAGCGCCATCATCGCCGACGTCGCGCCCTCGCGCGTCTCGACGCCCTCTGCCGGGATCCCGGCGACCTCCTTGAGGAGCAGCGCCGCCTCGAGCGCCGCCGCCCAGGCGGGGCCGCTGCCGAACACGACGGCGGTGTCGGCCTCGACGCCGGACATCTCGTCGGCCCAGGCGCGAGCGCGCCCGATCGTGCGCCCGAGGTCGTCCGGCAGGCGCCGCAACGCGGCGTCGAGCGCGTCGTCGGAGGTCACCTCGGCCCAGACCGCCAGGGCGGCGGCGACCGCCCCGCAGAAGGCCTGGGTGTGCGTGACGGCCCGCTGGTGCTCGACGGTGACGAGCGCTCGCGCATCCGCGCGGGAGCCGAGCGTGGAGCCCGGTGTCGCCGTCACGGCCGCGAACAGCGACGGCACGCCCGCGTCGACCGCCTCGACGAGGTCGCGGAACTCGCCGGAGGACGACACCGCGAGGAAGGCGTCGCCGTCACGCCACGCGAAGGCCCCACGAGCGAGGAGCCCGCTCGGGACCGCCACGACCTCCGGGCCTTCCGCCGACTCGAGCGAGGCGAGCCACAGCGCGACCGCGACGTAGTACGCGGCGCCGTTGCCGCTCGCGACCACCCGCCGCACGCGGTCGGAGCCGAGGACGGCGGCGACGTCCTCGAAGCCGTCGCGCCGGGCGAGCGTCGAGGCGAGGGACGACGGCAGCTCGCTCAGGTCCTGCGAGAGGCCGGTCTCGGGCGGCACCCGCGGACGCTCCAGCTCAGATGAAGACGCCGAGCGGCATCGTCATCCCGACGTTCCAGACGCCGGCGTCGACGATCTCGTGGATGTGCAGGTCGCCGGCGAGGCTGCAGAGGACGTAGGCGTCCTCGCGGGAGAGCCCGTGCTCGTCGACGAGCCAGGCGATCATGTTCCGCACCGCGGTGCGGGCGCCCTCCATCAGGTCGGCGTCGATGCCCATGGTGCCGTGGTACGGGCCGGGCGGCCCGATGCGCTCGGGGACGTCGTACGACGGGCCCGGAATGGAGCGGTCGTGGACGGTGAGCCGCAACGTGGCCGTCATGCCGCACTCGACGGCGCTGACGCACACCTCGCCGTCGCCCTGGACGGCGTGCGCGTCGCCGCACGAGAAGAGCCCGCCGTCGCACCAGACGGGCAGCCAGAGCCGCGAGCCGACGACCAGATGGCGGGTGTCGATGTTGCCGCCGCCGCGGTGCGGCGGGAACACGTCGACCGGGCCGGGGGGCTCGTCCGGCGTGACGCCCATCGTGCCGAGGAACGGCTCGAGCGGCACCTCGACGCCGTCGGCCACGCGCGCTGTCGTCCGACCCCGGAGGTCGAAGATCTTCAGGTACGGCTCGGCGAAGTCGTCGGGCAGCAGGCCCGCCCCGGGGAGGAACGCCGTCCAGCCCCACGGGCCCGGCGCCAGCGCCAGCACCTCGACCTCGAGCGTCGAGCCGGGACGCGCGCCCTCGACCCGGATCGGCCCCGCGAGGTTGTAGATGGTCTCGAAGTCCCACTCGACGCTGCCGGCGGTGGAGCTCTCGCTCACCTGACCATCGCCCGTGACCCGGAGGTCGAAGTGGACGACGTCGCCGGAGCCGACCTCGAGCACAGGCTCGCGGCCGGAGTCCCAGTTGTGATGGATCCTGCTCGCGTCGAGACGATGCTCGCCCACGCCGCCACTCTACGACGGCTCGCTCGACGCCGCGGACAGAGCGGCGCCGACCAGGCCGGCGTCCGCGCCGAGGCCCGAGGAGACGACGGGGAGCGGCGGCGTCCGCGGATACGCGACGTGCGCGCGGAGGCTCCGAGCCACGAGATCGCGGAACGCCGGCTCGGCGCCGAGCCCGCCGCCGAGGACGACGAGCGCCGGGTCGAGCGCGTTGACGAGCACCGCGAGCGTCCCGCCGAGAGCCTGCGCCGCGTTCTCGACGAGCTCGGCGTGCGCCGGATCGGCGAGAGCGTCCTCGGCACGCGCCACACGTGCCGCTCGGGCGAGTGCGGCGCCGCTCGCGACGGCCTCGACGGGCGGCGCGCCCAGCACGATCGCCTCGCCGCGAGCGCCCCGATACGGCGTGCCGTCGACCACGAGGCATGCGCTCGCGCCCGTTCCGACGACGGCGAACAGGAACGGCGAGACGCCGGCGCCCGCCCCGAGGCGTGCCTCGGCGAGCGCCGCGGCGCGCACGTCCGACTCGACCACGACGCGAGGAGCGCGGAACGCGGCTGCGACGTCGAGCCCACGCCAGTCGAGCGTGTCGGCGCTCGCCGGGCGGCCGCCGAGGTCGACGAGCTCGCAGAGGCCGATCCCGACGGGCAGCCGGCCGCCGCCCAGCTCGTCCACGATCGCCGCGCAGTCGGCCAGGACCGCGGCTCCCCCACGCTCGGGCCGAGTCCGGATACGGCGACGCTCGAGGACGGCACCGGTCGCCGCGTCCACGATCCCGGCAGCCACCTTCGTGCCGCCGACGTCGATCCCGAGGAGGCGTTCGGAGCCCGCGGCGCGCGGGTTTCGGTCCGCCGCTGGCATCGCTCTATAGTCTCGTATCCGCCGCCGGGGCGGCGGCCAAGCCCGAGGAGGGAATGTGAACAGGCGCCTGCTGCTGGGAGTGCTCGTCGTCCTCTCCTGCACGCTGCTCGCCGCGACGGCCGGCGCGTACGCGGGCAGGGATGCGACCACCACCCTGACGATGTGGTCCTACGACAACCAGGACCCGGGGCTCGAGCCCGTGCTCAAGGAGCTGAGCAAGGACTTCGAGAAGAGCCATCCGGGCGTGAAGATCAACCTCGTCTTCAAGTCGTTCAACGACCTCGTCGGCACGGTGCCGCGGGCGCTCGCCTCCGGGAGCGGCCCGGACGTGACGGAGGGGAACCAGGGCTACCAGACCGACGCGCAGCTCGTGAAGGCGAAGCTGATCCTGCCGCTCACCAAGTACGTCAAGAAATACGGCTGGGACAAGCTCTACGCGCCGTCGACGTGGGGCATGTTCCGCTGGACGCCCGACGGCAAGCGGTTCGGCAAGGGCCCTGTCTGGGGCATCGCGCAGACCGGCCAGAACGTCGTCGCGTTCATCAACAGGAAGAAGCTGGTCGCCGCGGGCATCAATCCGAACAAGCTGCCTCGCACGTATGCGGGCTGGGAGAGGATGCTTGCGACGCTTCGCGCCAAGCTCCCCTCGGACGACCCCGTGATCGAAGTCGGCAACAACGAGGGGTACGCCTTCATCCACCTCTTCGGCGGCATCTGGGGCGCATACGTCAAGCCTCAGAGCGTCCGGAACTGGACGTACCACGTGCCGGGGTCGCGCTACGACACGCCGGGCACGATCAAGGCGCTCACCAGGCTCCAGGCGTGGGCCAAGGCCGGCTATTTCAACGACGACTACAACGCGGTCGAGTACGACGCCTCGGCCGGCGCGTTCGCCAAGGGCACGGGCGCGATGTGGATCGGCGGCGACTGGGACTCGACGATCATCAAGACGGGCCTCGGCGCGAAGAACGTGGTCGTGATGCCGATCCCGCCCGGACCGAGCGGCCAGTGGGCGTCGATCGGCGGCCTCTCGGGGCCGTGGCACATCTCCGCCAAGACGAAGTACCCCGACCTCGGCGCCGAGTGGCTCGACTACGTGATCACCTCGCAGAGGGCGAAGGCGCTCATGTACTCGCAGCAGCAGATCCCATCCGACCGGCGCGCAAAGGCGCCCGCGGGTGACGCCTACCTGGGCCAGGTGACCAAGGCGTTCCAGCAGGTCGCGAACGACGACGGACTCCTGCTCTACACCGACTGGGCCTCGCCGTCCATGTACACGACGCTGCAGAACCAGTTCCAGCTCCTCCTCGCCGGTCGCCAGACGCCTGCCGGCATGGCGAAGGCGGTGCAGGACGACTGGGCGAAGTTCCACAAGACGCTCGGCAGTTGATCGACCCCGCGTGACAGATGACGATCGCGCAGCCGCGGCGCGCCCGGATCCCGTAGCACCGGGCGCGCCGCGGAAGCGGCGCAGCGGGCGGGCGCCGGGCGACCCGCGCAATGTCGGCTGGCTCTACGTCCTTCCCGGGCTTGCCTTCTACGTCCTCTTCACGCTCGCCCCGCTCCTCCACACCGTCTACTACTCGCTGTTCGAGTGGGACGGTCTGACGGAGAAGACCTGGGTCGGGCTCGCGAACTACGGCGAGGCGCTGCGCGACAGCGTCCTGCGCGACGCGTTCCTCCACTCGGCGATCCTGATCGTCTACTACGCGGTGCTGCCCGTGATCATCGGGCTGATGCTCACCGCGGCGCTCACGCGCTCCACGATCCGCGGGTTCCGCTTCTTCCGCACGACGCTGTTCCTGCCGCAGCTCATCGCAGGCGTCGTGATCGCGCAGGCCTGGACGTGGATCTACGCGAGTGAGGGGCCGCTCAACCGTTTCCTCGAGCTCGTCGGGCTCGAGTCGCTGACGAGACCGTGGCTCGGCGACTTCACCTGGGCGCTGCCGTCGATCGGCGCCATCGGGAGCTGGGTGACGTTCGGGCTCTGCATGGTGCTCTTCATCGCAGGCGTCCAGAAGATCCCGACGTCGCTCTACGACGCGGCGCGGGTCGACGGGGCCGGCGCCGTTCGCGAGTTCTTCGCGGTGACGCTGCCGGGCCTCCACAACGAAATCCTGGTCGCGTTCGTGCTGACGACGATCAACGCGCTCCGCAGCTTCGACATCGTCTACAACACGACAGCCGGCGGGCCGGGCGGCGAGACGATCGTCCCCTCGATGTACATGTACCAGAACGCGTTTCTGTACAACCGCGTCGGCTACGCGGCGGCGATTGCGACGGTGCTCGCAGTCGCGATCTTCCTCCTGGCCGCAATCGTGCTGCGAATCGGCGACCGGAGTGAGCGGACGTGACCTTTGGCCGCCTCGACCGCGTCGGGACGTACTTCGTGCTGTGCACGTTCTCGCTGATCGCGATCTACCCCGTGCTCTCGATCCTGTTCCTCGCGCTGCACAGGAAGACCGACCTCGTCACGGGCTTCGCCGTCCCCACTCGAATCGACCTGTCGAGCTTCGAGGCGGCGTGGTCGGAGGGGAACTTCGCGACCGGGTTCAAGTCGAGTTTCATCGTCGCCGCGACCGTCACGGCGGCCTCGGCCGTGCTCTCGATCGGCACCGGCTACGCGTTCGGGACGATGCGCTTCGCCGGCGACCGGATCGTGTTCCCGATCATCCTGCTCGGGATCATCTTCCCCTACGAGGCGACGGTGATCCCCCTCTACTACGACTTCTCGGACGTCCCGCTTCTCCACTGGCACCTGCTCAACACGTACTGGGCGCTGATCCTCCCGCAGATCGGCCAGTCGGTGGCGTTCGGCACCTTCTGGATGCGCGCATTCTTCCGCTCGACGCCACGCTCGCTCGTCGAGGCGGCGCGGATCGACGGCGCGACGAGCTTCGGCGTGCTGCGTCGGGTGCTGCTCCCGCAGGCGATGCCTGCGGTGCTGACGATGTCGGTGCTCGTCTTCACGTACACGTGGAACGAGTTCCTGCTCGCCC